>CAIMWF010000012.1 GCA_903845055.1 uncultured Bacteroidales bacterium | reverse complement strand
GTAGCGACCAGCGGGAATGAAAAATCGGAACATCTCATCGAGATCGATGTCCGCAACCCCAACCTGCCGGTGACCGACGTTTTGGAAAAGGTTATCCAGCCGGGAACCACCTGGACCACGGAGTTTATGGCCAGGGGAATCCCGGGCACCAACCGGGCAACCCTGGAGGTCTCTTCCATTCCTCCCCTCAACCTTGAAAAGCGGCTGGACGACCTGATTCATTATCCTTACGGCTGTGTCGAACAAACCGTTTCATCGGTCTTCCCCCAGCTTTTCCTGTCCGGGATCATGGAACTCACCGAAACCGAAAAGAAGGAAACCGGCCTGAACATCCGGGCAGCCCTCCAGCAACTGAAGTCATTCCAGCTTTCAAACGGGGGTCTCAGCTACTGGCCGGGAAGCACTTATGCCGACGACTGGGGGACCAGCTATGCCGGCAATTTCATCCTGGAGGCGGAGACAAAGGGATATTCCATCCCGGTGAATTTCCTTTCATCCTGGAAGGAATTCCAGCGACAGAAAGCGGTTTCATGGAGTTACAACGCCGGATACAACAACGACGACCTGTCGCAGGCATACCGGTTGTACACCTTAGCCCTGGCCAGGGTTCCCGAACTGGGGGCCATGAACAAGCTGCTGGAGTTCAGTGGGCTTTCAACCGCCGCCCGCTGGCGCCTGGCTGCCGCCTATGAACTGTCCGGGAGAAAAGAGGTGGCACTGCAGCTCATCAGCAAGACGGAAACCGCCGTAAAACAATACCGCGAACTCGCCTGTTCCTACGGTTCCGATTTGCGCGACAAGGCCATGATTGCGGAAGCCCTATGCCTGGTGGGCCTGAAGACCAAAGCCGCACCCCTCGTAAAGGAAATATCGGCGGCACTTGCCGGCAACGAATGGTTCAGCACCCAGGAAACCTCTTTTGCCATCATGGCGGTGGCCAGGTTTACCGGCGATGCGCCCGGGAGCGGGATCAATGCCACGTTGCGCGTCAATGCAGGCACGACGGAAGAACTTGGATCCAAAATGTCGCTCCTGGCGCGCAAGGTAGAAATTAAGCCGGGTAAAAAAGGAATCCTGCAGGTAGCCAACAAGGGAAAAAACATCCTTTTCGGCCGGCTGATCCTGACGGGAATACCCGCGACAGGCGACACAACCTCCGCCTCCAACAGCCTGAAAATAACGGTCGCTTATAAATCGATGAAGGGAGATCCGATCAAACCGCAATCCCTGGAACAGGGCACCAGCTTCATGGCCGAAGTAATGCTTACCAACCCCGGACAGAGGGGCAAATACCAGCAGATGGCACTGTCGCAGGTTTTCCCGTCGGGATGGGAGGTGATCAATGCGCGGAGCAGCGACCTTGCGCAAACAACAACGGCAGCATCCGTCTTCGACTACCAGGATGTGCGCGACGATCGTGTCTGCACATTTTTTGAACTCGGCCCGGGTCAGTTCAAAACCTTCAGGGTCCTGCTCATGGCAGCCTATCCCGGCCGGTTCTACCTTCCGGCTGTACGTTGCGAAGCCATGTACGACCATACCATCAGCGCCAGGTCGCCCGGCAGGTGGGTGGAGGTAACTCCGGTGACAAAATGAACTTCCGGGGCAGATGGAATAACAAATTTCCGGGGCATGAGGTTACAGCCCCCGGGGTTCACCATGAACAACGGGTGCGCCGTTTGTACACCCGGTCGCGGGCGATCTGGCTGGGATTTGCGCTGCTGGCGATCTTCTATGGCTTGTGGTTGCCAACTCCCTTATTTGATGATCCGCTTTCGACCGTATTGCTCGACAGGAACGGAAACCTGCTCGGCGCTAAAATTGCCACTGACCAGCAATGGCGTTTTCCCGAATCAGGATCGGTCCCCGGAAAATTCAGGGAGGCCATTCTTGGCTATGAGGATCGATACTTTGGCTGGCACCCGGGGTTTAACCCCATATCATTTGCCCGGGCAGCTTACCTAAACATAAAATACCGTAAAATCGTCAGCGGGGGGAGCACCCTGAGCATGCAGGTTATCCGGCTCGTAAGGAAGAACCGGGACCGGACCGTATGGGAAAAAGTAAAGGAGATCCTGCTCGCCACCCGGCTCGAGCTGACCTGTTCCAAACCTGAGATCTTGCGGCTCTATGCCTCTCATGCTCCTTTCGGCGGAAATGTCGTCGGGCTGGATGCTGCGGCATGGCGCTACTTCGGCGTTGATTCCCGGAACCTTTCGTGGGCGGAGGCAGCAACGCTTGCCGTGCTCCCGAACAGCCCGGGGCTGATCTTTCCCGGGAAAAACCAGCGCCTGCTTTTGTCAAGACGAAACCGCCTCCTGGACATCCTCCTGAAGAACGGGGTGATCGACGCAGGCACTTGCGAACTGGCAAAGGGGGAACCGCTTCCTGCAAAGCCCTTCCCGCTACCCCAGTGGACGCCCCACCTGCTCAACCGGGCGGTGAAGGATGGGCACAGGGGAACCACCGTGGTCACCTCCCTCGATCTTGCGTTGCAGAAAAGAGTGGCTGGCATCCTTGACCAGCGCGCCACCCAGCTTGCGGCCAATGAAATCAGGAACGCAGCCGCGCTGGTGCTCGATGTGAACACGGGCAACGTGCTGGTATACGCTGCAAACCTGCCTCGGACGACCCCCGGCGAACATGGCGCCGATGTGGATCTCATCATGGCTCCCCGCAGCACCGGCAGCATTTTAAAACCATTGCTCTATGCATCCATGCTGAACGACGGCTTGCTGCTACCCACCACCCTGGTCCCCGACATCCCGGTGCAGATCGGGGGCTTCATCCCCGAAAATTACAACCTGACCTACGACGGGGCTGTTCCGGCGAAACGCGCCCTTTCACGCTCGCTGAACATCCCGGCGGTTAAAATGCTCCAGGGCTACGGCTATGACCAGTTTTATGCCCTCCTGCGAAAAATCGGCATGACAACCCTGGTCAAACCCGCCGACCATTACGGGCTGTCGCTGATCCTGGGCGGGGCTGAAGCCAACCTTTGGGACCTGGCCGGGATCTATGCCTCCATGGCCCGCACCCTCAACCATTTTGCGGCACCCGGACCGGCGTACAATAAGGCTGATTTTCATCCTCCATCCTATATGGCGGAACTGCATCCCGGTACGGCGACTTATCCCGACCTGGCCTCATGGTTCGACGCCGGTTCCATCTGGCTGACCTTCGAAGCCATGGTGGAGGTGGCAAGGCCTGACGAAGAGTTGCAATGGCAGCAATTTTCATCTTCGGGGAAGATCGCCTGGAAAACAGGGACAAGTTTCGGAAACCGCGACGCCTGGTCCATCGGTGTTACGCCGGGTTATATCGTTGCAGTATGGGTGGGAAATGCATCGGGAGAAGGCCGGCCTGGCCTGACCGGCATCGCGATGGCGGCCCCCATCCTCTTCGATATTTTTAAAACCCTGCCCGGATCCGACTGGTTTGCCACCCCGGCCGGGGCGATGACCCGTATCGCGGTATGCAGGTACAGCGGCTACCGGGCCACTCCCTTGTGCGAATTTACCGATACCATCTGGGTGCCGAAGCAGGGGATGAAGACCGGCCCATGCCCCTATCATCACCTGGTGCACCTCGACAGGAGCGGGAGGTGGCAGGTGAACTCCGATTGCGAATCGCCCGAAAACATGCAGCACGTATCATGGTTCGTCCTTCCCCCGGTACAGGAGTGGTACTTCCGCAATAAAAACCCTTTCTACAAGGTACTCCCGCCTTTCCGGCCAGGTTGTTCATCCACCACCGACCGCAACAACATGGACATTATCTACCCGAAGAACGGGAGCAAAATATACATCCCGGTCGATCTCGACGGGAAGCCCGGCAGCACCGTTTTCAAAGTGGCCCACCGCAACAGTTCGGTCGTGGTTTACTGGCATCTCGACGACCGCTTTATCGGCACCACGACCCAGGTGCACCAGATGGCCATTTCGCCGGGTCGAGGGATGCACCGGCTTACCCTGGTTGACCAGAACGGTGAGAATTTCCGGATACAATTCGAGGTTATCAGCAAATAGGCCAGACCTGCTTCCCGGCTGCAGGATCCATTGCTGTCCCGGTTATTTCATTTTTCGGTCGGCCGGCGGGATATCATATTCGAGCAAAGTGGTTTTTCCTTCCAGGAACCGCTTCAGGTCGATGGCCCGTACGCCAAGCTCGGAAACCCTGATCCTGTATTCGTGCTTTTCCCACCTGATGATCAGCATGGGTTGTTTCCTGGAATATTTTCTCAGCCGCGAAATGAGATATACCGGGCCTGCGATAAAAAAGAAAAACAGGATGGAAATTGCATGTTTGCGGTAATAAAAGCTGTTGCCGGGCGATGTTGCCGGGTCATTGATAAAACCCCTGATCACCAGGTAGAGAAGCAGGAGGATGACAACCAGCCCGGCGGTGCCTGCAACGACATAAAACAGCCATGCCCTATGGCTCCGGGCGTTTATGATGCTGACCGACCGGATATCCCGGTAGTCGAGCCTGGTGTTTCGCTCCTTTAACCCAATATGATCCTGCCCGATGGCTATTTTGGGACCATTGCAGAGGTACCTGTTCACCGGTTCAGAATTTTCCGAAGAAATTCGAGATGTCAAAAAATACCTCGATCCTGATGCCGGCGGCCGTTGTGACCTGCAGGATGTCGTAAGGCTTGTTTTTATAATGGGTGAGCGACTGCATCTGCATCGTGTAGCCGGGGTAATGATCCTTCAGCCATTTATATTCTGCGGCAGTTCCGGTCGATTCCGATTTTTCCATGATGATGACCGCCTTTTCATAAGTGGATCCGTCCATGGTTGCGGCAGGAGCATTGCCATGGCGCGGGTGGCCCGCAACGGTTGTTTTTGAGGTGGAACAACTGTTGAGGAGCAGCAGGCAGAGAACCAAAAATCCGAGTTTTTTCATGATGGAGGTTATTACACGATAAATTTAGCCAAAAATCTGTTCATGGGGATGGTCGGATTGTGAAATTGCAACACAGGCAAAATGCAAAAGATAAAACGGCAAGCTATGGATGAAAATCTGGTGTTCCGTCAGGATATGCAGACCCTGTTTCTCCTGTGTTTTTCCTATCTTTGCCCCTTCCAAAATACCGAACCATGATCTTACTTACCGGCGGCACGGGTCTCCTGGGTACTCACCTGCTTCTCGACCTTTTAAAATCGGGCAGGGAGGTCAGGGCTATCAAACGAAACAGCAGCGATACCGCAATGGTCACCAGGATATTCTCTTACTATGTTGAGAATCCCGGGGAACTGGCTGCAAAAATTCGCTGGTTCGATGCCGACCTGATGGATTACGGGGCCATCGAGGATGCCATGGACGGGATCAACGAGGTCTACCATTGCGGGGCGGTGGTATCCTTCTATCCCAAAGACCACAAGGCGATGCTGAAGGTAAACATCGAAGGCACCGCCAACCTCGTAAACAAATCCATCGAGCACAAGGTTGAAAAATTTCTCTATGTGAGTTCAGTGGCCACCCTGGGTCGCGCCGAAAACGATGGGGTCTCCACCGAGGAGACCTACTGGATCCCGTCGCGGAAGAATTCAGTATACGGCATCAGCAAGTATGGCGCCGAACGCGAGATATGGCGGGGCATGGAAGAGGGGCTGAATGCCGTGATCATCAATCCTTCCGTAATCCTGGGGCCGGGTTTCTGGCAGGATAACTCCGGGCTGTTCCGCCTGGTGTATGAAGGATTGAAATATTACACCCGCGGCGTGAACGGCTACGTGGACGCGCGTGATATCAGCAAAGCTGCGACCGGACTGATGGACCGGGACATCTTTGGCCAGCGTTTTATCTGCTCGGCCGACAACCTGTCGTACCTGGAACTCTTCTCCATGATGGCAAAATACCTTGGTAAACCCGCCCCGAAGATAAATGTACCCGCTTCCATGACAGCCATCGCCTGGCGGGTGGAGGCGGTCCGCGCCTTCCTCACGGGCGCCCGGCCGGAGGTCACACGCGAAATGGCCGTCACCACCTCCCAGGAATACCGGTACTCAAGCGCAAAACTCTGCAAAACCCTTGGATTCACATTTCGCCCGGCTGAGGAATCAATAAAAGAGATCTGCGGGATTTACCTTAAGGAAATCTAATAATGGAATGCAGGAATGCAGGAATACAATAAAAAGAAATTAGTAAGGGAGAATATTTATTCAGCCGCAATCCCAATAGGTTCTTTTCCGAAACTGCACTTTTCAATCCAACCTGCATTCCTGCATTCCTGCATTCCTGCATTTTACTATTCCTGCATTCATTTTATCAGGTTCCTGTAATGAAAGTACCTGGTCACGATATCGTCCACGAAGCCTTCGGTTTTGTAATCGAAGGGGTAGGACCCGACCGAATCGGGCATTGCCACGGGTTGTTTCTTTGAGCGCCGGAGCAGGTAGTAGTCAACATTGCCATTCCACCGGTTTTTGTCTTTGCCGAATTTTTCTGCTTTTTCGCGTGCTGCCATCACGCGCCCGAGACCTACATTGTAACAGGCAAGCACAAAATAGATACGTTCTACCGGTGAACTGATCTCGCCGGGAAGCAGTTTGTCGAGGTATTGCAGGTATCTTACCCCGCCGGCAATCTGCCGGGCCGGTGTCGCATTCTCGTCTATCCCGAACTTCCGGGCGGTTTCAGGCATCAGTTGCATCAGCCCGCTGGCGCTTTTCGTGGAGGTCAGCCCCGCTTTGAAGTTCGACTCTTCGTATATCAGCGATGCGACCAGGCGCCAGTCCCAGAGGATCTGTTTGCTTTGTTCGCGGATGGCATCGTCGAAAGGGGACAGATGGTTGCCGGATACGGAGAAAAAATCGCTTTTCAGATAATTTGCAACTTGTTGGTTATCAAAATATTCAAGATAGGTTTGTTTCAACTCCCCCGATTGCTTGTATTCTTTCAGCCAGGCATCCACCTCGGCGCGCAGCGAATCGGATGAATGGCTGATGCCCCAGCCATAGGAGAAGAGTGGAAATGCCAGAACCGAAATATCGAGGTTGTTGTAAAAACGGTGGTACAGCATGGCCACGTTTTCCTGGCAGACTGCGAACCTGATCGCCCCGGTGGATACCCGGCGGATGAGCTCCTCCTGGCTGATGTCGGAGATCTCCTTCAGGATGGCTTTTCTGCCGGTATTCTTGTAGAATGTGTGATACATGGAGATGAGGAAGGGACTTTTTCTGACATACACCGTATCGGCGGGAAATTCCTTCAGCGATTTGATCACTGCCGGCTGCCGGCTCGCGCCGCCGGAAGGCTTGCGCTGAACGAGCACCAGGCGGGTTTCCATAAAAGGGGAGGAGAAGCTGACCTGCTTCCTGCCTTCATGGGTGATGGGGAGGTTCAACGCCATCAGGTCGGCCGCGTTACTGTTCATGTAATAATTCAGCTTATTGATATCATTGGTGGCAATGATCCGGAGGGGCACACCGAGGTAGCCGGCAAACGACTGGAGCAGTTCAAGCTGGTAACCCATCGGCTCGCCACGGTAAATAAAATAGTTCAGGGTATTCCGGTCGGTAAGGGCAACCAGGTACCCGCGCTCCCTGATGCGGCGCAGGGCATCCTTCTTCTTTACTTCACCGGGATAGAGGTTCCGGGTGAGAAAAAAGGCAATGACCACAATCACCAGCCCCAGGAGGAGCGTCCTGAAGATGAGGTATTTCCTGGAGGGTTTGTTCAATATATTGAGTTAAGAAACTTTTCGGTATCTTCTGATGGCCAGGCTGTTGATCAAAACAGCATAGATGCACAGGGACCAGAAGTGCTGGCTGATATCGGCAAAGCTGGAACCCTTCAGCAACACCATCCGCATGATCCTGATGAAATACATCACCGGGTTCAGCCTGTCCAGGTTCTGGGCCCACTGCGGCATACTTTCAATAGAGGTAAAAAGGCCGCTCATCAGGATAAAAACCACCATAAAAAAGAACGAAACAAGCATCGACTGCTGCTGCGTGTTGGTAATGGTCGACACCAGCAGGCCAAAAGACAAAATTACAAAAAGATAGACAGATGCCGACATGAAAATTAATCCGAGGTTTCCTTCCATCGGGATGTTGAAAAGCAGCTTGCCGACGGAGAGCCCGAAGGCGAGTTCAAACATCGCGATGATCCAGAAGGGGATCAGTTTCCCTGCGATGAACTGGATTTTTTTTATAGGGGTAACATTGATCTGTTCGATGGTTCCGATCTCCTTTTCCCGCACGATGTTCATACCCGAAAGCAGCAACCCGATGATGGTGACAAGGAGCACAAGGATGCCCGGAACCATGTACGTTTTATAGTTGAGTTTTGGGTTGTACCAGTAGCTGTATTCGGTCAGGATATTCTTCACACCCGCCATCATCGCCGGCGTGGTGTTCTCCATCACCACCTCGCGGTTGTAGTCGAGCAGGATCATCGTAGAATATGCGTTGGTCAGCCCCGCCGTCTGCCCGTTGATGGCGTTGATTACAAACTGCACCTTTGCCTGGCCTTCACAAATCAGCTTTTTTTCAAAACCTGCAGGCACCTGCAGGATCATGTCGACCTGTCCCTTTTTCATCTCATCCTCGGCCGCCTTGTAGGAAAAGGTCGTTTGCCTGACCTGGTAAAAGGGCGACCCGCCGAACTTGCTGACCAGTTTGCGCGAGGTGGATGAAAGATCGAGGTCGACCACCGAGATCCGGATATGTTTCATCTCGAAGGTGGCTGCATTCACCAGGATGATCAGCTGCACGATCGGCACCACGAAGATGATCGGCAGCATCGACTTGTTCCGGAAAACCTGGAGAAACTCCTTTTGGATAATATAGAAGATTGTTTTCATCAGGCCAGGCGTACGTTGAATTTTTTAATACTGATAACCAGGAACAGGGAGGTGAATCCAACGAGGATGAGCGTTTCGCGCCATACATAGGCCATGCCGTTTCCCTGCAGCATGATGCTCTTGATGATGGAGATGAAGTATTTGGGCGGCATGAGGTAACATAAGGCCTGCAGGATCCAGGGCATGTTCTCGACCGGGAAGATGAAGCCGCTGAGGATGATGGTCGGCAGCATCAGCAATACCAGCGAGATCAGCATGGCCACCTGCTGGCTGCTGGTGATGCTCGATATCAGGATGCCGAGCGACAGCGCCATGGTGATGTATAGGAAACATTCCATGAGCAGAAGCGCGATGCTGCCCTGGATCGGCACCCCGAAAACGGCGTTGCCCAATCCCAGGATGATGCAGGCATCGACGAACGACAGGAAAACATAAGGAAAGACCTTGCCGATGATCACCTGCGTGGGGCGCAGGGGAGAAACCAGGAGCAGTTCCATGGTCCCGAGCTCCTTTTCGCGGGTGATCGACAGGGAGGTCATCAGGGCCGAGATCAGCATCAGCAGCATGGCCATCAGCCCGGGCACGAACATGTAAACACCCTTCAGCTCACCGTTGTACATCATCCGTACCTCGGGAATGATCCGCAGCGGAACCGCCGCCGAGTTCATGGAGACCAGGTAATTGCTGATGATCCCCGTGGTGTAGTTCACCAGCATGTTTGCCGTGTTCGGATCGGAGGCGTCGCCGATGATCTGGACGCGCGCAGTGCCGGTTTTTTCCAGTTTTTGTGCAAAGTCCGTTTCGAAGATAAGGGCCAGTTTGACATTCCCCTGCCTGAAGACGGGTCCGATTTCGGCAACCGAATGGAGGTTCTTTTCGAGGAGGAAGTAACCCGAGGAGAGGATCTTGTCGCTGATCCGGCGGGTTACCACATCCTTGGAGGGATCGTAGATGGCGATTTTTGCATCCTTGATTTCGTTGGTGAGCACATATCCGAACAACAGCAGCTGCACCGCGGGCATGCCAAAGAGGATCAGCAGGGTGCGGTAGTCCCTGAAGATGTGGTAAAACTCCTTGATGACGAATCCCCTGAATCGTTTCATCCGATCTCATTTTTGGTGAACCAGAAGTAGTAAAAACGTGCGGCCGAAACCAGCAGCGGAATCCCCATGGTCACATAGAAATTATAGAGCCACGCTCTGTCGATCATGTCAAATCGTCGCAGCATGATCCCGCCGGTGATCATCACTGCCATCAGGATGTAACTCCTGACATTGAAAAACGAGAAAGCACAGGGGTAGGGGATGTTCAGCCCGCGGATTCGTTTGATGTGTTTTTTTGAAATTTTTGCAAAGAGCAGGATGTAAAACAGGGTCCCGAAAACCAGGCTCCCGGCCAGGCGCCACCCGAGGTGCTGACCATGCCCGAAGAGGTAAGCAAGCCCGCGCCCTGCCAGGATCCCCCCCGCCGTGGTCCATGCCATGCCGGCGATGAGCAGCAGGTTGTGCCTGCTCACGGAGGGTTTCAGGTTTTGCATCAGGTCCATTTGACAGATTCCGTGTTATTGGCCGCCTCACCCCCTGCACCCCCTCTCCCCTGGGAGAGGGGGACGGGGGGTGAGGTAGCCCTGGCCAGTTTAATAAATACTTCGTTCATCGACGGCGCCCCGAACTGCTGTTTCAGGTTATCGGGAGTGTCCATCGCTGCTATGCGCCCGTCGACCATGATCGATACCCGGTCGCAGTATTCGGCTTCATCCATGTAATGAGTGGTCACGAACACGGTAATCCCGTCGTGCGCCGCTTCAAAGATCATGTCCCAGAACTGGCGGCGTGTTACCGGGTCGACCCCGCCGGTAGGTTCATCCAGAAATACGATCCTGGGGTTGTGAAGGATTGCCACCGAAAAGGCCAGCTTTTGCTTCCATCCCAGCGGTATGTCGCGGATCAGTTTGTTCCGCGAGGCTTCGAACCCCAGCCGTTCCATCAGCGATTTTGAACGGGTATCGATCTCCTTTTTTGCCAGGCCGTAAATCCCGCCGTAAAAACGGATGTTCTCATACACGGTCAGGTCGTCGTAGAGCGAAAACCGCTGGCTCATGTACCCGATGTTCCGTTTCACCTTTTCACGCTGGGTGTAAATGTCGAATCCGGCGATTGAAAGTTCGCCGGAGGTGGGGTAGGAAAGTCCGCACAGTATCTTGATCGTGGTCGTTTTCCCCGCGCCGTTGGCCCCCAGGAACCCGAAGATCTCCCCCCGCTTCACCGAAAAGGTCAGGTGGTCATTGGCTGTAAATGAACCAAATGATTTTACGAGATCTTTGACAATGATAATATCTTCAGTGGGTTCGTCCATAGTTTACCGGGAATTACCGGGGTTGAGTATTCATCAGTTCCATAAAGCAGTCTTCGATATTCGCCCCGATGGGTGTAATTTCAACCGACCGGTGTCCTTTTTCCGTTAAAAACACCTTCAGACTGCCGGCATCGATACCGGTTCCCCTGAAGGCAACGTGGGCCGACTGGCCGAACGCGTAAACGCTGTGCATCCCGGGATACGATCTGAGCTCGCCCAGCAGATGGTAGATGTCGCCGGCCCTTACCGACAGCAGGTTCAGCGGGTAATTCCGGATGACCTCCCCCGGGGTGCTGATGGACATCATCCTGCCTCCCTGCATCAGCGCCACGCGGTCGCACAGGGTCGCTTCATCCATATAGGGAGTCGATACCAGGATGGTGATCCCGGCCGCCTTCAGACGCGACAGCATCTCCCAGAACTCGACCCGTGAAACGGCATCCACACCGGTGGTGGGCTCATCGAGGAACAGCACCTCCGGTTTGTGGATCAATGCGCACGACAGGGCCAGTTTCTGTTTCATCCCCCCCGACAACTTCCCGGCCTTCCGCTTCCTGAAGGGCTCGATCTGCTGGTATATATCCTTGATCAGGTCATAATTTTCCTGCAGGGTTGTGCCGAAAATGGTGGCGAAAAAATTCAGGTTCTCCTCAACGGTCAGGTCCTGGTAAAGGGAAAACCTTCCGGGCATGTATCCGCAGATATTCCGGATTTTCTTATAATCATTCACCACGTCGAACCCCTCCACCCTGCAGGAACCTGCATCGGGGAGCAGCAGCGTGGTGAGGATCCTGAAAAGCGTGGTTTTTCCCGCCCCGTCGGGACCAATAAATCCGAACAGTTCACCCTTGCTCACACGGAACGAAATATCGTCCACGGCAATGGTTTCACCAAAACGCCTGGTCAGCTTTTCAACAACGACGGAAACGGCAGCCATATCTATTTTTGTGGGGCGATCGACCTGGTCCAGATGGTGTTCCTACCTAACAGCGAAAAGCCGATATATCCCCTGATTTTTAACTTGTTCGGTGTGGCAAATTTCATGTAGGATTTGTAGGTTTTACCGTTTTTATTGTCGTAGATCGTGCCACCCGACCATTCATCGGTACCGTTGAATGTGAAGTTCTTCAGATCCACCAGACCAAGCAACGGGGCCGGCTTCAGCTTCGGGTCAGGGTTCTCAACATCCGTGCGGGGTTTCCCGGTCACCTTGTCGGTAGTCTCAAGGAGCCACACGATCTTCCCGAAATATTTGCCATTCTCCTTGTAAATTTCAACCTTGCCGGTCGCCTCCTCATTGAGCCATACGCCGATGATGTCATCTGCCTTCCAGGTTTGTGCCATAACGGCTTTACCCGACCATGAGGCCAGGATCAGGATCAGTAAAGTGAAGGTGGTGCTTTTTTTCATGGTTTTTGTTTTTGGTTAATGAGCAATCAGTTTTATCTCCCCGGGCATCCCGATCTTCAGGGCCCCGTCATTCTGAACCCTGACCTTCACGGCATAAACGAGGTTGACCCGCTCCTCTTTTGTCTGTATCGTTTTCGGGGTAAATTCAGCAGTCTGCGAAATCCAGCTCACAATACCGCCGGTCTTCGCGTTGGTCTGCTCATCCTTGTCATAGCGAACCTCAACCCGATCGCCGATCCTGATGTTCGGCAACTGCGACCCGCTGACATACACTCTCAGCAGCATTTCGCGAAGGTCGGCAATTTTGTATAGCGGCTTGCCGTAGGTGGCAACTTCGTTGTTCTCCGCGAATTTGGTCAGCACCGTCCCTTTCACAGGGTTGACGATCCGCCCGTTTTTGATCGACTCCCGGAACTGGGCAATCTGCTGGTCGGTGCTGGCAACCTGGTTGTCGACCCCGCCGAACTGCGTTTTGATGGAGGCGATTTGTTTCTCGATCATGCTGAGACTCGAATTGATATCGTCGAGTTGCTTGGTGGTGGCCGCGCCATCTTTGAGTAAATTAATTACCCGTTTTTTCTCGATCAGAATGTTGTCGCGGTTTTGTTCCTGCACGGCGATCTGCGACTCCAGGTCCTCCCTTCTCGACATGGTCACCTCCTTCTGCCCGATGGTCTGCAGTTTTTTCAGGTGCAGGTCGGTGGTGTCGATAAACCCGATCATCTGGTTTGAATCGAGCAACTGGCCCTCCTCGATGTTAAAGAGCATGATTTTTCCGTTGGCAAGGGCCGAAACGGTGATTTCTGTGGCCTCGAACGAGCCGTAGGCATCGGGTTTATCCTTGTCGTTGCTGCAGGAGGCCCCCAGCAGGAGCAGGAGAATAATGAGGGCAATGAACCGTTTTTCCATAGTGGGTCGTTTTATGGGTGATCATAGCTTTCCGAGGGTGAAGAGGTAAGAAAGCTGTGCTTCTGTTAACTGGATTTTATGAATTTCCTTGCTTAACTGCGACTGCAACTCTTCGTTGAGCCGCGAAATGTAATCACTTGCGGTGATCACGCCGTTGTCGAGCTGTGAAGAGGCGGCCCGGGTGATCTTTGTCCGCAATGCGATGACCTGGTCATCCTGTTTAAGCAGTTCCGTCAGTTTCAGTACCTCGCCGATATCTTTGCTTGAGTTGATCCTGAGGTTCTTGTCGAAGGTCTCCTGCTGGGTCTTAACAATGTCGTTCTGGATGGCCAGGATCTTCTTTTCATTTTTATTCTGGTTCCAGTTCCATGGGTTCCAGGTCAGTTTGGCGCCTACCAGCCACCAGGGCTTGAAGGAATCGTCGAGCATGTTCAGGCCGGGCCGGCCATACCCCGCTTGCCCGTAGGCAAATATTTTAGGATTCCACCGGGTGGTTACCATGTTCTGCATCACGGTTATTCTGGAGCGTTCGATGTCGAAGAGTTCATTTTCAAGCCTTTTGTTTTCAAATTCAAACCCTGGCAGGATTACAGCCGGCACGACCAGTTTCGTAGATTCAGCTATGGGCAGGGAGATCAGTTCCGAGAGCATCCGGAACGCCGAGCTCCGGTCCATCCGGGTCTCCGTGATCTGCTGGTCAAGCCGCACCATCTCGGCCTCCAGCAGCGAGCCGTTCGTTTCGAGCGACGAACCGTTCCTGATGGCCGACTGCACCTCTTTGAACTTTGTTTCGATGCGCCCGCGGTTGCTCATAAGCAGTATTTCATTCTGCTGAAGCAGGATAATGCTGAAATATAACTGGTTGATGCGCTCCTTGAGTTTGTAAAGCTCGATCTCCACAGCCTTCTGGTCGGCGCTGAGGTTGGAGGCCTCCACCTGTTTCTGGTAATGGGTCACATGGCCGTCGTAGATCGCCTGGTTAAGGTCGAGGGTCAGTTTGTACCAGTCCTTACTGAGCACAGGCATTTTCAGGGAGGGAAAGCCCTTCGGGAGGTCGATGGTCACTTTTGTGACATCCGACTGCAGCGAGACGTTACCGTTCACATTCACCTGCGGAAGGTAGTTTTTGCTGATGTTTGCGACCTTCAGTGAATTTGAATTCCGGAGCATATCGAGCTGGCGGGCCAGGGGATAGTTCTTTACAGCAGCCTGGTAACAGTATTCCAGGGTGATGGAATCCTGTGCCGAAGCCCGGCCCGAGAGCAGCAGCAGGAAGATGAGCACCGGCAGCCTGTGGCGGCGGTGATTATTTGCTGGGATAATTCTCATAACCTTTTAACGCATTTAAGATAAATTCGGGGACTTTTGTTTTCCTCTCTTCGTAGAATTGCCCGAGCATCTCCGGTGAGTACCCGAGGACACTGAGGATCAGCGGCCGGGCAAGGAACGGAAAGATGCTCAGTGACAGCATGTTGATAAAGAAATGCAACGGATCGATCTCAATGTTGAGCTCCTCCTTCACCTGGTCGTGGATCCGGTTGATCAGCCGCTGGGGCGACATCTGCATCCTGTCCATCAATTCCTTAAGCTGCCCGGGTCTTTCATGCAGGCCGTTCAGGATAAACCATGGCAGGTATGAGTTCATGGCAAGGAAGTCGAGGTAAAAATGAAGAAAGGTTTCAATTTTGGCAATGATGGGCAGGTCGGAAAAAAAGACCTCGTTCATCTTTGTAAGCAGTTGTCCGAACGCATCTTCGAAAACCGATTTAAAGAGACTCTCCTTGTTCCTGAAATAATAATGCACCAGCGATTTGTTTACACCGGCCTCATTGGCAATCTCCTGCATCCGCGCACCATCAAAACCCCTGGTGTGGAAGACTTTCTTGGAGGCGGCCAGGATCCGTTCTTCGGTGGTTTGGTTGTTCTTGTCCATTTGGTTTAACCAGGTGGTCAAAAGTATGACAAATTTTTTTATCCTGGTGATGTTTTAGAAAAAAATTATTTGGGGATCTTTAATTTCTGCCCCGGTTTGAGTGGGGTGTTGGTTTTAAGATTATTGGTCGATTTTAATTCGGCCACGGTAACATCGTGTTTTGCAGCGATATCCCAAAGGTTATCCCCGGCCTGAATGGTATAGGTAGTGAATTTGGGCGAAGCGGCGGCATTTGCCCTGGAGGTTTTGGGGGATGCGCTGTGTTTGCCCGTCTCCCCGGCGGCGGTGGTAGCGGCAACCTTCAGCTTTTGCCCGACGAAGATGGTTTCACTGCTGAGGTTGTTCCATATCATGAGTTCAGCAGCGGTGCAATGGTATTTCCTTGAAATCATGGCAAGGTTCTCACCGGCGCTGACTACATGCGTTGCGCCCGCATGGGGAGTTTCCGGCTCCGGGGCTGCATTTGTCTTCACTGATTTGTTCGCGGTATGTGTTTCGGCGACGGTGGTTTTTACCGAGGTATCCCTTGACGCAGGGCTTGGAACATAAGTTGAAGAAACAGATTTTGCTCCTTTTTCCTTTGCCGATTTTGTATAAACAAGCAATTTCTTTTTCGGGCTGACGGAATTTTTCTTAAGGCCGTTCAGCGATTTAAGGTCGGCCACAGTCATGTGGAATTTTTTTGCAACCGAGGCCATTGTCTCTCCGCTTTTTACCTGGTAAAGTTCGGTTTCACGGTAATTGGAGAATAACATTTTCTGCAGTGAGTCCTGGTTCCGGCCGTTTTTTGTCTCGTACGCATACAAAGCCTGTTCGTTGTTAATGAAGTTCCCGATATATTTTTTGCGCAGACGCAATTTATAGGGAGTTTCAGGGGTCGCGGGAATGAACCAGTGCTTGAAGGAGGGATTCAGGAATTCGATCTCATCCATCGGGATGTTCAGCATCTCCGAAATCTGGTCGAATGCGAGGGGGCTATGAACCGTTACGGTATCTACTTCATAGTAGAGGATTCCGGGATCGACCGGGAAAATTTTATGTTCCGATGAATAGGTCATCACATAGCTCGCGGCAATAAAAGCAGGTACATAAGAAGCCGTTTCCCTGGGCAGGAACCTTTTGATGGCCCAGAAATCTTTCAGTCCGCCCGACCGGCGGATCGCCTTGTTAACATTCCCTGCGCCCGAATTGTAGGCGGCCAGGGCAAGGGACCAGTTGCCGTATATGTCGTACAGGTCGCTCAGGTGTTCGCAAGCCGCGATGGTTGCCTTATAGGGGTCGAAGCGGTCGTCGACGTACGAGCTCACTTTCAGCCCGTAGCCCTTCCCGGTTCCGTACATGAACTGCCACAGTCCCTTGGCTCCTGCGGGGGAATTCGCAGTAGGGTTGAGCGCCGATTCGATCACCGCCAGGTATTTGAGTTCGAGGGGCATGTTATATTTATCGAGCTGTTCTTCAAAAAGGGGGAAATAGATCTGGGCCAGCCCAAGGATACGGGCGGTAAGTTTGCGTTTCCTGACAGAATACATCTCGATGAATTTCTTGACTTCGCCGTTGTAAACATATTCAAAGGGTGACTGGTCGTTCATGTGGGAGATCCGCGCACGGTAAACCGAATCGGTAAAAAAAGGCACATCGCTGTCGGAATAGGTATTCCAGTTCTGGTACTGGTTGGCGTTGGGGAATTCGGCATCCTCAAAAATCTTGAGGCTTGCAAGGCTGTCAAGCATGCTGATTACGGGGTCGTCTTCGATCAGGACCCTCTTTCTGGACAGGGTATCATGACGAATGGTATCCTGGGCCGGAAGAATATATGGAAGCAGGAAAAGAAATGTAAAAAGAATTTGTAACCTTTTTAAAGCCATGAATCTAACCTTTTAACTGATAATGCATTATAATTAAACTGCAATGTTACGATTTTATTTTAAAAGTTCTCCACATGAATGGTAACCTCGGTGTGATCAAAGACCTTTTTGATCTCCTCTTCGATCCGGTCGCAGATATCATGTGCCTCCCTCACCGTTTTTTCCGGGTCCATTTTCAGGTGGAAGTCGATGTATTTGTAATTGCCTGCTTTGCGCGACCGGAGATTGTGGAAGGTCATGTCGGCGGTGCAATTTTGTTCGATAATGGCCGATATCTTCGTGATTTCTTCGGCCGGCAGCGATTCGTCAAGGAGCGGCGAATAGGCTTTCCTGAAAAGGTTATAAGACTCTTTCAGGATCATCAGCGCGACCATGATGGCAATGACCGGGTCGACGAGGTGAAAACCGGTGATCCATAAAAGCAGCAGCCCGGAGGCCACCCCAAATGAAGTATAGACGTCGGTGCGGAGGTGAAGTGCGTCGGCCTCAAGCGCAACCGAATCGGTCTCTTTTGCGACGCGGTACAACCGGTTTGAAACAATAATGTTGATAACCCCCGATGCGATCATCACGATGAAGCCATACCCGATCTTGTCAACTTCAGTAGGGTGCACCATCTTTTTTACCGCTTCAAAGATGATCCAGAAGGCGGCGATGAAAATCAGCATGGCTTCGACCACCCCTGAAATATTCTCGAATTTTCCGTGCCCGTATGGATGTATTTCATCAGCCGGCGTGTCGGATATGCGCACCGAAAAGAAGGCGATGACCGAGGCGAGCAGGTCCATGAAGGAGTGGATGGCCTCGGAGATGATGCTCACCGAACCCGACATTACCCCCACCCCGATCTTCAGCAGGATCAGGAAGGAATTGGAAAAAATAGAGAGACGGGCAACCCTGACTTTGCGGTTCATTAATTCATAAAATTTAGCAAATTTAATGATTTTGAAAGACATCTAAAATGTTAAATTTGTGAGATCAATCCTTTATCCCATGAAAAAAACATTTATCCTGTTGCTGCTTGTGACCCTGGTTGCTTCAGTCCTTAAGGCCCAGGAACCAAATCCGGGCCGTATTCCTGCACTGAGGCACGAAATGTCGCCGGAGGAGATGCTCCGTAAATCGGAGATCGGGAAGAATTTTGTTGAAACGGCCCCGCCTGCAGGCCCGCTCAGGAACGCAGCCGAATACGACCGGATGCAGGGGGCGCTCGTACGTTACCCCTTCGGGATCCCGCTGTCGCTGATCAGGGAGATGGCCACCGATGTCATGGTCACCACCATCGTGGCCAATGCCAGCCAGAAAAACACGGTGATCGGCCAGTATGTTTCGGCCGGGGTCGATACCAGCCACTGCAATTTCCTGATCGCTCCCACCGACAGCTACTGGACCCGCGATTACGGCCCGTGGTTTGAATCTGACAGCACCAGCCAGATCGGGATCATCGATTTTCCATACAACCGGCCCCGGCCCCTCGACGACGAGATCCCGAAACTCCTGGCCGCCATGCTGGGGATTCCATGGTACGGCATGAATGTCACCACCACCGGCGGCAATTACATGACCGACGGGTTCGGGGTGTCTGCATCGACCGACCTGGTATGGAACGAAAACCCGACCCAGACGCACGCGCAGATTGCGCAGAAGCACCAGGACTACCTGGGGGTCACGAATTACCAGGTAGTTCCCGACCCCAACACCTCGACCACCATCGATCACATCGATTGCTGGGGCAAATTTCTTGCTCCCGATAAAATCCTGATCAGGAAGGTGTTGCCTGCCGATCCTCAATACCTGCCGCTCGAATCGGCCGCATCCTACTGGGCGTCGCAGCCCAGCTCCTATGGCAACAATTACAAGGTGGTCAGGGTGATGACCCCCGCCGATCAGCCCTATTCAAATTCGGTTATCCTGAACAACAAGGTGCTGGTGCCCTTCATGAACACCCCGTGGGACGACAGCGCCAAGGCAGTGTACGAAGCGGCCATGCCGGGATACACGGTAAAGGGTTTCATCGCCAGCCCCTCCACCCCCTGGATGTCAACCGATGCCCTCCATTGCCGGGTGATGGGCATTGCCGACATCGGCATGCTTTATATCCACCACATCCCCCTGAGCGGCAACCAGCCCTGTGAATCGGATTACCACCTCCAGGCCGACATTCTGGCATGCAGCCATCTGCCGGTTAAAAACGATTCGGTATTCATCTGGTACAATGTCGGCAGCGGGCCCTGGAAGAGGGTCCTGATGAACAATACGGGCGCAAACCATTACCAGGGGACCATCCCGAAACAGGCTGCGGGAAGTGATGTAAAATACTACCTTTCGGCGGCCGACCAGTCGGGACGTCACGAAACTGCGCCCCTGGTCGGGGCGGCGAGTCCTTTCCTTTTCCATGTGATTTACACCAACCTGGCCCCGGTGCCCGACACGTTGTGGTTCATTACCCAAAGCGATTGCATCCACGGCAAGATCACGCAGCTCCACAACTACCTCACCGGCCCTGTTAACCTGAGCTACGTTCAGATGAGCGGACCCTTGAACTGGTATGTCGACTCCATGTCGGTGGCGGCATTGCCGCATATGGTGAATCCCGGCGACAGTGTCTGCATCCGGGTTAAAATGGTCCTGATCACGATGAATCCCACCACATCGTTTGTCGTCGACAGCCTCCATTTCACCACCTCGGCCGGCAACTACCATGTGATCATCATGATCAACCCGCAATTGCTCAGCTCCACCGGTGACCTGGCTATGCAGGAAGTGGCGGGAAACAGTTTCCCCAACCCCTTTACAACGGAGACCAGCATCCCGATTGAGATCAGGGAAAGGGGGATGGTGAAACTCGGAATATTCGATGTCAGGGGCAGGGAGGTTGCGACCCTGTTGTCGCAGGTACTCGACCCGGGCCGCCTGACCGTCAAATGGGACGGCACCGACAACCGGGGAATTAAATTACCGGGAGGTGTCTACCTTTCGAGGCTGACAACACAAAGCAGGTCAGAGACAGGAAGGATAATCCTTATACGGTGATCCGTTTTTCGGGCCGCATCTGGGGGAAGAAAAGCACATCCTGGATCGACTGCGAGTTGGTCATGATCATGGTCAGGCGGTCAATGCCGATGCCCAGACCCGCGGTGGGAGGCATGCCGAATTCAAGTGCGCGGAGGAAATCCTCATCCAGCACCATCGATTCGTCATCACCGCGCTTGCCCAGTTCGAGTTGTGACTCAAACCGTTCACGCTGGTCGATGGGATCATTCAGTTCGGAAAAGGAGTTGCAGAGTTCTTTGCCGTTGCAGATCGCTTCAAAGCGTTCAACCAGTCCCTCTTTGGTCCGGTGTTTCTTGGCCAGAGGCGACATCTCCACCGGGTAATCGGTGATGAAGGTAGGCTGGACCAGGTAGGGCTCGCATTTTTCGCCGAAGATCTGGTCGATGATCTTCCCCTTGGCCATGGTGCGGTCGATGGGTACATCCAGCTGCTTCGCGATGGCCGCGAGTTCCTCCTCGGGTTTCCCGTCGATGTTGATGCCGGTGAAATGTTCGATCACCTCGAACATGGTGAATCTTTTCCACGGGCGTTTGAAGTCGACCATGTTTTCGCCCACCTGCACCACTGTGGTGCCATGCAGGTCCATGGCGATTTTCTCGACCATCTCCTCCACCAGGTTCATCATCCATTCATAATCCTTGTATGCAACATAAAGCTCCATCTGGGTGAACTCTGGATTGTGGAAACGGTCCATCCCCTCGTTCCTGAAATCTTTCGAGAATTCATAAACGCCGTCGTAGCCGCCTACGATGAGCCGCTTCAGGTAAAGTTCATTGGCGATGCGCAGGTAAAGAACCATGTCGAGGGCGTTGTGATGGGTCTTGAACGGGCGGGCTGCCGCGCCGCCGTAGAGGGGCTGCAGGACCGGTGTTTCCACTTCGAGGTACGATCGGGCATTCAGGTAGCTGCGCATCGAATTGACGAGGATGGAGCGCTTGATGAACACATCGCGCACCTCGGGGTTTACGATCATGTCGAGGTAACGCTGGCGGTAGCGCTGCTCGGGATCGGTAAAGGCATCAAAAACCGCGTCTTCCTTCTCTTTTACGATGGGCAGCGGGCGAAGCGACTTTGAAAGCAGGGTCAGCGATTTCGCATGGATGGTGATCTCTCCCATCTGGGTGATGAAGACAAACCCGGTGATCCCGATGATGTCGCCGATGTCGAGCAGTTTTTTAAAAACCGTGTTGTACATGGTCTTGTCCTCGCCGGGGCATATATCGTCGCGTTTGATGTACAACTGGATGCGGCCGCTTTCGTCCTGTAACTCGACAAATGATGCGGCGCCCATGATGCGGCGGCTCATGATGCGGCCGGCGATCCTGGCTTCCTGGAAAAGGGTTGCGTCGCCCGGGAATAGTTTTTTGATCTCCAACGCCTTTACATTCACTTCAAAGGTTTCGGGGGGATAGGGGTTGATGCCGAGCCTGATCAGCTCATTGAGTGAATTTCTGCGAATGGTTTCCTGTTCTGTTAATCCTGTACTCATGTTGCCATATTTTTGGCAAAGATACGGATTTAGGCTAAAACATCATGGAGGATGTGATGCGACTGCAGTCCCATGAACCCGGGGAGATGCAGGCGGTAATAGAGCAGGATGGTCTCCAGCAGTTCGTTGCGGGTTTCGGCCCGCAGGGCAGCGAATATTTCGCTGTTCCGCCATGCCGCCGGCTCGCCGTTTTCATCTTCCTCCCGGTTGCATTCCGCCAGCAGGGCGTTGAAAAGTTTTCCTTTTCCCGGCTCCAGGTAATGGGGATGGCCGGGCACCGTTGCCTGGAATTGTCCCTCCCTCAGGTTGAACCAGGGAAGCTTTTCCGAATAGTTTGCCAGCGGGAAGATCCCGAGATAATGGCAGAAATGCAAGGCGAAAAACAGGTGAAAGGCCGATACAGGAATGGCCGTTGTGTCAAGTTCGCGGCAGGAGGCCCATAAAAATTCAAACAAAGCAGGGTTGGCCTCCTCCTCCCGGATGGTTTTATACACGAGTTCGTTGATGAACAGGGCCAGGGAGCTTTTACGGATGTCGAAAGGAATCGACTGGTAGGGCAGTGCCAGGCGAATCTCCCGCGCGTGCTGGATCGATTGTTTCTCCCGGTGGTTGACCTCCAGGTCGAGCAGCGTGAGTGACTGGAAAAGCGCTGGTTTTATTTTGGATCCCGCACGGTGAATCCCCTTGAAAATATATGACTGGATGCCAAACAGCTCCGTGTAAATTTTAACGATTACACTGGTTTCCGAATATTTGACCGAATGAAAAACGATGCCCCTGGTTGAGTGCAGCATCAGTGAATAAAGAGGATTTTTGTGACAACTTTTTCCGAGCCCGAATCGTTCGAGGCATAAACAAGGTAAACCCCGGTTTCAGCCTTTCTGCCGTGGAGGTTTTTGCCATCCCAAACCGCCTGGCCGCCTTCGGCACGCGTTGAATAGACCAGGTTTCCGTTGACATCGGTAATTCTCACCTGGGCGTTGGTAACCAGCCCTTTAACGGCGATGTATCCCTGGTAGTCCTCTTTCACCGGGTTGGGAAAGGCATATACGTTCGAGTTGGTTTCGCTTCCAGGTGTAGCCGAAGCCCTGAAGGAGATCACACCGCGGTCGGTCCCGAAAAAGACGTCGCCGTCCTGGTTCAGGGCGATGCAGGTGATACGGTCCGAAAGCAGCGGGCTGTTCTCCGCCGTAAAATGGTAGATCTGCGAGGTTCCGTCTTCCGAAAAGAGGAATACTCCCCCGCGGTCGGTCCCCATCCATTTTCGGTTGGCCCCGTCCACTGCGATGGCTGTTACGGTTTCGTTTTCAAGAAGGTATTGAACATTCAGACCCTGGGTCACAAGTACCTGCTGGGCGTCGAAGTTTGCCCCGGAAAATACGTTCTCAGGCGAATAGAATACGCCCACCCCTTTCTCGGTGCCGATCCATATCTCCCCCTTTTTATCCTCGGCCATGGTAAATACCGTAGTGCCGGGAATGTTGCCGCTGCCAACAGCCGAATTGAGCAGAACGGACTTGTCGTCGGCCGTATTTCCCGGCGTGCCGTTGTCGGAAAAGACGAGGATGGAATTGGGGTTCTGGTTCCCGTAACGCATCTGGATCCATACCTGTCCGAGTTTATTGACCAGCACCTGCCCCAGGTCATCCTCGTTGACAATGGGGATGGTGAAGGGATACCACTGGTCGCCCTTTTTCATTGAAAGGCAGCGGTTGTTGTGACAAGTGACGGCCCAGAGATTCCCGGCGGCGTCGAAAGTGATCCCCCCGACGCGGATGTCGCCGGTATCGGAAGCGGTGTGATACCCGAGGGTGCTGTTGCTCGTGGTAAACCGGCGGATGGCGGAATCTTTGTATAGCTCGAGCAGTCCCCTTCCAAACGTTGCGGCGAAAACATGCTTCGGGTCTTTCGGGTCGATGGCAATGCTTAGGATGTCGTGCGTGGTGCCCAGGATGGGGTCACCGTATCCCGCCATGTTCTTCCAGTTGGTGTTGTCGAAATGGTAGATCTGCGGCGTGATGTAGATAGGACTGAAAGAGGCGTCCCTTCCGCCCGGGGCGATGTACAGTTCATTCCCGCTGGTGGTCATGCTGAAGGCCAGGGCCGTCGAGGGACCGCTGAGGTTGTACGGAGTAACGGCTGTCGTGACGGGGTTGTAACTTGTAAGTCCCGAATAGGTATCCCCGCACCAGAACCATCCGTCCCTGTCGGCGATGGCATCCTGGGGAAAATGCGACCCAGGAACGCCGGTATAGGCGTTAAAATCGGTGGTGGTCACTGTAATCGAATACTTGTAGGAAACCAGGAGGTAGGTGTCTGTCGACTCCAGGTGCATCGCCGGCTGGTAGGCGCCCCGCAGCCAGCGGCTCCAGGCTCCGTTGGCAAAAATGCAGATGGTGTCGGAAGTGGTCGACCCGAGCTGCTTGTTCACGAAGACCCTGCCCCCGAAGGTGGTGATCGTGTTATAGGTGGCGGAGGTGTCGATGGCCAGGTCCTTGTGCCAGGATGCAAAATTAGCAAGGTTGGGATCCTTGGAATAGGCCTTATAAATACCTTTTTCGGAGGCGGCAAAAAGAGAATCATGACCGTCTTTGGTGAGCCCGAGAACATTGACCTGGCTCCCCTCCTTCCCGATGTAGTATGTGTCGCGGATCTCCTCCTTGCTGATGTCCAGCACCACGATCCCGAAGCCACACGAAAGGTAGGCGTCCTTGCCGATGAAAAAGATGTTGTTGATCGTTTTGTTACCGAGGATGGCCTTGCGTTTGATGTCGGAGATGTTGATGATCGTATTGTTCTTGATCAGGTCGATGTTGGCGTTGCTGTAAGCAATCACAAGAGTCTGGTACTCCTTGCTGTAACTGATGGTGCTGATCCCGATGTCAGAAAGCCCCGTGATTTTTGTGATCCGCGTGATGGTATTGTCGTCCTTGTCGAAATAGAAGACGGCATAGGGTGTCGAGACATAGATTTTGGACCCGGCATCCGTAAGCGAGTTGCAAAGGGTGTAAGGAAGTTCATCACGCCACTGGCCGATGGGAACCTGCTGCGCAAACAGGCCGCTTGCACCTGCAGCAATGATAAGGCATGTGAAAATGTACCGGGAAAATTTCATACGTCAGTTTTTATATTCAATTGGATGACAGGCAGGGAGATCTTCCCAGTAACGGTCGGCAGCCGGAACAGTTTGTGAAAAGCTGCTGCATTCGAACGATGGGTTTTGGAAGATCCGCTGAACAAAATAACAGATTTTTTACCTATTTATTGTGGAAAATCAGTCATTTCCGACGATCATGCCGGCAGCGACCGTTTCGTTGGAGGCTTCGTCGATCAGGATGATGCTGCCGGTGATACGGTTGGTGGTGTAGTCGTCGGAGAAGAGGGGTTTGGTGGTGCGCAGCTGAACGCGGGCGATGTCGTTCATACGCACCGTCGCGATCCCGTTAACCTGTTCAAGAGTGCTGATATTCAGCACGTAATCAATATATTTCACCAGGCATCGGGCGTCGCGCGTGGTATGTTTCAGCGCGTATTTACTGTTCAGCTGCATGGGTTTGGGGTTCATCCAGCAGACCATGGCAGTGATGTCACAACTTTCGCGCGGGAGGTCATCGGTTCCGGCGATCATATCGCCACGGCCCAGGTCAACATCCTCTTTCAGGGTAAGGGTGACCGACATGGGCGGGTGGGCCTCCTGCAACGGACCGGTCAGCGTGTCAATCGACACGATCTCGTTTTCAAGTCCTGAAGGCAGGATGGTGACCCGGTCGCCCGGATGGAAGAAGCCTCCGGCAACGCGGCCGGCATAGCCCCGGTAATCGTGGAATTCATCCGACTCGGGCCTGATCACATACTGCACGGGGAAGCGCTT
>CAIMWF010000011.1 GCA_903845055.1 uncultured Bacteroidales bacterium | reverse complement strand
GTGAAGATCAGGCTTTTTGTTTACGATGTGGACAAGGATACCGCAAAAACGAAGCAGATTCTCCGCAAACCCGAAATGAAATCGATGGACCTGATTTTCGGGTTGTTGTATCACCGTAATTTTCAGATTGTCGCTGAATTTGCGAAAAAAAACAGGATACCCCTGGTAAATCCGATCTCGGAGAAGAGCGAACTGGTGAACGGCAATCCCTGGATTTTTAAGGTTCAACCTTCCAGGAAAACGAGGATCGCGGAGGTGAGCGAGTATATGTCGGGCGCCTTTAAAGAGGGGCAGGTCCTTATTGTCCGCAGTGGCAAATATCCCGATCACGATGCCCCGGACCAGTTGAAGAAAGAATGCCAGGATCGTGGCCTTGAAACGAGGATCGTGGACGGGCAGGATGGTGCCATCGCGGCGCTATCAACTGCAAAACTGAACCACCTGGTGGTTTTCAGTGAAGATGCGGCCTATGTTTTCGACCTGACCCGCCGGTTGTTCGAATTGCGGAACCAGTATAATATGAATCTTGTAGGACTTCCCGACTGGTCAACACTTGATGGACTTGAATCGGAGTATCTTGTGGCACTTAAAACCCACATGGTTTCTCAATCCTTCATTGATTACAATGATCCTTCCGTTAAAAAGTTTGTTGGCCGTTACCAGGAGGTTTATCACGCCGATCCCGCGCTGCTTGCGTTCCAGGGCTACGACATTGCCTTTTATTTCCTTGAGGCGCTCCATACTTATGGCACGGCTTTCCAGAAGTGCATTGATGAGTTTCATCCAAAATCATTGCAGACACGGTTTGATTTCAGACAGGCTAAAGGAAATGGTTTCGAAAACCAGCACTGGATGATCTTTAAATACGACAACTACAGCCTGGTGCCGGTCCACTGAGATTAAACCGCTTTTGGAATCGCCAGCAAAGGTACATTCGCAGCAAACAAATTCTTTTTGGTAATGTTCCTGGTAAATACCAGGGATAACAGGCTGTGTTTATGCGGGCGGAATACGATAAGGTCGATCTTTTTCTCGACCACGTAATGGTCAATTGCCTTTTGATTGTCATCGGCCACTTCAACCATTTCAAAATCGATCAGGTTGGCCTTCTCCTCTTTTCCGAATTTCTGCTGCAGCGCCTTCATCCTGTCATATTCGTCAGAATGGCGGCCCTTTGTCATGAAATGAACAACCTTGAGCCTGAACTGGAAGGGTTCGAAAAGCAGGAACAGGTTGGAGATGATCGAGGCACTGTCGTCGGTGAGGTCGGTGGCCACCATGATGGTCTGGAATCCGTGGAAACTCCTGATGTCGGGAACCGTAATTACAGGCACCTTGGCGTGGTCAATGATGTATGTTGACACCTTGCCCCAGACATTCAGGTTGTTGCCTTTGCCGGTAGTGCCCATTACCACAAGGTCGGGGTGGTATTCATGGCAGAGCATGTTCAGTTCATGTTCGATTTCACCACCGGCGACCTGTGAAACGATGGTGATGTTTTCAAGGTGTTCCTTCACGATAAGATCGTTGATCTTCTCTTTAAGTTCCTCCATGTTGCGTTCGGCCTGCCTGAAGATCTCCTTCATCAGTTCTTCGTTGTACATGGTGCTCATGTCGAGCGTGTCGGGAAAACTGGTATCTGCGATGATGATCTGGTCAAAATAAGTATGGAACAACCTGATCTCGGCACCATAAGCCCTGCCGAATTCCAATGCATACCTGCAGGTGATATCGGTGTGGTTTGAAAAATCTACGGGGACAAGAATTTTTTTCATCTGAGGTTGCTTTAAGTGCTTAAAGGTAAACTAAACATCAACGCAAATTTAATATCTCCATGAGCAATTTGCAATTAATTTGGTTTGAATACCCTGCCATGAGGATCGTTTCCCTGCGGGTTATGAGCGCCCCGGTAAAAGGCTGGATGAAGTGTGCCAGTACCTCCTTTTTCAGCCCGGCAGCATCGGGGGCCATGACACACAGTTCGCCCAGGGAGGTCCCGGTGACCATTTGCGGGTTTACGAGGCAAAACCGGCCGTTGAAAAGGGCATTCAGCAGCTTCAGCTTCAGCCCGGTCGGCTGGAAGGTTACCATGATGTTTAGCTGGGCTTCGCGGATCAGGCGGAGCATCTCCTCATCGGATGGGTTCGCGATGAACCTGATGTTTGGACGGTTCCCGGAAAGTTTCAGCAACCAGCCCGGAGGATAAAGCCCTGCAATGATCAGTTCGGGAAAGGAATCCTCCCAGACCCGGGTTACCAGGTACTCGGCAGCCACGCTGTTCTCGGCCACCGAAAGATTTCCGTGGTAAAGGGCATAGTTCCCCTGCCCGGTCAGGATGTTCAATCCGTTGTACCGGTGAAAACTCGGAAGGGTGATGATGCGTTTCCCCGGGAAAACCGATAAAAGATATCGTGTGTCTTCCTGCGATACAGGCAGCATCAGTGAAGCGT
Organism: uncultured Bacteroidales bacterium; assembly: GCA_903845055.1. GTDB lineage: Bacteria > Bacteroidota > Bacteroidia > Bacteroidales > FEN-979 > CAIVAT01. Next base: position 12,907 of record CAIMWF010000011.1, on the reverse strand, counting down.
GGACCAATACTTTCTGGAACAGTTTCAGGCGGGCGCTTTCAACCAGGAAAAACAACTTGCGTCCCAGGTTTTTTTCAGCCCTGAAAAGGTGGAAGTAGTAATGGTGCTCGATATTGCTTTCCCTGTAAACCAGGAAACGGCCACGAAGCCTCCTGTCGCGCATCAGGCCGCAGGTATGGAGTCCCTCGAACAGGATCGGGTAATCGTCGTTCAGGAGGTTCAGCACCAATGCTTCCGACATCCGCCCGGCAACTATGTAGGGTGTGGTTCCGAAGTTGGCGCTGAAACCGACTTTCCGGGGATAATAATGAACGGAGGCACAATAATTTTCCAGTTCTGAAGCATGCGGGCGATGGTTCTCATAACAATGCAGGTGAACCCCGACCCCTGCCTCATGCAATGCAACGATCTTGTAAAAAACATCGATCACCCCCCCGTAATTTGCCGGGAAAGGAACGTCGAAGGAAATAATATGCAGCGTGTTGTGATTCAGAAAATTAAAAATTAAAATTACGGTCAGTAAAAAGACCAGGTGACATCGTTCCCAACACCCGGTTGGTATTTTATCAAATCGTCAATCGTCAATCGTCAATCGTAAATTATTCGTCACTTGTCATTCGTCATTCGTCACTCGTCATTTCTATTGTTTTTATCAGAATTATTTCTTCATTTTCCCAGCAAAGTTCCGCTGCGGCAACCGCAAGGTTTTGTTTGTACAGGGCCAGGTTCGCTGCGTTGCCGAGCATGCTGTCCATTTTTGCGGCAAGGGTGGCCGGATCATGGTTCTCAATAAACTCCCCGATCCGGTATCGGTCAACGATAAGTTTCATCTCCGGCAGTGGCGAAACCAGCACGGGCACGTTCGCCTGGATGTAATCGAGGAACTTGTTCGGAAGGCAGAAATGGTAATTGATGCTGACATCTTTCTCGATGGAAAGCCCGAGGTCGGCCATCAGGGTGTAAGAATGCAGTTCGCCGAAAGGGATCTGCCCGGTGAAGCATACCTTTTCAGTAAGGCCGTTCGACGCGGCAAGGGCCGCCAGGGCAACGGAGATATCGCCGATCCCGGCAATCACCAGTACCGCGTCCGTTTCAAGGTATTTCATAGCCAGGATCGCCTCCTCCAGACCGCGGTCGACATTCACGGCTCCCTGGTACAAAATAACCTTCTGTTGCCTGCCTATGTTCAGTTTTGTCTTATCAAAGGCCCCTTCCATGGTTTTCCGGTAGGGAACATTCCTGACAACTGCGATGGTGTTCCCGTATTCTGCCGAATAGAGATCAGCAACCGACCGGTTAACGGCTACTACGTTGCGCAGGTGTGGGAAAAACCGGTCTTCCAGCCATTTCCAGGCCTTTGTCACCCTTTTTCGCCCGACCAGTTCGGGAACCCCGCGGAAGTATTCATGGCAGTCGTGCAGGTGTGGCCGGCGCGTGAAGGGATGCTTTACCAGGTTGGCCATGCAGCAGGCAGGCAAAGTGTCAAGGTCATTGGAAACCAGGAGGTCGTAAGGACGAAACAAGAGGAAAAAAAAGAGGCTGATGTTGTATTCGGCGTAAAATAAAATTCCCTTGTCGAACAGCAGCCTCAGGCGATGGGTCCGGTAGGAGCGGGGCGACAGTACTTTGCTGTTCCGCACTCTTCGCCCTACAAGCACTACCTCGTATCCCGCCTTTACCAGCGTATTGCAGGTGCGGTCGACCCTCTGGTCGGTGGTGAGGTCGTTGGTCACGGAAACGATGGCGGTTTTCGAGGACTGCGGAATCATGGATACTTTGTGAATGGGTCAAACGATGCCTTGGCGTGAACAAAATTAGTTTTTTCGGCTGAATTATCGGCCATTTCAATTAATTTTGGCCTTTTAAATCCCATGCATTTAGACCAGAAAGTTTCGCTCAAAACCCTTCACACATTCGGCATGGAGGTGGAAGCCCGGTACTTTGTCGAGGCAAAGACTCTCCAGGAGGTGCTGACCCTGCTGAATTACCGTCACATGATCCATATGCCGATCCTGTTCATCGGAAGGGGAAGCAACCTGCTTTTTACCCGCGATTTTCCCGGTATTGTAATCAGGATCAACTCAAAGGGAATATCTGTAAGAGAGGAGGCCGGTGAAGTTTTCGTGACCGCGGAGGCAGGTGAGGACTGGGACCCGTTTGTTCAGTATTGCGTGGATCGCGGATGGGCAGGGCTTGAAAACCTCTCCCTCATCCCCGGAACAGTTGGTGCGGCCCCCATCCAGAACATCGGCGCCTACGGCGTAGAGGTGAAAGATGTGATTGATTCGGTGCAGGTGGCGGAAATCAGTTCGGGGAAACAAAAACGGCTGACCAATGCCGAATGCCGGTTTGGTTACCGCGACAGCATTTTCAAGCAGGCATTGCGCGACAAGGTCATCATTCTGAATGTTACCTTCAGGCTTGTTCCCCAGGACCCGTCGGTACTCAGGCTCGGCTATGGAAACCTGGAGGGCGAACTTTCGCAGGCGGGCGTCGTTAGCCCCGGCATCGCCGATGTTCGGGAGGCGGTGTGCAACATCCGCCGCCGCAAACTGCCCGACCCTGCCGTGATCAGCAATGCAGGAAGTTTTTTCAAAAACCCGGTTGTGACAGAGGACCAGGCTACTGCCTTGCTGGAACGATATCCGGCCATGCCCTTTTATCCCCGGGCAACCGGGCAGGACCGGTCACAGAAACTAACCGGGGGCTCATCCCTTCCGGGTTTCTCCGACGGTACGACACCCCGGGGCCCGGTAAAGATCCCGGCGGCCTGGCTGATTGAACAATGCGGCTGGAAAGGATTCCGTGAGGTAGATGCAGGTGTGCACGTAACACAACCGCTGGTACTGGTGAATTATGGTAATGCAACCGGCAGCCAGATCCTCGGACTGGCCTCAAGGATCGTTGATTCGGTCAGGGAGAAATTCGGGATCAGCCTTGAAACAGAGGTAAATGTAATCGGATAATGCCTGAAACGATCGCTATTCCGTGCGGAGCGCACCGATCAGCTCGCTGACGGCCCCGATCCTGTGGCGGACCAAATACGCTTCAATGTCATCGGCAATTTTAACGGAGACCTCCGGATCGATGAAGTTGGCAGTTCCAACCTGTATCGCGGTAGCCCCCGCCAGGATGAACTCGATGGCGTCGGTGGCATTCATGATGCCCCCCAGCCCGACAATGGGAACATTCACCGCTTTATGAACCTGCCAGACCATCCTCAGCGCCACCGGCTTGATGGCAGGACCCGACAACCCGCCTGTGATGGTTGAAAGCACCGGTCGCCGCCGTTCCGCGTCGATGGCCATCCCGAGCAAGGTGTTGATCAGGGTCACGGCATCGGCACCGCCGTCGACCACCGCCTTGGCAAGGTCGGTAATGCTGGTGACGTTCGGGGAGAGTTTCACCATTAAAACCTTTTTATAAACCTTCCGCACCTCGGCGGTCACCTCCGTGGCCATGGCAGGAACGGTTCCGAAGGCCATTCCCCCCAGTTTGACGTTCGGGCATGAGATGTTCAGTTCGATCCCGGGAACCTTTTCCAGCTCATTGATCCTTTCAGCAACCTCAACATACTCCTCGACGGTGGAACCCGATACATTTACAATGATGTTGGTTTTGAAGTCCTGGATGCGCGGGTAGATTTCGCGGCAAAAATGATCGACCCCCTTGTTCTGGAGTCCAACCGAGTTCAACATGCCCGCCGGGGTTTCGGCCATCCGCGGGTAGGCATTACCATCGCGGTTCTTCCCGGTGACTGCCTTTACGAAGATGCCGCCAAGCCGTCCAAGGTCAATGAATTCCAAAAACTCATCCCCGTATCCAAAGGTCCCGGAAGCGGTGGTCACCGGGTTTTTGAAGTGCAATCCTGCGATATTTACTGAGAGATCAGGCATGACAGATGGCAAATGGTAAAATGGTAAAATGGCAATCTTATAGCTGGCTGACGGGTTAACTTATGACGTCGCAATTTTTAATTTTTAATTTATAATTATTCCTACCTCCATTTCAGCCTGTTGATATTGAAAACCGGTCCCTCCATGCAAACCCGTTCGTTTCCCTTGTCGGTCGGGGTCACGCAGCAGAGGCAAACTCCAAAGCCGCATGCCATGGTATTTTCCAGCGACACTTCGCAATCGGTTTTGTGCATCCATGCCATCCTGGCTATGGCTTTCATCATGGCATCCGGGCCACAGCAAAAGATCTTTTTGAAAGGGATGCTTTCACGCTGCAGGACCGGATGGTCAACCACCAGCCCTTTTTCGCCCGCAGTTCCGTCATCGGTGGTAACCAGGACCTTCCCGTATTTCGAGTATTCTTCAATTTCCGATACCTCCTCACTGGTCCTGAATCCCAGCAGGATGGTCGGATGAATGTTGTTCTGGTTCAGGAATTGCGCCAGGAAAAGGAGTGGAGCCACCCCGCAGCCTCCGCCAACCAGCAGAACATCTTTGGTTGCGGGAAGCGAGAAGGAATTTCCCAGGGGGTAGATCAGGTTCAGCGTATCGCCGGCTTTTAACAGGGAAAGGTGACGTGTACCTTCTCCCTTGATCTGGACCAGCAGACGCAGGGTATTTCTGCCGTAGTCCACTGAATGGATGGAAAAGGGTCGGCGCAGGAAGGTCGAAGGCGAACCGGTCACCAGTGCCTGTGAAAACTGGCCGGGCAGGATCAGGGGCAATTTGTCGGGTGCCAGCAACTCAAGAATAAAATGGCGCCTGTTTAGATGGATCGTTTGAACCACCTTCAAATCCCTGACAACTTTTTTCAGCTCCATGGCCAGGAGTGGTTAATTTTCGGATTGCCCGGTTTCCTGTTCATCTGCAGCAGGTTTTTCTTCCGCCGGTGTTTCCACGGCGGGCGTTTCCACGGTTTCGTCGGTAGGATCGAGGAGCCCTTTTTCAACCAGCACATTGTACCAGCTGATCATTTTCCTGATATCAGACACATAAACCCGTTCCTGGTCGAAATCGGGCACCATGCTGAGGAAGAATTTCTTTAGGGTGGCATTGTCCGATTTCGATTCAATGCCCGGTTTCCCTTCCAGTTTTTCATAAAAGGCCTTGAAAACATCCTTCAGGGGCATGTCCTCCCCGGTAGTGAATACACTGATCTCTTCGAGCGAGCTGATCTTTTCATGTCCGAAAGCCGGAAAACGTTTGTTATCATTCAGTGATTCAACGATCACCGCATTTTTTGCCTGTGAAACAACTTTGAATAAACCGTTTTTTCCTGCGATTGATAAGATCTTACTTAAATCCATGGTCTGATAGTTTTTTGCAAAGATAAAAAAAGAAAGCCACTTTTGTTATGCGATGGGCGTTACCTTTTTCTTTATGATCGTGTAGTTCCTGTATTCACCAGGTCTCCAGCCCGTCCGGATCTCAATGAAACGAAGCAACCGGGCTATGAGGGAACTAGGTCGCTTTGAGGGACCGGGGCTGAACACCCAGCTTTGATTTAAAATCCTTTCCTTCATGACCCCGGGATGACTTTCTGAGAAGGGCTTCAGGAACCCCATCCCGGTGTAATCAAATGCCCCGGTTTTCGGTATTTTTTTGTCAATCCAGGAATCGCTGTGCCAGAAACGGTTGAAAGACTGCTGCTTAGCCTGCTGGGCGTCGGGTGGTTTAACCCAACCGTAATGGTAAATGGAGGCGTCAACAAGTGACACGTTCAGCTTTCTTCCGTTTATCCTGAATCCCTGCGCATCCTGGTACGACCTGATCCGGTGATCGTTTCGTATGATCCTCACTTCGCGGCGGTACCACTGTCTCGAATCGCCGATATACCCATAGGAACCCCAGAAATGGAGGTAGCTGAAAACCAGCCCTTCAACCGCCGGGTCGCCCGCCATGGCTTCCATTGCCGCCCTGATCGCAGGAAGGTACTTTTCATGAACCACCTCGTCGGCCTGGAGGTAAAAGGCCCAGGTGCAACCGGGCGAAATGGCATCGAAGGCCTTGTCGGTCTCAACGGCAAGCACCCTGCCGCCCTGGCGCATGGTATCATCCCAGGTGGTATCGATGATCCTGATCTTCGGATCACCGATCGAAAGGATCAGGTTGCGGGTGTCATCTTCGGATTTTCCAACAGCCACCACGAATTCATCACACAAGGGAAGGATCGAAAGGATCGATTCGACAACGGGGTAATTGTATTTGATGGCATTGCGGACAAAGGTAAATCCGGCGACTTTCATGACAGTTCCTGTTATTCCGCTTTGGTTTTGTAAAATTCCGCATTGCGGTAGATATAAATATTTTTGGCTTTGTTCACCGGGTTCAGCCGGTGCATGATTTTGTCGACAAAACCGGGTTCAATGGTGGTTTCATAAACCAGCTGCGGGAAGCTTTTTTGTGCCACGAGCACCCTGCGGTCGAGTTCTTTTTCGCCGTAAAAAAGGAAAAACTGGGGATGGTAAAACCTCGGTCCTGCCGCAATAGCAGCAACCCGCTGGTAAATGGAGGTTTCGCCGGGGATCTTTTCGGGATACCCGGGCCATTTACCGGTATAGAACAACGGCAGCAATGGGACATTTGCCTCTTCGTCCTCAAGGATCATGTTGTTCACATAGGGGTATCGGTAGAGGTAATACATCGCTTCAACCTGCGCGCGTTTTGAATACATGAAGGTCAGCCCCGTAAGCAGCAGCAGGTTGATGACCCAGAAAAAGATCCAGCTGCCCCGCAGCCACGCTTTCTTACGCGTCCAGAATGGCGATGGAACGACATACCGGTAATAGCCCATGACGCCAACCATGATGAAAAAAGGGATGAAGGGCAGAATGAAGCGTTCCTGTTTGTTTGGAAAATATGAATGGAAAGCAAAAAAGAGCGCCGCCGGGAAAAAGAGCGTCATGTATCGTTTCCACCCGCGGAAAAAACCATAAAACAACAGCAGGCTGACAGGAGGGAGCATAATGCCGCCGACGGTCAGGAAATAGTTGTACCAGGGCAGGATAAAGTAGGAATTCCGGTCGGTAATGTTTACCCTGATGTACCCGACAAACTCTGCAAAGGGATATCCCCAGTTGATGATGTCGATGACCGACTGGATGACCAGGAAGGAGCAAATCACCCCAGTGATGATACCGGCGGTTTCTTTCCAGCGACGCTGGAATATCATTTGCACCGCCACCCCTGCCGGGAAGAGGATCAGCTGGTACCGTATGTCGGCCGCCAGCCCGAAGAGAATCCCGGCCAGGAAAGCAACACCGAAGGTTGCCGGGTTCCTGCATGGCCTGAGCAGTTGCCAGAATCCGAGCATCACAAAGGGGATGCAAGTTGACTCAGCCAGGTTCCGCACGCTGGTCCATGGCATGAAAAAGGTGATGGCAAGCAGGAGTCCCGCCAGCCTGGCCGGTTTTTTACCATCCATCGTTTCAACGATCCGGTAACCATAAAAAACCGTGATCAGTGAAAAAGCACCGTGCAGGAGCCTCACCACGAGCATTTTTTCCTGCGGATCGTTGAAGTTGACCCATTTCATGAAGGTAAAGAGAACGTAATGGAGACCGGGATAGAAAAAGTTATGGCCGCTCGGCCCGGTATTGCCCCGGCTGCCCGGAAGCCAGGCATTATAATCGTGCCCGAAGATCCACGACTGGGGTGCTTCGATGATCAGGTAATGGTCGTCGAGCATGCCCCATCCCCTGGCAAAAACCGCAGCCAGGAGCCGGAACAGGATCGCCAGGCCCATGATGATGATCAGCGGTTCTTCATTCCAGGTTTTCAGAATATTGAAACCGTTCCTGCGGGTTTCCTGCGGGTAAGTCATCGGTGGCTTGTGTTTCGTAAAATATTGGATCAAAGAACGGGAAGGATGCCCGTGTAATTATGGGGTGTGATGGCTTTCAACTCCTCCTTTAACTTTTCCGGCACTGAAAGCTGGTCGATAAATTGCACAAGGACCGGTTGGGTGATCCCCTCCCTGCCACGGGTCAGTTCCTTGAGTGCCTCGTAAGGATTCGGGTAATTCTCGCGACGCAGGATGGTCTGGATAGCCTCCGAAACAACAGCCCAGTTCTGGTCAAGATGCTTCGACAGCCCGGCTTCGTTCAGGATCAGCTTGTCGAGTCCCTTCAGGAGCGACCGGTAGGCAATGACCGAATGCGCCATCGGCACGCCGATGTTGCGGATCACCGTGGAATCGGTGAGGTCGCGCTGCAGCCTCGAAACCGGGAGCTTTGATGACAGGTGTTCGAATATGGCATTGGCCATCCCCAGGTTCCCTTCCGAATTTTCAAAATCGATCGGGTTGACTTTGTGTGGCATGGCAGATGATCCTGTTTCGGTTTCCCTGACCTTCTGCTTGAAATAGTCCATCGATATATAGGTCCAGATATCCCGGTCAAGATCGGTGAGGATGGTATTGATCCTTTTCAGGTTGTCGAAAAAGGCCGCCATGTTGTCGTAATGCTCGATCTGGGTGGTGGTCTGGCAACGTTCCAGTCCAAGGGTGCCATTCACGAACTTATTGGCGAAATCAACCCAGTTGATGCCAGGATAGGCCACGTGATGCGCGTTGAAGTTGCCGGTTGCGCCACCGAACTTTGCCGAAACAGGGATGGTCTCCATCAGGGCCAGCTGCATGCCGAGCCGCTCGACAAACACGTACAGCTCCTTGCCCACCGTTGTCGGCGAAGCCGCCTGTCCGTGCGTGTGGGCCAGCATGGGTATGTTCAGCCATTGTTTACTGAGGGTGTAAAGCTTTTCGTAGATTGTTTCGACCAGCGGTTCTACCGTCTTTTTCCAGGCATCCCGCATGGCCATCGGAAAGGCCGTGTTGTTGATGTCCTGGGAGGTAAGCCCGAAATGGATAAATTCCCTGGATCCGCCCAGCCCAAGAAGCTCGAATTTCTCTTTCAGGAAGTATTCAATGGCCTTCACATCGTGGTTGGTCACCCTTTCGATCTCCTTGACCCTCAACGCATCGTCATGCGAATAATTTTCATAGATTTTCCGAAGCCGGGGAAACATTTTTTTATCCACCCCCGAGAGTTGCGGCAAGGGTAACTTGCACAATGCGATAAAATATTCCACCTCCACCAGAAGCCTGTAGCAGATAACGGCTCCTTCAGAAAAGAATGCGGCCAGTGGCTCCGTAAGTTTGTGATACCGGCCGTCGACCGGGGAAACAGCATTCAGACAATCCATTGATGAAAAAATTAAAAATTAAAAATTACGGGGAACCTAACCGATATCAGAAACCGTAAATCGTAAATCGTAAATTTCACTTGTCATTCGTCATTTTTTTTCGGACAGTCAAAATTAACACTTTTTAATTCAATGTGGCTGAATAACAAATGGTGATATAGTTTAAATTTGCAGGATATCCACCCTGAAAAACATCAAGTATGAAAAAAATTCTACTTTTTATCCTGATTGCCGGCCTGGCAGCATTTTCCGGCACCCTGTTTGCCCAGGCGAAGCATTTTGCAATGTTTGAACATTTTACGCAGGCCAGCTGCGGCCCATGCGCCGCCCAGAACCCTGCCATGCAGGCCACCCTGAATGCCAACGTCGGGAGGGTCCACCACATTGCCTATCATACCAGCTGGCCAGGCGTTGACCCCATGAATGCCTACAATCCCACCCAGGTGGCCGATCGTGTCACCTATTACGGTGTAACGGGTGTTCCCGATGTAATTGGACAGGGAAACCAGTATGAAGGAAGTCCTACCGGCGTCACCCAGGCCCTGGTCGACAACTTTGCCGCCGATCCCGCCCCCATCCGTGTGATCGTAAAGGAAACCTCCAACGGGGTCGCCCGAACGGTCAAGGTGAAGGTCTTCACGGTTGATACCGTTCCTTCCGGAAATTATAAGATCAGGCTTGCCGTACTCGAAGAGTGGATTCACTATGCCACACCTCCGGGTTCAAACGGGGAAAAGGATTTTCCGGATGTCTTCCGCAAGATGCTGCCCTCAACAGCCGGAGACGCATTCGTGCCCCCTGCCATCGGTGATTCCGTGACCTTCACCTATACCTATAACCTCGACCTGACCAAATGGGACACTACGCAGATCTATTCCTGCGCCTTTATCCAGAATGAAACCAACAAGAATATCCTCAACTCGGGTTCATCCATCGATCCCACCTGGGAACTCGTGGGTATCGATCCAACCTTCAGGAAGGGAACCCTGGGCGATGTGAAATCATTCCATTACAAGGTGCACAACCTTGGAAATGCCCCTGAACTTTTCCGGTTCAAACTTGCCTCCAAGCAGCCAACGGGCTGGAGTGCCGGTTTCACCCTTCTCGGTCAAACCTACTCTGATTCAGTGGATATTTCAGTACCTGCTAAGTCAACCTCCGATCTCATCGTGAATGCAACCATCGGCACGGGAGTGGGGATCGCATCATACGGTATTTCGATGAAATCGCTTGTTAATACCGGGTTTGCACCCATCACGCTGAATTCCTTCGTCATGTCGGGTGTCAAGGAGATGCTCATCAACAACGATGGCGGCTGGGGCGACGGCAGCGGGCTGAGCACCCTCAGTTTCCAGCAGAAATACATCGATGCGCTGGTCTATTCAGGAAGTACCGCATACGGCGTTGTTGACCTCACCACCTTTAAAAAGGCCTACAAGTACGACTGCCTTTCGGATGTTGCCAACTATTTCTTTAACGTTGGCTGGTCATTCCCGGCATTTACCGACGAATCGGTTGCGATCTTCAAATCGGAACTGAACGCCGGTAAAAGAATGCTGGTTTCGGGCCAGGATATTGGCTGGGACACATGGACGGCTGCTGCGAGCGGCGGACATGGGACCGATTCGACCAAGGCGTTCTATACAAATTATCTCGGCGCCCATTTCATCTCCGATGGTACCACGGCAAACAACCAATATATCGCCAATGCGACCGATCCCGATTTCGGACTGGTTCCTACATCGCCGCTGACCAATGTCTATGGAGGTACCAACTTTTTTCCCGATGAGATCAACGCAGTGGGAGTCGGTGCCAATATCTTCTACTACAACACCGGCCTGACGAAGATCGGTGGTGTTAAAGCAACGAACGGCACCTGGAAAACTGTCTATCTGGCGACCAGTCTTGAAATGATGTCAAGCGATGTATCGCGCAATGAACTGATCAAAAAGGCCAGGATATGGTTCGGAGGAACCCCGGTGGACGTTGATCCGCTTGCTTCAAAAACAGGCCATCTTGGACAGAATTACCCGAACCCTGCCAACCAGCAGACTACCATCCTGCTCAACTCAATCAACAATGACATGACGATTGAAGTGGCCGACCTGATGGGCAGAACGATCATGAATGTTCCGGTTGCCGAGGGTTCAACCCGTGTCGGGATATCCACTTCGGGTATTCAGAATGGCCTCTATTTTTACCGCCTGGTCAGCAATGGACGTGTGATTGAAACGAAGAGGATGGAAGTGCAAAAGTAAATGGCGAAATAGCGAAATGGCGAATATTTGCCTGCGTGGCATTCCTGTTCCATAATGCCTTTTGCCTGTTGCCTAAAAAAAACGGGGCTGCATGATATGCGCCCCGTTTTTTTTTATGGCCTGGTGATTTTTTGGATCCATTTCCCCATCACCTCCAGGGCGTCGGGCGAGATGGTCTCCTCAATTTTGGAGTATTCCGCAGGGTTCCCGGTGGTGGTATGCTGGAAAAGATGGTTGAGCCCCGGCAGCTCTTCAACGATGTAGTTTACATTGCCCCCGAAGATCATGGCCTTCTCGATGGCCGGAAGATTCTCACGGGGAGGAACCTGCAGGTCGAGGCTGCCGTTGATGGCCAGCAAAGGACACTTGACTTTCGTGAGGTAATCCTGAGGATCGAGTGTGAGGAAACAGCGGAACCAGGGCGACGTAAGGGACTTTACCTGGGCCGACAGTTCCTCTGCAGTCATTTTGTGATAACTGGTGTCCTTCGCATTCCGGCGATCGGTGGAGGCCATCAGATCGCGGATTTTATTGGCGGCTTTATCGTTATCACTGTTTTTTTTCAGGATGGTATAGATTTGCCGGTCAATTTTATCGCTTGTCCTGATCGATTTCTCATCCGCCTTTTCAGCTTTTGCGATCAGCGCCGACTGGAGGAGCAGGATCTGCTCGCCCGTAATGCCTGGACCGGCCATGAGCACGACAAACGCCACGTTCCTGTTGCGTGAGGCCACGATGGGGGCGATGATCCCGCCCTCGCTGTGACCGATGATGCCGGTTTTGCCGTGGTCAATGTCGGGGCGTTTGGCGAGGAAGTCGAGTGCTGATTCGACGTCGTTGGCAAAATCAAGGGTAGTGGCTGTTTTGAAATCACCTCCCGACTTTGCGACCCCGCGGTCGTCGCAGCGCAGTACCGCGATGCCGTTGCGCGTGAGGTAATCCGCCAGCACCAGGAAGGGTTTGTGCCCGAGCAGCTCTTCGTCGCGGTTCTGGGGGCCTGAACCGGTGACCAGGATCGCGCAGGGAAAGGGACCGCCGCCTTCGGGAAGGGTGAGGGTTCCTGCAAGATCAAACCCGCCTTCGGCATTCCTGACGACAACCTCTTCTGAACGATATGGAAACGGGGGGTTAGGCTCCTGCGGGCGGTTGAGGGTGAATTTTTTTTCCTGCCGGTCCATGGTCAGCGGGAAGTTCATTCCGCCCTGACGCCAGGTACCGGGGATCGAATTATGCCCAGTGTTCACTTTCCCGCTGAATTTTCCCCCGATCTTTTTGGAAGAGACAAAAAGTGAATCTTCCCTGATCGTTACCTTGCTGGTCGGCAAGTCCTTTGCCCCCTGGTCGGGACTGTCGAAGGTGACAATCATGCTGTCGGAGGGATTCAGCGAGATGTTCATCACCAGGTGAAGTTCAATACCCTGCACCTTGAGCACTCCCAGCCATGAACCCTGCAGGTCGGCTGGTTTAACCTGTGCGATCAACCTTTGACCC
>CAIMWF010000010.1 GCA_903845055.1 uncultured Bacteroidales bacterium | reverse complement strand
CCGGCGGAAATTGACTCCCTCTGAAAGAAAATTGTGGCAGAGTTTGAGAAGCAATAAAATAACAGGTTTTAAATTCAGGCGGCAACATCCGGTCAATTATTATATTGCCGATTTTTACTGTCACCAGGCGAAACTTGTGATCGAGGTGGATGGCCCGGTACATCAACAGACAGATCGCCGGGAGCACGATCAACAACGGGATGGAGTCATGGAGAATCTCGGAATCCTGGTCCTGCGATTTTCAAATGACGAAGTTCGGTATCACCTTAACCATGTGTTAAAAAAAATAATGATAGTGGCTTTCGGTCGTTCCATAATAAAGTAACTCCTTCATTTTCCCGGTAAAACATCCCCCTCCCCTCCAAGGGGAGGGCCGGGGAGAGGTCCTGCTTCATAATCTGGCAAACGGTCCCCCTCCCCTCAAAGGGGAGGGCCGGGGAGAGGTCCTGTCATAACCGTGGAGAGGTCCTGTCATAACCGTGGAGAGGTCCTGTCATAACCGGGAAGAGGTCCTGTCATAACCGGGGAGAGGTCCTGTTATAACCGGGGAGAGGTCCTTTTCACCAAGGTCCGGGATCAAGAAGGACTGCATGGCGGCAGGATTACCGGTTGATGCCATGGTTGAGGGCATACCGCACCAATTCGGCATTGGAGGACCAATGCATCTTTTTTAAAATGTTATACCGGTGGTTGCTGATTGTGTTTTTGCTTACTGATAGGTTTTTTGCAATAGAGACCCGGTTCAGACCCAAAGCCATCATATACATTACCTGGAATTCCCTGTCGGTAAGCAATTCTACAGATTCCGTTCCGGTTTCTTCCGGTTTTGTAAACATTTCAGCCATCCGCTCCATCTGATGCAGGGTGAAATACTTTTTCCCCGACAGCACTTTCCGCAATACTTCAACCAATTCATCCGGGTCACTTCTTTTACTGATGAAAGCCGAGGCACCATTTTTAACAAACCGGATTGTCAACTGTTCATCCGAGCATGAAGTGTAAATCACAACCGGTAAGTTTTTGTCCCTTTTCTTTATTTCCGTCAGGACATCCAGGGAATCTTTTCCAGGTAAAAACAGCTCAAGTATGACAAGATCAAACGATTGTTCATCAAGTTTTTCAAACAATTCTTCCGGTTCGGAGGCCTGGTCGCAAATACACAAATCGGAAGTTTGTTCCAGAAGGAGTTTTAAACCTAAACTGACAATGGGCTGGTCGTCGGCAATTATAATACGTTTTCGGTTTACTTCTGACATCCTGAAAATTTAACTTTCAAAAGTAGACCTTTCATGTTAAGCGGTGATTAATAAAATATTAATAAAAGGTTACCATTAGGTTACCATTGATGCCATTTATTAAATCATTATTAATTATTCCGGGCCTGACGATTGCTATCTATATCAATTCCTGTCCATTGCCTTTCCTGATAAACAGAAAAGCATAATCACTATCTCTTCCAGGTTAAAACTACTATTGCCGGTACCTCAATTCCTGTATAAAATTGCAGAACTAAAAAACAACAATGGTCAAACTAGGTAAATATCTGATATTCACATTTCTTGTTTTATTTTTCACAACTGGTTCGTCATTTGCCGGTGATATAAAGGGAAAAGTGGTTGATTCAAGAACAGGAGAACCGGTATTTGGAGCCACCGTACTGATCAAGGAACTGGGAAAAGGAACCTCCACGGGAACGGATGGTGAGTACCGTTTAAAGAACATTGAGAAGGGAAAATATAAACTGGTTTGCAGTTATGTTGGTTATTCCAATGATGAACATATCATTTCGGTAGGTTCCGGTGATGCAGTGGCTGAAGTCAACTGCAAACTGACGCCAAAACAGGAAAACCTCAACGAGGTGAATGTCGTAGGGACCAGGATCCAAAACACGGAGAACAGTGCACGTCTTTCCGAGAAAAATGCAATCCAGGTCCTTAATATCATAACCGCTGAAAAGATTGAAACATTGCCCGATCGGAATGTGGCAGATGTAATGCAGCGTGTTTCAGGTGTTTCGATGACAAAAAACAGTTTTGGCAGCAATTCACAACTGATTTTAAGAGGCATGCCCACGAGGTATAATACTGCTTTTATTGATGGTGCACTCATGCCAAGCACCAGTTCCAGTGGCCGGTCGGTGAACCTGGATATCATCAGTTCGGAATTGGTGGGGCGGATTGAGGTCATAAAAGCTTTAACCCCCGATCTGGAAGCGGATGCCATCGGCGGCACCGTGAATATCAAATTGAAACAGGCGCCGGATACCGCATTTTACCGATTTGAAACCGGATTCGGGTACAACCAGTATTACTTAAACCACAGCTTCTTAACCTTCGACAACAGTACCGTTTCCAAAAAAGATTTCAATGAGCTTTATGGCTCCAATTACCAGGCTAAAGAATCGGAATTTCCCCGGAACAATTTAATTGCAACAACAAAAACGGCAAGCCCCGATATGAATTTGGGGTTTTCGGGCGGGAAAAGATTTTTTAAGAAAAAATTCGGGGTCATGCTGGCTGTCAGTTATCAAAACAACTCTGCTGCCAATACATACGATTACACCAGTTATGTCCCGGCTTTTAAAGACGGGAAACCATCGGCCGAGTATATGGAACACCAGGTATACAGTAAAAATCAACAACGGCTGGGTGGCTATTTGAAGCTGGATTACCAGTTCAATAAAAATAACCAGATCAGTATCTATAGTTCACTGTTCTCTGCGAAAGAACTGAGGGTAAGGAAGTATGAAGATCATCAGACGGATAATAACGGGCAGTTTATCCGCCCCATCGCGACCCAGACAGAAACCGATAATTCTGCTATTTCTTTAACTACCTTAACAGGTGAACATAATTTATGGGGCAACCTCACGGTTGACTGGACGCTCCTGTACGCCAGGGCCAACTCGGATTCACCCGATTTTGCAACCGTAGAATTGGCCCAGGGTGGAAACAACCCGGCATACCTTAATTATTCACGACCTGTTGTAAGGGATTGGCAATGGGATATTGACGAAAACAAATCGGCCTATGTCAACATAAAATACAAACCCATTGTATTCAATCATTTGTTTGAGTTTAAGGCGGGTGGCATGTACCGGCAAAAATTCAGGGAAAATTATGCAAATGAATATTTCTTTCAACCCTATGATGATACCTCCTACAGGAACTATAAGAATTATCCAAATCCAAACCTGTTAACGGTCCCGCTGAGAAATGACCAGAATGCCCAGGAACAAAAAGGAAATGCATATTTAAACCCCGGTAATTACAGGGCGTGGGAAAACATAGGTGCAGCGTATGGCATGGCGAATTCAACTTTTGGTAAACTCCAGGTTTTATTCGGATTAAGGTTTGAGACTTACTATCTGCGTACCGAACATAACCAGAACAACATCCAGTTTCCTGTTGCAAAATCAACGAGGCAAAATTTTGACCTTTTCCCCAGCCTTCATCTGACTTATAAATTTACAGAAAACCAAAACCTGCGTTTTTCATATTACCGGGCGATCAACCGGCCGACCTATACTGAAGTAATCCCTTATAACGATCCCCGGGCCGGAGGGCAGAGCGGAAATCCCGACCTGCAACCCGCTTACGCGAATTCCTTCGATTTACGCTGGGAAATATATCCAAAATTGCAGGATGTTTTTACCGTCGGAGTATTCTACAAACAAATCATCAATGCAATCGAGGAAATCTTAAATCAAAGTGGCAATGCAAGACCTTCAAACGTAACGACCCCCACCGTCAACTATGGTATTGAACTGGTTGCCTCCAAACATTTTGGCAATTTCGGGATCAGCGCCAACTATACCTATACCTTTTCACAGATTTCGGACAAAGCCGTCGATTATATTTATAAAGATACCGTACTTGTTGCCAATCCTACGGTCGGGTATAAAAGGACCCTGGTTGGTCAATCGCCTCACCTTTTTAATGCCAGTGTCTCCTACCGCAGCAAGCGGGCCGGCATAAAATCAAGTGTCACCTATACCATGCAGGGCGAAAATCTATCAGCCATCAATAACAGCCATCTCGGTTTTAACAGGTACCAGGCAAATTATCACAACCTGGGAATAACCCTCGAAAAAAGAATTTATAAGAAGTTCTTTATAACGGTCAAAGCTTCGAACCTGCTGAACAGCCCCATTACATGGTACCTGAAAGAAGAGAACAATACCCTGGTGCGAAAGGCCTACAATTATCAAAACTACTCTGTTGAAATTAAATATTCTTTTTAACCTTTAAAATTTTAAAAAATGAGAAACTTTACATTATTTTTATTTGTAACCGGGGTATTGGCGTATTCGCTTAGCTCCTGTAAAAAAGAGAGTACCTCTACAAACGACATTAAACCGCCTGCCGGTTCCTATATTACGGGCAGTCACCTGCATGGTACCTTGAAAGGCAGTTTAAAACCTGATTCAACCTACTATCTTGACGGGGATATGATTGTTAACAAATCCGATTCATTTGGCGTTTCCCCGGGTGTTAAAGTCATTGCCACCGGGAACTTCCATATTGAAATTGCAGGTACCCTGATCTGCAACGGAACCGAAAGCAAACCCATCACCTTTACAACCAGCAATGAGTCTCTTGCTTATGCAAATCTCGGACAATCAGGTTATTGGGGAGGATTCCTGGTTGACTCCACTTCGCTTTTTGTAAGTATAACCTTTACGCACATCAATTATACGGGCGGTCCTGATCAGACTGGCAGCGCCCAGGCAAGTTTCGACGTGGAAGGGAGTCAGAATTACAATGTCGGTGCAAAAATCATCTTTGAAGACAACTGGATGTTTGGAGGTATCGATGACGGTATTCATTTAGCGGGCGATATTACCTGCAGTATCAAAAGGAATGTTCTGCAGCGGTTGGGAGGTTCAGACGGCGATTTGATCAACATTAAAAAAGGTGCACACGGAGATATCGCTTTCAACTACATCTGGAGTTCGGCCAACAGCGGCATAAAATTAAATACCAGCAAAACCGTCCCCCTGCCTGAAACAAGGTTTAATATCTACAATAATACCATTGTGAACGGGAACTGGAGGAAAATTGGTGAACTTTCATCCGCGATCTACCTGGATGCAAACTCCGCCGGTAAGGTTTATAACAATGTGATCGTAGGCTGCCGTAACGGGATCCATCTTGCAAAAAGTGCAACCGGTTGCGACATGGCCAATACTTCGTACAGCAACAACCTGATTTTTATGTATTACGCCCAGGCTTCGGATTCTTCCAATGTCGAAACAAACAATCCTTATATCCAGGGTTCCAACGGGGTTCCCCAACCGACCGACAAAGTTTCATACGGGCTTACCGCCTGCGGCACCGTATTTACCCACTACGATCCGGATATAACTGTTTGTAACCAGGATAAAAACGTGCCTTCCCTCGCATCCGCTTCGCCGGCACTGAATGCGGGTACCACCAGCGGTACCTTGTTTCCTTTTACCATTGGTTCCCCGATGCCCCTGAATAAAGACATGGGCGCATACCCGGGTGATGGTCATGGTAACAAACATTTGCCCATTTTAAAACCATAAATCAGTTAAAACAACCCATGAAAGAGCAAATGAGAATGTTATTTTTTATCTGCGTGTTGATTTGCGGAAACCCGCTGTTGTCCTTACATGCACAGGAAAGTTCATCCGGTTATAAAATTATGAACAAAATTCCTCTCGAAGGGAATGAAAAATGGGATTATCTTTTTTCAGATGATGCAGCCAAAAGACTTTATGTTTCGCATGGAAATATGGTCCAGGTTGTGGATGAAGAGAAAGGAACCGAAATCGGGAGGATTACCGGGCTTGATGGGGTGCACGGCATTGCCGTTGCCCATGATCTCAACAAAGGTTATATCAGCACCAAGAATGATAACGCGGTGACGGTTTTCGATACCAAAACTTTTAAAGTAAGTAAGAAAATTGTGATTCCCGGAAAAAGTCCGGATGCCATCCTGTTTGATTTATTCAGCCAGAAGGTTTTCGTATTTAATGGTCATTCAAACAACGCTTCCGTCATTGATGCGAAGACCGATGAGATCGTAGCGAACATCTCCTTTACCGGGAATCCGGAGTTTTCGGTAACGGATGGGAAAGGCAGGGTTTTCGTCAACCTGGAGGATAAAGGCAAAGTTGACGTCATCAATTCAAAATCGTTCAAGGTGGAAAATGAGTGGTCTTTGGGAGAGGGTAAAGAACCGACAGGGCTGGCCCTCGACAATGACAGGCATCGTTTGTTCAGCGTTTGTGCCAATAACCTGATGGTTGTGCTTGATGCCGAAACCGGCAAAGTGATCACCACCGTGCCTATTGGCGGGAAACCTGACGGTGCGGCGTTCGACCCGGGTTTAAAACGTGCATTCAGTTCAAATGGTGAAGGGTCGCTGACGATCGTACAGGAAGGGGCAGACGGGAAATACGCGGTTTTAGAGACCTTTCCGACCCAAAAAGGCGCCAAAACCATGACCGTGAACAAACTGACACATCACGCCTACCTGCCTTCCGCTAACTTTGAAACCCCGACAGAGGGGGGTAAACCAACCGTAGCACCCGGTTCATTTGTTATTCTGGATATTGCACCAAAATGACAGCAAAGGGCTGATTGTCAATGATCTTTTTGCAGTAATTCATCGAAACATCCATGGCATTGAAACATCAGCAGATGCCATGGATGTTTTGTTTTAACTTCATCTGTAGAAATCAACTAAATCCTTATTCAAATGAAAAAAAATATCATCATATTTATCTTACTGGCGTTCGTTATTCTAGTCTTTTCAAGCAGTTACGGACAGACCGTCGCACCTGTCTCCAAACAATCGCCCGTCACTTCCCAAACATTTAATAAAGCATTCAACTTCATCATTGTCAGCGACTGGGGATGGAATGGCGCCAAGCATCAGCAGGAAGTCGCTGACCAGATGGGCAGGACCGCAGACAGCGTTAATGCAAAGTTTATAGTTTCATGCGGGGATAACTTCCAGATAAGCGGGGTCGCCTCCACCCAGGATCCTTTGTGGGCGGCGAATTTCGAGAATGTTTACAAACCCCTTTCACTCCACGTTGAATGGTTTCCCGTGCTGGGGAACCACGATTACAAAGGCAGTCCGCAGGCCGAAATAAACTATTCCAAAATCAGCCGTCGCTGGAGGCTTACGGATCATTATTACACCTTTGCCAAAAAAATCAATGATTCCATTTCAGCGAGGTTAATTTTTCTGGATACTCCTCCCCTGGTAGGTGAGTATTATACAAGAACGGGCGAATACCCTGAGATTACGCAACAGGATACCGCAGCGGAAATGAAATGGCTGAAAGAGGTGTTGAAAAATTCCCGGGAACAATGGATCCTGGTGTTTGGCCACCATCCGATTTATTCCGCAAGCCACAAACACGGAAACACCAAAGAAATGATCGACCGGGTTAAGCCGTTACTCGAACAGTATCATGCCCAATTCTATTTCTGCGGCCACGATCATGACCTTCAGCACCTGAAGGAAAAAAATGGCAACCTCGATTACATCGTTACCGGGACCGGGGGAGATACCCGTGAGAACAGTTCCAACGACCTGACGGTATTCAGTGGTTCGGAACCTGCCTTTACGGTTGTTTCGCTTAAATCCGACAATATAAGGGTTTGTTTTGTGGGTACCTCGGGCAATATGATCTATCATTACAGCAGGGGCTACAAATAGCCTCCCCGCAGGCTTACCAACCATTTTTCATACGCGGGGCATGATCTGCAAATGGTAAAATGGTAAAATAGTAAAATGGTTAAATGAAAAATGGCAAAACGGGAAGTCCGTTTTGCCATTTTTCATTTTTTGCTGCTGATCTTATTCCACCTCGAACTTCCCGGAAAAGACCCTTGAATCGTTGGTGAGCCTGATCATGTAAACTCCCTTTGCAAACCTGCTGACATCGATCTGCCGCGTATATTCGGCCGGGAGATTGTTGAGCGACTGGTCGTACACGTTGCGGCCGGTTGCATCGGTAATAAGCACCCGGAGCTGTTTCTCGCTTCCTGTGACCGAAAGCGTAAGAAGACCGTGAACCGGGTTGGGATAGAGGACGACCTGCGACCGGAGCGGGTTGGTGCCGATCCCCGTGCAGACCATTACCTTGACGAATTTCGACCCCTCCGTGCCGGTGCCGCAAAGGTTGCTGCCCGCTGCCGTAACATTGCCCGAAACAGCTGAAGCGCTGAAGGCAACTACCACCGAATTGGTACCCTGTCCCTGTGAAATGGTGGCACCCGTCGGCAGGTTCCATACATAGGTGGAGGCATTGGAGATGAGCGGAACGGTAAACTGGTAACCGCCCAGTCCCTGGCATACCGTATCGGGACCCGATACCGCCTGGGCCGCAGCGGGCAGGGTCTCCGTGTTAACCGCCAGGGTGGTTGCCGTACTGATGCAGGTGGCGATCTGCGCATCCACGCTGACAAAGCCGGCGCTGATCCCCCAATGAACGGTAATGGCAGGTGTTCCCTGTCCTGCCGTGATCGTGGCGTCAGAAGGCACGGTCCAGTTGTTGGTCACGCCCGTAACGGTTGGTACGCTGAAGTTGACCGTGGTCCCGGTGCAAACGGTTGCAGGTCCGGTGATGGTACCCGGGGTAGTGGGCGCGGGAGCAAGTGTTACGGCAAGCTGGCTGGCGGTTCCGTTTCCGCAACTGTTCCCTGCGGTAACGGTCACATTCCCCGAGGTGGTTCCCCATGCAACGGAAATGGCGGTGGTATTCTGTCCCGAAAGAATGGTGGCATTTGCGGGAACCGTCCAGTTATAGGTGGTGGCACCGGTTACCGGGCCGATGCTGTAGCTGGCGTTGGTCGACATACAGGGAGCCGCGTTGCCCGAAATGGTACCCGGGTTTGCGGGAACACTGCTCATCGTTACCATGACACTGTCTTTGGCGACATGCGCGGCATTGTCATGCACCGTGCAGATGTAACGGGTGTTGACGGTCGGTGATGCGGTCGGGCTGGCCTGGGTGGAGGTGAATCCCGGCGGGTTGGAGGTCCATGCATAGGTGTAGGGATTGTTCCCGCCGCTCGCAAAGGCCTGCAACTGCGTGGTACCCCCGGGGCATATGGTGGTGGGTGTTGCCGTAACCGATACCGAAAGCGACAGGGAGGCCAGCACCTTGATGGTGGCTGTGCGCTGGTGCGCGGGGGTGCCATTGGGCCCCTTCGCATAGAAGGTCGCCTGGTAGTCGGCCAGCGGGACATTCCCGCTCAGTTTGAGACGAACGATCTTCGACCCTGGAAAGGAGAGTATCTTGTTCCCCTGCGGGTACAGGAAGGTGATGCTGCCCGACGACGGGGTCGGGGTGATCACGCCCGACAGCATGACCGTATCGGTATAGAGTTTCACACCCGGCACGCTGACCACGAAGTCGGTGCTGTCGTTTGACACGTAAAGCGTATCGGAGGTGTGGTTGATGGACATGGCAAAATCGGGAAAATAGGAGGTCACGCTCATGAAGGAGCCCTGCCTGAAATCGGTCCAGCCGGCGTTGCCGACCTTTTTATTGGAGATGATGCCGTTGTAGTCGCCCTGGTAGCGCGGCGTTCCGCCGCCGCCGCAGGTGGGGCAGTCGATCTTCATTTTCTGGTTCGACAGCACCTGGTTGGCTGCCCAGGTAACACCGCCGTTGTCGGAATAGGATGCATAGATCATGGCGCTGTCGCTGGTCGGGCAGTCGCGGGTGTCCATCCACATGGCATAAAGCCTGCCGGTCTGCTTGTCGCACCAGATGCCCGGGTGCCACTGGTGATGGGTTTGCGTGTTGGGATCGTCGTTGACGATGACGGCCGAAGACCAGGTGGTTCCGTCGTTATCGGAATAGCGGCACCAGATGTCGGGTTTGTTTCCGTCGCCCGGGGGATCGTTGGAGGCATAAACACAATACATGCGGCCGCGGTGCGGGCCATAGCTGTTGTCGGCCGCAATCATCGGGTAGGGCCGGGTACGCATGTTCTGTACCGAGTTCCTGCCGCCAACCTGGCTGCCGACGGTATTGCAGAACTGCTGGGTCGACTTCTGGGTGAACGTTACCCCGCCGTCGATGGAGAGATAAAAGGTGTAGGTGGAGGTGAAGGAGCTGCCGCTGTTGGTGACCACATGCACGGCACCGCCCTGCACGTTCCCTTCGGGGCCGACGCAAACCATCATCCCCGGGATCTGCTGGGTGGTGGGTGCAAAGGTCGAGGTAAAGGTGAGGCCATGGTCGGTGCTGCGGGCAAAATTCCCCGGGGGCCCCCCGTTGGTCATGGTGGTATATACATAATTGGCATAGGGACCGTTGGTCTGGTCGCAGGCGATCCAGTTCTTGTCGTTCCCGGCAATGGCCGTAATGGAGGGTCCCCAGGAAACGCCGTTGTTGGTGGAGGCCATCACTTTGCAGCCGGCGATGGTCGCTCCGTACATGTTCATATAGAACAAGTTGCCGAGGCTGTCGTAGGTTACCACCGGGTCCCCCTCCATGGTCGCGCCGAAGGCGGGCGTGACGGTTGCCCAGTCGATGCCGTTTTCGGTATGATGGGCCGTGTTGGTGTTGTAGGCTGTAAAGAACCAGGGCGGGTTGTTGGGGTTCTCAGCCATGTTGCTTTCGCCGAAATCGACACCGAGGTTGAAATTGTCATAATTGTTCACGGTGATGATGGTCGAAAGCGGGAGGTCGGGGCTCTTCGGGGCCCGTTCCCTCAGGTAGCGGGGAACCTGGTCAAGGTTCGGATTATCCTTGTACTGCGCCAGGACAGGGAGGGAGAATAACAATGCCAGGATCCCGAAGACAAAGGCCAGGGGAAGCCGGGAGAAGGTAAATTTGTTCATAGCGGTTTTTTAAAATGAAAAGATTTTTGGACCCTATAAAAGTAGGAAAAAAAATGGGCAGGAAGAAAAGTAAATGGTAAAATACAAAATGGTAAATGACAAAATGCAAAATGGTAAAAACAGGGTTGCTATCTCGCATCTTACCATTTTACCATCTTGCCATTTACCATTTTGGATTTGATCCAGGTTCGTGAAATATTTTTTATATTCCAAAAATAAACAATATTCCCAATTTGAGACAATCCGTGATTTCGTAACATGCTGATTATCTTTATTTATTGGTTCTCCGGAATGGTTGGTATGGAAATTGAAGATTCTTAGTATCCATTCACCAAAACCAATTTACCATGAAATACAATCAACTTTCAACCATAAAATCCCGTATCCTTCTTTTAATGATTGTTTGTTCCGGCATCCTTGTTTTCACCTCCGGGTGCCGCAAAACGCAAAGCTCCGGGGAAAGCGCCCCCAATTCGATCAACCAGCTGGTCGTATCCTCCATGTTCAACTGGGCCACGACACGCAACGTGAACATCTCACTTTCGGCCAAAGACAACATGGACAACCCGATCAAGGGGGTTCGTTTTACCCTTTACTCGGCAAACCCCGATTCGGGAGGGGTATATCTTACGAGCGGCATCACCGGGGCCGACGGGGTTTTAAAGGCTGCAGCCGTTTTGCCTTCGGCAATGAGCAAAGTAACGGTATTCAATAATTTCCTGGGGCTCGTGCGCCAGATGGACCTGCCGGTAACATCGACCGGTGTTGCAGGGATGTTCGGGGGAAAGCCGCCCGCACCGGCAACTTTTAAATCATCGGCTCCAGGCGGTTTCAAAGGACCGAACGGCATCCACTGGGTGTACATGAGCGGTTATGACAGCCAGGGGGTGCCGGGCAACCTCATGCCGGTCAATGATCCGGTTTCCCAGCAAACGATGCAGGATATCAACACGGCCCTTCCCGAATACAAAAACGAGGTGGCGAACCATCCTGGGTATTTTGTTCCATCTGTTCCGAACAACATCGACATCCTGGCACCGAGTGAGGTCTATATGACCTATATCACCGAAGGTGCAGGCTGGATGAACAGCCTGGGCTATTTTACCTTTAACACCAATCAACCGCCGGCCACCGCCGCACAAATTGACACCATCCACCTGGTTTTCCCGAATGTCAGCAACAACGGCAGCGGTGGCGGGCTTTACCCGGGCAACAAGGTGCATCTCGGCCATTTCGGCGCCGGCAAGTCCATCGGCTTCGTGGTGGTACCTCACGGGTGGAACGGCATCGGAACCTATGTTGGGCCCGGCAGCGATGTGTGGTATTCGATTCCTGCCTTTAACACCACCGACCCCCAGATGCTCAAACACCTGCTTCTTTTCAACGACCCACTGCGCCAGCAGATCATGCTCTCCTACGAAGATATGGGCAAATACCAGGGTTCGGACCTGGATTGCAACGACGGCATATTATACATCTCCGTTGACCCGATGCAGGCTGTCAGCACGAACAACATGCCGTTGCTTGCCACCACGGTCATCGACACCGATAATGACGGAGTTCCCGACAATTCAGATGATTACCCGAATAACCCGAAAAAGGCCTTCAACAATTACACCCCGTCAAATTCGGGATACAGTTCACTGGCTTTTGAAGACCTGTGGCCGGCAAGGGGCGATTACGACTTCAACGACATGGTGATCTCCTATCGTTTCAACGAAGTCACCAATGAGCAGAACCAGGTTGTTGAGATCGATGCCACGAT
Source organism: uncultured Bacteroidales bacterium (assembly GCA_903845055.1). Classification (GTDB taxonomy): domain Bacteria; phylum Bacteroidota; class Bacteroidia; order Bacteroidales; family FEN-979; genus CAIVAT01. The sequence goes on along the minus strand of CAIMWF010000010.1, from coordinate 22,255 downwards.
CATCACCGAAGCAATCGGTGCTTCGTATCATAGCGGCTTTGGTTTCCAGTTGCCGGTGTCCCCTGATCAAATTCAGAATGTGACCGGCACCAGTCTGAAACACGGATATATTTCCACCTCGGCCAACAATACCGAAGCCGGGCAGTCAAAAGCGGTCATCATTGCTTTTGACGACGCCTTCGACCATCTTCGTGCCCCCGGGCAGGGGGAGGCCGGGGCAAACACCACCCCGGGTGCGCGGTACAGCACCCCCGATACGCTGCACCTGGTGATCACCCTTGCTGTTCCGGTTTCGCCTGCCCTCCTGGGGAAACCACCCTACAATCCCTTTATCATCGTGAACGGGAAACGCAACCGGGAAGTCCACCTGCCCGACATGGCACCTACCGACAAGGTTGACGGGAGCGATTTCGGAACATTCGACGACGACAGCAAACCCTCGCAGGGACGCTATTACAGGACGACCAACAACCTTCCCTGGGCCATGAACCTTGCCCAACGGTTTGATTACCCCATTGAAAAGGCGGCGATCAACACGGCGTACAACAACTTTATCAACTGGGCGGCCAGTTCAGGCAGCACCAATACCGACTGGTATAAGAACATGCCCGGGTACCGCAATGCTTCAAAAATATATCCCAGTAACTGACCCCGGTCAGGACGATCCTGGTTTTTTGGAGATCCGCCTGAAAACGGTTTCAAAATGCGGTAACGAAACGGTTCCGGGCAGAATATGAAAAGAGGGCGTCCCAAAAGGGCGTCCTCTTTTTTTGTTGCCCCCGGGCGGCCCGGTCACGCGGTAAAAACGGGGTTGTCATTTGCCGTTTTACGATTTTTCATCTGATTACAATTAATTTTGGGGATGTTATTTAATTGTCTCAATTTTGGATTAAAATTGACCAAAAAACTTAATAAAAAACATAATGAGCAAAACAGCATTTACCATCCGCATCTATTCCTTCTATTTATTCCTGATGGGCGCAGGGATGATTATTATTCCAAATGTTTTACTCTCTCTCCTGGGTTTTCAAATTACAAACGAGATTTGGATCCGAATGTTAGGCCTCTTTACATTTACGGCAGGAATCTATTATTTCTATTCTTCGGTTCACGAGCAAACATATTTTTATAAATCTACTGTTTTTGGCAGGTTATTTTTCTTTTTAATGACCATCGTTTTTGTATTTGTATTCAAACAATCCATGATGCTGGCTGCGATTGGCAGTATTGATTGTTTAGGCGCAATCTGGACTTTTACCCAATTAAAAAAACATTCAAACAATACCTAAACGTCCACTGTAGTTACTGGGCAACCCGATGGATTTGACCATCACGGGCCGGCGTATAATGACAAACCTTGTATGTTTATTGTTAACAGGCTATGCTGGTCAATCAAAATCGGCGGCAAGTGGTCGAGATGATCCGGCTTGTCCATATGATCCTGTTACCAAAGTAACATCTGTTGTTAAATTATAAACAATTGATATTAAGTAATATAAAATGCATGTTGTGTCGAATCACCTTAAATTCACCTTACATTTACAATTATTTTCAAGGCTGGTAATAAGAGACGGGAACATTATTCATGCATTAAAAAAAGGAGCAGCACATGAAAACAAAATTATTCTTAATAATAATTTCAGCAGTAGGTCTTATGAACAGCCTGGCCGCACATGCACAAGTGCGTTCGATCCAGGCTGACAGCAGTTTTGGTACGAGCGGATTGGTTATCAGTACTCTTAATACTTCCTACATTGCCACACCATCCGGAATGGATGTGCAAACCGATGGCAAAATAGTGCAGGGGATAAAAGGTACTCAATACCCCGCGGTGAGGCGGTTTCTTGCCGATGGAACACTTGACGTTACATTTGGCGTGAATGGATATGCCGTTCTTCCTTATACAATCCAGGGGCCAACGGTCAAGGTTTTAACCAGTGGAAAGATCCTGGCTTGTTCCGGGCCGGTTTCGAATTACGGCTGCCATATAGCAAGGCTGACATCGGCAGGTGTCATCGATTCAACTTTCGGTACAAATGGATATGCTACGTTTGGAAACCAGGTGCATCCCGATTGGGGCTTTGCGAATATGGATCCTGATATAAAGGTTCTTTCCGATAACACGATCCGGCTGGTATTTACCAACTTCGGGCTTCAGAACGACACCGCCATGATCATCAAACTGAACAGTAATGGTATTGTGGACAACAGCTTTGGCACGGCCGGCAAGCTAACAATCAACCAAACGGTCTGGACTGCCTGCAGTTTCATCCTCGATCATAACGACCGGATTGTCATGACAACCCAGACGCCTTCCGGTAATGTGTTCCTAACGCGTATTTTGCCCAACGGGAGTATTGATAATACCTTTGGGACTGGCGGTTCCAGCATGATTCTTCCGGATCCGGCGCAAACAGCGCAACTGGGGCTTAAGTCTGTTATTGGTGTGGGTTTGCCCGATAACAGCACCGTGGTCTTATTAAATTATGCCCATGTGAGTCGTTTTTCATTTGCCATTCATATAAAAGCCGATGGGACACAGGATATGAGCTATGGGGTGAACGGACTGGCGGCAATCAATTTATTCATCAGTACGATCATGGCAGGCGGGTTGGCGCTTGACAACGGGGAGGTGCTCATCTCTGGGCAAAGCAACAGCACATCGACTTTTCAAACATACGCCTGCCAGTTGGCGATGTTAACCACGGCCGGCAAGTCTGATTCTGTTTTTGCAAATCACATGCCTTATACTTATTTTCAGTATGACCCCAATGCTACCGGAAGCCAGTATACGAATGCCGGTCCGATGATCCTGCTGCCGGGAAACAAAATAGTGCAGGCGGGGTCAACCCGGCAAAACTACACCTGGTTATCCCGGTATAACCAAACCGGTTTTAGTATGGGCATAGCCGAGGCAAGGGGGACTGTCGATTTTTCACTATATCCCGTACCCGCAGATGATCATGCAGTGATAAACTACCATGCCGGCGGGAATGAAGGGGTGCTGCTGCGGGTACTTGATCTCTCGGGAAAAACGGTCTTCGAAAAAGTATTAAGCAGTAGAAGCAACGCGTATCAGCTGGAATCATCAGGATGGAATGCAGGGATTTATTTTGTTGAGTTGAGGGAGGGAAGCAGGGTTTCATCCGGGAAACTGGTTGTAGTTCATTAGCAGTGTGGCTGGTTTGTTTCGATTCAGTAGAAAAACAGAAAATGATAATTTATGACTATTCCATGTGACCCGAAAAAATAAATATTAACACATGAAAAAGAAAAAAACATATTGGCTTTACCCATTATTGATGATGGGATTTGCGCTGACATTTACAACAGGTTGTAAAAAGAGTGACAGCAGCACAACGAATCCTCCGCCAGCCGGAGGGACGGTGACCGACATCGACGGCAATGTTTATCACACGGTGACACTCGGCACCCAGGTATGGCTGGTCGAAAATCTGCGGGTGACTCATTATCGCAACGGCGATCCTGTCGCGACAGCCATGATGAAATCATCTGATTTTTATCTTACTGATTCAACCGGGAGAATTTACGATTATAACAGTAATCCTGATAATTCAAAAGTGTACGGGAAACTTTATAACTGGTATGCATTGACGAATGCTCATACACTTGCACCTGACGGTTGTCATGTTCCCAGTGATGCCGAATGGTATGCTTTATCCGCCTATCTTAACACCAAATACGGAACCGCCCTGAGTCCCGACTATGGCGGAATAGGCGGCGTACTGAAAGAAACCGGAACCACTCACTGGAAAACTCCGAATACCGGGGCAACCAACGCAAGCGGTTTCTCAGCCCTTCCAGGGGGCAGCTATTACAACAGCGCCTTTAGTGGGTTGGGCTCCATAGCCTTCTTCTGGACCAGCACACAGGTTGGCACAGGGCTTAACCAACCCGCAGCATGGTGCGTCAACCTTAACTTTGATGGTATTGTTGCTTATCGTGCAAATCCAATAAAACAGTATGGCATGTCAGTTCGTTGCCTGAAGGATTGACGTGACAACGAATCGTTGTTATCACAAAAAGTTACAATTAACTGAATATGCAATAAATTCTATCCTATGAAAATCAGAAGAATCCTGGTGCTATCTGCACTGTCCCTTTGTGCATTGGTTGTTGTGAGTTGCAAGAAGAGTAGTACCACTGGCTCATCCTCCGGCCCTACCGTCACCGACATTGACGGCAATGTATACCACACCGTGGTCATCGGTACACAAACCTGGATGGTCGAAAACCTGAAAGTAAAGCACTACCGCAACGGGGATCCCATAACAAACGGATCGGGCCTGGATAAGCTGACTGCAGATACAGCAGGCATGCTGTATGCATATGATAACTCCGCCGGCAATATCGGGGTTTACGGATGGCTTTACAACTGGTATGCTGTTGCCGACGCTCGTAGTGTCGCACCAATAGGCTGGCATGTTCCCAGTGATGCTGATTACACGAAACTGGTTGCAAACCTGGGAGGCAATTATCTCCTGGCAAATGGCGATACCATGGCCGGTGGTGAAATGAAAGAAACAGGTGTGGCGCATTGGGGAAGTCCAACCTATCCAAATATCGGCGCTACCAATATCAGCGGATGGACCGGCCTTCCCGGGGGGTTTTACGACCCAACCCAGCCTTTATACAGTGGGCTCCATAATTTTGGTGTATGGTGGACGACTACAACGCTTGAAGGCACGAATCCCTTGAAGGAGGCCTATACCATGAGATTGTCCTGTACTGAAAAGAGCGCCCGCCGCGGGGTATGGATGAAGACGACCGCCTATTCCATCCGCTGTTTGAGTGATAAAAGCAAATGATCGTCATTTAATCTCATCGTTATAACTGTTTTTCACATTCCAATGATAAAGACATCAACTCGTAATCACCCTAGAACATGAAAAACCCGGTCACTGTATCTCATCTGTTTCCGGCCTGGATCATCCTCCTGGCGGGCCTGTGTCTTAACAGCATGCAGGCGCAGGGAACCAACTGGAACTATGTCGGAACCCCAGGTTTTTCAGACGGTTCCGCTTCCTATACCCGGGTAGCGCTCGGTCCTTCGGGCCAGCCATTCGTTGTTTACCAGGATATGAATCAGAACCTGAAGGGAACCGTAAAAAAGTTCGACGGCACCAGCTGGGTTACTGTCGGAAATGCCGGTTTTACCCCCGGGCCCTGCTATTATTACTCCATTGCCGTGGATCCTTCAGGAACGCCTTATGTCTTGTTTTCAGACAACAACAACGCAGGGAAGGCCACTGTCATGAAATTCAACGGCAGCAATTGGGTAATTGTTGGCGGGCCCATTTCCTCCGTTAATATTTCTCCTTTCTTTTCCTTGGCCATCAACAATACAGGTACGCCCTTTGTTGCCTACCAGCGTTTTGGGGATTTGTATAGTCTTACGGTGATGAAATTCAACGGCACCAGCTGGGTTCCGGTCGGGAACCCGGGAGCGCTCAATATTTTAACAAGTTTTATCTCCATGGCGCTTGACGGAAGCGGAAATCCTTATGTAGCGTGCACCGATGCGTCGAACAACAATAAAGCAATGGTGCTGAAATGCAGCGACACCACCTGGACAAATCTTGGCAATACGGAGTTTTCGGATTCAATTGCAATTTTTACGACCATTGCCATTGATGGAAGCAACACCCCCTATGTGGCTTACCGCGATGAGGCGCATGGCAGCAAGGCTACCGTGATGAAATATACAGGAACCTCCTGGGTGGTTGTTGGCGTGAAGGCCTTTTCACCGGATACCGCTGACAATATTATCGTGGCAGCAGGCCCCAACGCAAAACCCTATGTAATTTACACGGATTACGGAAACAGCTACAAAGCAACGGCGATGGGTTTCGATGGCAGCAGCTGGACGCCTGTCGGAAACGCGGGATTTTCAGCCGGCGGCGCATATTCCACCTGCATGAAGGTTGACGGTACCGGGAAGATCTATGCCTGTTATGTGGATGGCGGTTACAGCGACAAAGCCACGGTTATGAGTTATCAGACCATCACGGGGGTTGCTCCGGTGGAAAACAGCGGGCTTCTGAAAATATTTCCCAATCCTGCCACTGACATATTGAATATTAATCTTCCCGGCGATCTTTTCGGGGGTCAGCTGACGATCACGGATTTGCCAGGAAAAAATGTATTTAAGCAGGATGTTCCGGCCGGGAACATCCATATAAGCCTGGGTGGCTTACCGGCCGCGGTTTACCTGCTGAAATACAAAACCAGGGAAGGCAAGATATACAAGGAAAAGCTGATCGTGAAATAATTCCGGGGATCAGTTTGATCGTGAGGCCCGGGAAATTCGCATGAACCAGCCTTCTCCTATTTGAACCGGCCACCCTAAAGATTTGAAAATAAAACAGCTGAACGAACTCTAAATCGGCGGCAAGTGGTCAGATGATCCGGCTTGTCCACAACTATTGAAACCGGGTGATTTTTTGTACCCGCTGGCCGGAAACTGGCCGGAAATAAAAAACGACTCACAAATGTCTCTGTAAGTCGTTGATTTTGGTGTCTCCTCGCCAGGACTCGAACCTGGGACCCATTGATTAAGAGTCAATTGCTCTACCAACTGAGCTACGAAGAGGAATTGGGTCTGCAAAAGTAGTGACTTTTTGGGAAATACAGGGCGAATTGGAAAAAAAATTATCTTTGTACCTATAAGGGAGTACAAGACAGAAACAAGGCAATAGGCAATAGGCAGTGGGCAATGGGAAAAATGCTAAACGCACTGATCAAAAAACTGAATACACGCAGTAAAAGTGACAAATGACGAGTGACAAATGACAAATTCCGGAAAACATATAGTCCCCCCACCCTACTGCCTACTGCCTTTTGCCTTGTATACATCTCCACCCTCCCAATGCTAACCCATGATGACTGACAAATCCGCTCTCAATGTCATGAATGGCATCGATCCGCCATCCCCGGTCAACGAGGAGGTCGCCAGGAAGATCCGTGCGCATAAACCACGGGGGCTCACCACGCAGGAGTACCTCGAAGGGATCTTTGCGGGCAACCGGACCATCCTGAGCAAGGCGATCACGCTGGTGGAGAGCAGCCTCACGGCACACCAGGCGCAGGGACAGGAAGTTATTGCAGAGTGCCTTAGAAGATTGACGATTTACGATTTACGATTTACGAATGAAGGGCAAGCCGGGCAAGGGAGCATCAGAATTGGAATAACGGGGGTTCCCGGGGTGGGAAAAAGTACTTTTATCGAAGCACTCGGGAAACACCTGACGGCAATGGGACACAAGCTGGCGGTGCTGGCGGTTGACCCCAGCAGCAGCCGCTCAAAGGGCAGCATCCTGGGCGACAAGACCCGGATGGAGGAGTTGTCGGTCGACCCGGATGCCTTTATCCGTCCTTCGCCCTCTGCAGGATCGCTGGGAGGCGTGGCCAGGAAAACCCGCGAAACCATCGTGCTTTGCGAGGCCGCAGGGTTCGATGTAATCTTTATCGAAACCGTTGGGGTCGGGCAGTCGGAAACGACGGTCCACTCGATGGTCGATTTCTTCCTGCTCCTCATGCTGGCCGGTGCCGGCGACGAACTCCAGGGGATCAAGCGCGGCATCATCGAAATGGCCGACGCCATCGTGATCAACAAGGCCGACGGCGACAACCTGGCCAAGGCAAAAACGGCCCGCGTGGAGTATGCCAACGCCCTGCACCTCTTTCCTCCCCCCGGCAGCGGCTGGACCCCGGTGGCCGACATTTGCTCTTCCCGCACCAAAATGGGGATCGGCCATGTATGGGAGCTGATCATGGAGCACCGCAGGCTCACCGGCGAAACCGGATTTTTTCAACAACGGCGGATGGAACAAAACCGGCAGGTCTTCAGGGAGACGATCGAAGAGGGCCTCCGCCGGCACTTCTTCAGCCAGAAAGAGATCAGCCGCGACCTTGCTTCGAGAGAGGCGGAGATCATGAAAGGAACCCTGAACCCTTACCAGGCGGCGCAGGAGATGCTGGCAAGATATTTTAGGAATGACAAGTGACGAGTGACGAGTGACAGATCAGGAGGAATTTCAGGGAGGAAATCATTTCACATTTCAAATCTCATATTTCAGATTTCAGATATTCTCAAATCTTCACATCCTCAAATCTTCACATCCTCAAATCTTCACATCCTCAAATTCTCAAATCTTCAAATCCTCAAATCTTCACATCCTCAAATCCTCAAATCTTCACATCCTCAAATCCTCAAATCCTCAAATCTTCAAATTCAGTTTTCTCCTGATAATGAAGGTTCTCAGGTTCGAGGCCAGGATGCTGGCGGCAAGGATGGAGGCGATGACGATAAGGGAGACATTGGTGGATATCCTGAAAATGTCGTGCACCAGCATCTTCACCCCGACAAAGGTCAGCAGCACCGCCAGTCCCATTTTGAGGTAGTGGAACCGGTTCATGACATCCATCACCAGGAAAAACAGGGAGCGCAGCCCGAGGATGGCAAAGATGTTCGAGAAAAAGACGATGTAAGGATCCTGCGTCACCGAAAACACTGCCGGGACCGAATCGACTGCAAATAAAACATCCGAGAACTCGATGACCAGCAAAACGATGAAAAGCGGCGTGACATAAAGCCTGCCCTGCCGGCGAAGGAAAAAGGTTTCCACGTGCTCATCATCCGCAACATTGAAAAAACGTGAAGCCATCCTGACCACCGGGTGCTTTTCGGTGTCGATCTGTTCGTCCTCCGCGCCATACAGGAACTGGTAGCCCATCCTGAACCCGATGATCAGCAGCATTCCCCCGAAAACGAAGAGAAACCATGCAAAGCGCTGGATCAGCGCGCTCGCCGCGAAAATAAAAAGAAAACGCATGACCACGGCCCCCAGGATCCCCCAGAAAAGGACCCGCTTGAAGTATTTTGGCTTGATGTTGAAGGAGATGAAGATCATGACGATGACAAAGACATTGTCGACCGAGAGGGAATATTCGATGAGGTAACCGGTGAGGTACTCGAGCGAAAGGTTCCGGTTGTAGCGGCTGATGGCCTCCTGGAGGCTCAGCCCGGTGATGTTGATCGGGTGGTGGAATTTGGTGATGCGCGCCTGGAGCGCTTCGATGGTATGGCTGCCGTGAATCCAGTTCCCGTGAAAACGGATGAGCAGGTAAAACCCTACGGAAACTCCCACCCAGACCAGGGTCCAGGCAACCGCCTCCCGAACCGACTGGGCATGGTTCTTCTTCTGGAAAAAACCCAGGTCGATCCCCAGCATGATGCCGATGAAGAGGATGAAGGAGGTGAAGAAGACAATTTCGTTCAGGTTGGTCATTCCATCGCAAATGAGTATGAGAGGTTGAGGTGACAGGATGACAAAGTTATAAAATATTCTTACTTTTGTCGCCCCTGATATTCACTGAATCATAAAGGCCATGAATGACAACATTTCGCTGAATCCCAACGCCCTCGTGCACTTCCTCGACAAACCCGCCGATGATTTTACCAAAGCCGACCTGATCCGCTTCATTGAAGCGAACGGCATCCAGATGCTGAACTTCCGTTATTCGGCAGCCGACAGCCGGCTCAAGACGCTCAATTTCATCATCAAGGACCGCCAGCACCTCGACAGCATCCTCAGCGCAGGCGAGCGCGTCGATGGTTCCAGTCTTTTCCCGAACTATGTCGAGGCGGGATCTTCCGACCTTTACGTGATCCCCCGCTATCGTTCGGCATTCGTCAACCCCTTCTCCCCCATCCCGGCAGTCGACATCCTCTGCTCATACTACGACAAGGACGGGCAGCCCTATGCCAACTCGCCCGAGCACATCCTGCGGAAGTCGCACGAGGTGCTGAAAGCAAGAACCGGGCTTTCGTTCGAGGTGATGGGCGAACTTGAATATTACATCATCAGCGAGCAGGACAGCCTGTTCGAGGCGGTTGACCAGCGCGGCTACCACGAGTCTTCGCCCTTCTGTAAATGGGAAAAACTGCGCATCGAAGCCATGCACGCGATTGCCAGGTGCGGCGGATTCATCAAATACGGCCATTCCGAGGTGGGCAACTTTACCGAATCGGGCATGTCGTACGAACAGAACGAAATTGAATTCACCCCGGTGCGCCTCGAAGATGCAGCCGACCAGCTGATGATCGCCAAATGGGTGCTGCGTTCGCTGGCCCACAAATACGGTGTCACCATCACCTTTGCCCCCAAGATCACCACCGGCAAAGCCGGCAGCGGGATGCACGTGCACACGCGGCTCATGAAAAACGGCAGCAGCGTGATGCTCGACAACGGGAAACTCTCCGATACCGCCCGCAAGGCGATTGCCGGGTATCTTGACCTGTCGCAATCGCTCACCGCCTTCGGGAACATGATCCCCACGAGTTACTTTCGCCTGGTCCCGCACCAGGAGGCGCCCACCAATGTATGCTGGGGCGACCGCAACCGTTCGGTGCTGGTACGCGTCCCCCTTGGCTGGGGCAGCAAGCACGACATGATCACCGATGCCAACCCGCAGGAAAAAGACACCCAGCAGGGATTCGGAGGCCGTCAAACGGTCGAGTTCCGCTGTCCCGACGGGTCGGCCGACATCTACCTGCTTTTCGCGGGCCTCACGGTGGCTGCGCGTCATGGCATCGAGATGGCGAACGCCCTGGAGATGGCCGCGAAAACCTATGTCGATGTCAATATCTTCGAAGAAAAATACAAGTCAAGGGTCAACGAACTTCAGCAACTGCCCTTCTCCTGCTGGGAATCGGCCGACTACCTTGAAAAACACCGCGCCATTTACGAGGAGCACGGCATCTTCCCGAAACAGATCATCGACGGGCTGATCCGCTACCTGAAAAGCTTCAACGACGCCGATCTCCGCGACCGGGTTAAAAACCAGGAAAAAGAGGTGATGAAACTTGTCAACGCATACCTGCATTGCGGGTAGTGTCCTTCACATTTCAGATTTCAGATTTGAGATTTATCAGATTTCAGATATCACATCTCACATTCAAAATATTGTAAGTAAAAAAATGCGAAATCTGAAATCTGAAATGTGAATTGCGTGGCTGCTTTCCCCCCGGAAATTCCTTTGATCCGTCACTCGTCATTCGTCACTCGTCACTTTCCTCATGGCCTGCAGGTAGAGCTTCCTGATGCTCTCCTTCTTTTCCCGTTCCACGATGGCCCGGATGGCCGGAACCAGTTCATTGTTCAGGGAAGTGTTTAATTTCAGGATCCCGCCAAGCGCGAAGGCCGCGCTCCAGCGCACCACGGTCCCCGGGTGTTCTGTGTTGGCCAGCAGGTTTTCGACGGCCGGGCCGAGCCTGCCTTTGAAAAGATGGGCGGTGTTGGCGATCACCCTTGCCGATTCCCATTTCACACGGGGTCCTTTGTCTTTCAGGGATTGAACGACAAAATCAAAAGATGCCTCATCGAGGATGGCCGGATTTGCAAGCGTGGCATGTTCCAGGGCCTCCATGCAGGTCGCCTTCACCGGTTCCTTCGCCATCTTCGCAAAACCGGCCAGTTGCGCTACCATGATCTCCTTTTCGGCGATCATCGCGGCAAGAATTTCTGTCTTCTCTTTCGGCTTGATGCCCTTATCGGTCAGGAATGAATTCAGTTCCATAAATGTTACCCGGTAATCATTCGTTTCTCCACACTTCGATATACAATGTTCAATATCCGTTATTCGATATTCTCCAGGGTCTCCCGGTAAACAACCCCCCTCTGTTTCAGCCCCTGCAGCATATAGGTGACGCATGCAGGCTGTTTCCCGATGAATTCGGGAACCGAGATCCCCTTGCGGGTATAAAGTCCGTCGGCGATCATGCGCAGGGCGACGGTCGCCGAATACCCGGTGGTTCGGGCCATCGAATGGATGCGGGTGATGGGATCGTATTTGTCGTACAGGTCCCAGGTATAGCGAATTTTTTTTCGGTCTTTCATTCCTTCAGCCATTACCTGCATCACGGTGATGTCAACCTCGCCCTCCTCCAGTTTCCATTTCGGGAAGAGCAGCCGTGCCGTAAGGTCCATGGGTTTGATGCACACGCCGCGCACCTCGATCTCCTCCTGGCTGAAAAAACCGGTCTCCCGCAGCAGCCGCATCTTGTCGATGTGACCGGGGTAACGGAGGGTTTTCTCCTTCATGTTGGGGCATTTCACCGTGTGCGCCAGCGACCGCAGCCCGTCGGTGTTGAAGGCCTCCAGGGTGCCGATGCCCGGGAAGGTGATCAGTTCGGGATCAGAGAGGGCGGGTTTTATGATAAACTTGCCGTTTTCGATGTAGCGCGCCGGCCGCGTGTATTCCTCGATCACATCAACCGGCGAAAAAACGGCCTTGTATTCATAGGGCCATTCGCGGATTTCGGGCAGCCCGCCCACCATGTAGAGAATATCCAATGTTTCGTCGAACAGGTGGTCGGCATACCCGATGAGCACGTTGCACATGCCGGGGGCCACGCCCATGTCCATGATGGCGGTGACATTCTTCTGGCGGGCCAGCTCATCGAGTTCGAAGGGATCTTCAATAAAAAAGGCGATATCCACCACGTTTTTCCCCGCCCCGATGATGGCCTTCAGTGTTTGAAATCCCATGAAGCCGGGAACGGCGTTTATCACCATGTCGTGACCGGCCACCAGATGCGCCACCCTGGCGGGATCGGACAGGTCGGCGGTGACGGTGGCAATGGGGCGCCCAAACCCGCTTTGCCGGCCGGCAATCGCCTGGAGTGCAGCCGGGTTTATATCGGCAACAGTCACTTCAAATGCCTTATCCTTCGAAAGATCGATGGCCATGGGTCCCCCGACGAGGCCCGCGCCGAGTACAATAATCTTCATAATTCCGGTTTTTCTTAACAGGGATAAAAATACTACTTTTACCGACATAAACTATCGGCTGCCGGCATGTTGTTCAATTCCCTTTTCTTTATCTACTGGTTCCTTCCCGTTACCCTGCTTGTTTATTTCCTGGTGCCACGACAGCTGAAAAACATGGCACTGCTGCTGGCCAGCTTCGTCTTCTATGCCTGGGGTGGTGTTACCAGCACCCTCGTCCTGGCCGGGTCCGTTGTATTGAATTACGGCATGGGGCTGGCCATCGGGAGGCCGGATGGGGAGCAGGCACGAAAACGGATGCTCACCGCCGGCATTGTGCTGAACCTCCTGCTGCTCGGCGTGTTCAAATACACCGGGTTCGCGGTTCACAATGCCGGTGTTTTGATCCGCCTGCTGGGATTGTCTCCGATCATGGTACACGACGTGATCCTGCCGCTGGGGATCTCCTTCTTCACCTTCAAGGCCATCACTTACCTGGTGAGCGTAAAGCGCAGGGAATCGGCCCCGCAGCGCAATTTCACCGGTCTCGCCCTTTACCTGGCCATGTTCCCGCAGTTGATTGCAGGTCCCATCGACCGCTACCGGGAGCTGTCGGGGCAGATCAGCCAAAGGACCGTAACCCTGGAGAAGTTTTCATCGGGGATCAGTCGTTTTGCACTGGGCCTTTTCAAAAAGGTCGTCATTTCGAGCCCGATCGCCTGGGTGGCCGACCAGGTTTTCACCACCCCCACGGAATTGCTCAGCACCCCGCTGGCCTGGCTGGGTGCCGCGTGCTACGCCCTCCGTATCTATTATGATTTTTCGGGATATACCGACATGGCTATCGGCCTTGGCAGGATGTTCGGGTTTGCGTTCGTGGAAAACTTCAACTTTCCCTATAGCTCCCGGTCGGTGAAGGAATTCTGGCAGCGGTGGCACATCTCGCTCTCCACGTGGCTGCGCGATTTTCTGTTCCTGCCGTTGGCCTGGTCTATTTCAGGGAAGCTGAAAAAGGACCGGTACGCCGGTTTCCGGTCAGAAGGGATCATCTACCTGTTCGCCGCGATGGCAACCTTTGTCCTCTGCGGCTTCTGGCACGGGCCCGCCTGGCATTTTGTCGCCTGGGGAACCCTGAACGGCGTGATGCTGGTTTGGGAGCGCACAAAACCCGGGAGATGGATCGTGCGGCGTTTCCGCCCGCTGGCACACCTTTACATGGTTTTCTTCATCGTGGTCTCCATGGTTTTTTTCCGTGCAGACACCCTCACGGAAGCCCTGAAATTCCTCCGTGTAATGGCCGGTGCCCGGGGTGTCGCAACATCCTGGCCGGCGTTGCGTGCATATTTTACCCGTGAATTCGTGGTCATGGCCGTAGTGGCCGTGCTTGGTTCGACCACCCTTTTCCGGGATACCGGGAAATGGCTCCGGGCGGGGATGGTGCGGCGGGGCGACAACGGCGGCCCTCTTTTGCAGGCGGGATGGTCGCTGGGAACGATCATCGCGGTGGTGCTGGTACTCTTTGTATCCACGATGTACCTGCTATCGCAAACCAATACGCCCTTCATCTATTTCCACTTCTGATGAAACGACCTCCCCATATCCACCATACCTTGCTGATCCTGGTTTTCCTCGCCTGGATCAGCGTACCGCTGGCATACCGGCTATTCAGGCCGGCGGGGGCGGGGATCAGCCGTGCCGAGAACCGGGTTCTGGCGCCAAAGCCCGTATTGCGGGCTGCCAGCCTCCGCGCCTATCCCGCAGCCTGGGAGAAATATTTCAACGATCACTTTTTCCTGCGGCATGAACTGATCCATCTCAACACCCTGGTGGTGGATTATTACCTCTTTAAACGTTCGCCCATTCCTTCGGAGGTGGCTTTCGGCCAGGGAGGCTGGATCTATGCAACCGGGAGTGAACGTGAAATTTACGAAGGGCGGAACCAGCCCGGAACAGCCCGGCTCATGGAGATTGCCGGGGAACTGCACCGCCGGGCCCTGGAATACCGGGCGATGGGGATTATCTTTTATGTTGCGGTGGCCCCGATGAAGTGCGATGTCTACCCGGAGTTTCTACCGGGAAATTTCATCCGTTCCGAAAAACCTGCATTTCCCGACGAACTCATGACCATCCTGGCCAGGGATACGCTTTGCCACCTCGTTAACCTGAAAGATTCACTGGTCGCGGCGAAAAAATCGGGATGGCTGTTTTACCGGACGGATAGCCACTGGAACGGGCTGGGTGCCTGGTACAGTTACCGAGGCATCGTCAACCGGATCCACCGTGATTTCCCCGCGGTAAAGCCTCTGGACATGGGGGAATTCCGGTTGTCGGGCTACCGTCATGAAGCCGGGAACCTGGCGACCATGGCCGGATTGCAGCAGCATATCACAGAGGTTTTCGTCACCCCGGGGGTGGTGAACCCGCGTTCGCAGGAACTCCCGAAGTTCGGGTACCCGCCTCCTCCCCTGTTCGGCTACCCGGCCGAATACGAACTGGTGCGGGGTATTCCCGACCATTCCCTGCCCCGTGCCGTGGTCATCCGCGACTCCTTTTTTGCTTCGCTGATACCCTTGTTCAGCGAACATTTCAGCCGGTCGGTCTACATTTTCGATGCGTGGAAATATGGCCCGAACCCCGAAATCACCGGCCATGAAAAACCGGATATCGTGCTGCTCGAAATCTACACGCCGAACCTGTTGAACATCCGGGCCGACCATCCAAAAAAATAACCATTTTGCTCCCCGGCATGAACCGCTAATCTTTATACACATCTTACCCTGCCAAAATAAAATGCTGACAGGTTGATTACCTTTTCCTGTTTTTCCGATTAAACTATAATGAAGGATTGCAATATTCCTCATGATTAATTAATCTGGTGCTTACCACGCTGTGTTTCTCCGTGTGGACTCTGTGTCTCTCTGTGTAACAAATAATTACACGGAGATCCACGGAGATGCAGGGAGAATCACAGAGATAAGTTGAAAACTTTTGCCCTGTTCATGAAGCTCAAGTAGATATTCCTTCAGCCATTCCAAAATCCATTTTAAAAAGAGATGTGTATAAAGAGTAGCGGCATGAACCGCGGGGAAAGGTTATTCAATCGTCAGTTCATAGATCTCACCGACATAATCCACCTTCGGGAAGGGGGTATTATCCTGCGAATAGGCCGACCCGATCCACCACTTTGTATTGTGAAACTCCTGGGTGATGATGAGGAGCATCTGATTGTTCGGGATAGAGGTCACCTTGTCGTCGACATACCCAACCACATGCATCTTGTCCTTCGACGGGCCGATGCGCCATATGATCCGGTCGGGTTGCCAGTCGATCTGGAAATAGTAAAAGGGTGAAGCAAAAAGTTCATCGTCGCTTTCGGGAGTCTTTTCCGTGAGGGCGCGGTAATTGCGGTCCCAACGGTGGGCCCAGAAGGTCTTGTTGTCGTAGCGCACCGGGTAACACCCGTCGTGGAAGTCGGCCGGCTGCCAGCAGGCCATGTCCCAGTTGGTGCATGAAACCGTGATCTTGTCATCGTCGGCCAGGATCTCCTCGGGGAAGGGAACGTTCCAGTTCAGCACGTTTCCCTGGTCGCCTGCGCCCTGGTTGTAGGCGGGGGGCAGCACCCACGAGGGACAGTAGGGAACGGTTTTCAGGATCTCGAAGTCGATTTCGGAATAACCGACGTTCTTCACCCGCTGGTCCTGTTGACCCCCGTAATAGTTGGCCATGTAACCGCCGTTGCTGCAGTCGCGGCGGAAATTCCAGTCGGCCTGCGCCTGTGTGATGAGCCAGATGGCATTGGTAAGCCCGTTCCACATATTGTGTTTGTTGAGCAGTTCGGTCAGCTTGCATTTGGCGGTCCACTTCCCGTAAGTCATGCCGTGGCGGGTGATCACCCCGACATTCTGTTTCTGCCATTTCCCGAACTCCGACCTGGGATTGTGCAGGGTGATCTTATGACCGACCGGATCGGAAAAGACCGTCTCGCACGGACGCGGTGCCACCGTGGCGGTGATGCTCACCAGTTCATCTTTGCGGTAGAACTGTTTGTTCCAGTTGTAATCGGTGCGGGTATAATTGTCGTTCAGGATGTCGGCGATCACCGGGATGTTGTTCATCTTCGTGGTGGGATCGATGAAATGGACGAACTGCTCAAATCCCGCCGACCGGTACAGCGACGAATCCTGGCCGCAGCCCTGGGTTCTGGCCTGCGCACTGAAGTCGCTGAAATTCGCCCGCGGGTTGATGTAAATCCCCGCCCCGGGATCGGGTTTTGCCACGACCGTGAGCAGGCGAGGGGAATGCTGCACCGCCGTATTCTTAAGCGATTTTCCCGGTCCGTAAAGGAAATAGAAGAAGGGGTTCACGAATCCCTGATCGCTCTTCAACCCGATGTTCCTGACATTGTCGGGGATGATCTTCTGCTCTATGTTCTCACCGGTGGTCACTACAAGCAGAAAGCTGTAATTTCCGACGCGCGGGTTTCGTTTCCAGCGGTCGTTGTGGTTGTCGGCGTAATACCGTTGTTCATCCCTCGGGTTGCCGACGATGCGGAAAGTGCTTTCGACCGGGTGAAAATCATTGTCGGAAGGGATGATCGCCGTTTCGGCAAAAGTGGTGGCGACCTCCTCCCACGATCCGTAGAAGTTTTCCCATGCCAACTGGTGCTGCCGGGTGGTGTCGGTCGCGTCGCGTTCGGGGAACTTGTACGATTCGTTCTGGTAATAGATTTTATAAAAAAATTTCTGCGGGGCGGCTCCCGTATTTTTCAGGTGGAACTCCATGCGGAAAAACCCTCCCTCCACCTGCCTGGCTGTCGGGATGATAAACCCGTTCGTGATGGCGTCGGGATAATCGAGGTAGAGAATTTCTCCCTGTTTCCAGTTGGTTGCCGGGTTGAAATCCTTCACCGTGAACTGACCGCTGACCACCGACAATGATTTCGTGGATTGGCCGCAGGAGATGAATAGCCATGGGAGCAGGATGACCAGGAGGATATAGCGGGGCGAAAGCATCATGGTGAAGATTATTTTTTTCCGGGGAATGAATAAATATCTGAAAAATCGGGCAGGATCGCCTCATAATGCCGTTCCCGGGCGATATGGCCCGACACGAAAAACGAGTTTGATTGCGAACCGGTAAAATTACCGGGAACGAGCAGCAGGGATTCATAGTATTTCGGGTTGTGATCGAGTTCAAACCCATGGAAATCAACCGATGACCGGATTTCAAAGGTGGAATCGTTCATCCGTAGTTCCTCCAGGTCGAACCGCCAGTCGCGGTTGTAGCGCAGGATCCGGGGTTCACGCTCATCACCGGTGTTGAAGGTGTAAAACCGGTCGGTAAGCTTCAGGCTGTCTTTGCCGACGGTCTTCCCGCAGAAACCCTGTTTTGCGCCAAAACATGACTCCCATTTCAAGTGCGGAATGTTGAGTTTGAAAATGGTCCATGAACATTGTTTATCCTCTTTCCCTTTACTGACGGTGAGTACCTGGTCGCAGGAAGAGCGGGCGAGGAACCTCCCCGCGGAGACCGATACTTCACGTTCAGCACGGTTCCATTCCGCCACGGGCTGTTTGTCGTCTGCGGCGATCACTTTCCATTTGCCGGCGGCATTCGCGGCCTGTTCGAACGACTGCACCCTCCACGAACCGTTTGAGGCGATGGTGAGGATCTCCGAGCGGCGGTCCGCGTTAAAATCGCCGGCATAGAGGCTGCTTTCGGGTGTATCCGACCTGGAGAGGATTTTTATGTTTGCCTGTATTCCATCCCGTGAAGTACAGGGATTTCCTTTGAAATCGATCGCTGCGAGGATCCATCCCTTTTCGCCGGTGATGATGAGCTGTTCCCCCTCGCCAGCAATAAATTTTCCCCTGAGGATCTTTTGAACGGGATTCAGCCATGCAAGGATTGCCGCATTGCCCAGGGTGACCTTGCTGAAACCGCCGTTTGACGGGCAGCAGGCATATGCCAGGCAACGGCCGTCCTTCCTGATGATGAAGAGGGCGTCATTACCGGTGTTCAGGAAGTTTCCCGCAACCACCTGGTCACCGGGTCCGGTTTCGGCTGCTCCCGGCAGGGTTCCGGTGCTCCCTTTTTCAAGCAGGGTTACCGGGAAGGGGGGCATGTTAAACCGTGCCACATACCCGGCCGGTTTTGTCATGTCGACCCGGGTGGAATCGCCCCGGCGTTCGGGGGTTCCACCGAAAACGATGTTGTAGTCATCGATCAGGATGTCGGTCCGGCTGTTGTTCCAGAAGTAGACCTGGAGTTTGTAGCCCGGTTTGAATTTGACGGCGCCCAGGTCGAAATATCCGCTGATCTTGAACCATTTTCCTTTCGGGACTTCCGGCTCATGAAGGGCGATCCCCTGCCAGCAGACATTAACTCCCAGTTCGTTGGAGGCGGTGAATACGAAGTTGCCTTTCGCCTCGTTTTTGGTGGGGAAAACATAGATCCACGCGCTTAGGGCAACCGCTTTCAGGTTTTCGACCCCCACCTCGCCGGCGGTTCGTTCGATGGCGAAGCTGAAGCTGTTCTGGCCAAAGGCCTTCACCGAATACCGGCCCGAGTGGGCAAGCCCCTTGTAAAAACCTCCGGGCACCTCCTTGCCGGCGGGCACCTCAAAATCAAAGTAAAGGTTATGGGGCGGAAGCTGCAGGCTCTTTTTCGGGTTGGCAAATTCCTTTTCCGAACCGGCGGGCATCTTCATCACCCGGGTGAAGGGAAAGTATTTCAGCCCAAGGGCGACCACGACCATGGAAAAAAATATGAGCAATGTGAAGATCAGCAGCTTTTTCTGTTTCTTGTTCATGCAGTGCGGTTTATCGGATCCGGATCAGTTTCAGGCTTCCCCGGTAATTACCGGTTTTCATGTTGCAGATGTAAACACCCGCCGGCAACCGGCTTCCCTGGCTGTCCATCCCGTCCCAGTCCAGGTCGTGGTCTCCCTGCGGCATGGCCGTGAGGTTCCATTTACGCATCAGCGATCCCTGGACGGATGTTATTTCAATGACAACATCAGCGGTACCCGCCAGGGTGTAACGAATCCGGGTGTCCTCCGAAAACGGATTCGGGTAATTGCCTGTAAGGCCTGTTCCTCCCCTGGATGCCAGGCTGCCGACCGGTGCCGGCCAGGAGACATACAGGGTCACGGGGATGATGATCTTGTTGTTGTAGAAATCGCGGGCAATCAGCTTGCAACGGTAAATACCGTAGGCAAGGCCGGCCGAGTTGAAATGCAGGATGACACTCCCCGACTGGTTGTGCAACAGGCTTCCGGTCGCCCTGGTCAGCGACAGCCAGGTGTTGGAGATTCCAAGGTTTGTTATCTTGACATTGCCGGGCTGAAGGTGTGGGGCAGTGCCGGTGGAGTCGCCTGTGAGGTTGTATACGGTGAACACATCGTTGTTGAAGGTTTCGGAAATGGAACCGGTCAGCGTGGCGGAGGCTGTTTCGCCGGGTTTGAGCACGCCGCGACCCCCTGCGCTCGTACCCTGCCAGTGTAGCGAAGTGCCGTTTCCCGGAGTACCCTGGAATACCAGGTCGCCCAGGGATCCACCCGAAAAATTGGTTACGCCGGTGATGTTGACCCCCGGCGGCATATCGAATTTGACATGTTTGATGAATTCATTGTCGGTGCCCTGGTTGTGCACGGTGAAAATCCAGTTGACCGCCTGCCCGGGCACGAAGCCGTCGGTGTTGCAGGAAACATAGGAGGCGGCGAGGTTATCGCCCGTGATGTCCATTTTATTGGCGGCAGTGTCGGATACGATCGCCGAATACCGGAGCAATCCCCCGCCGGGGTTGGTGATCCTGATCGAATCGATGGCGTTTTGTCCCTGTCCCACGGTTTTTTCCACAGAAGAGGGGTTGACCGATATCGCGGGGATGGTCCCTTCGATCAGCGGCAGGGTGATGAAATCGAGGAGGCAGCCGTCCCAGCCGGCAACAACGGTGCTGTCCTTGTGGTAAACCCATGAAAAGGTGTGCAGCCCGGCAGCAACGTGGAAGGTCTCCCTGCTCCAGTCAATGATGCCGTCCCATCGCCCCATCTCATAATCATCGATGTTGAAGGCAAGGTAGTCGGTATTCCTCGCGCCGGTGGGGTCGTGCTGGCATGAAACATACTTGTAAAAACTGATATCGCCGTCGGCCAGCACGCGGGCGGTCAGGTTGAAGATGCTCTCGGCAGTGTTGGTGATGCCCCCCGAACGCACACTGTAATTGCCTTCGTATTTGACTCCTGTTTCGATGATCCATGGCCACTGGCCGGTGGAAAACCAGGGAAATTTGTTGAGATTCCCGGTTTCGAAATCCTCCACGATCTGCCCAGAAAAGAGGTAGAGGGTATCGATGGCCGAAAAATTGTTGTTGGCCGTCACGGTCGATTTGATCTTGTAAAGATGTTCGGCGGGGGCACTGTTGCCTGCCGTCACATGAAAGGTAAGGGTTTTGGATGAATCGGGCTTCAGTTGCTGGAACCCTTTGGATGCCACGTTGATGGCCAGGTTGGTGTCGAGTGAGGTAAGCAGTACATTGATGAAGGATGCCCTGGCGCTGCCATTGTTACGATAGGTGACCTGGAGGTCGGCGCTCTCCCCGGGATCGGGCATGCCGTTGTCCCCGTCGAGCAGCAGGGTCCCGGTGATGTGGAACAGCGGCGCATGGGCCAGCAGGTCCATCGATCGCTGGAAACCACCCTCCTGTGCCTGTACATGCAGGACGACGGAGAAGGCATGGTTGTCGGGAATTTCGGGCGAAACATAAAAAGAAAAGGCATTGGCCAGGGTGATGTTCTGCCCCCCGGTGATGATCGGGAGGTATTCGGTGCTGTCGGTCAGGGTGATATAGGGGTCGGTTTTCGTGATCCAGAAATTCAGGGAATGCAATGCCTGGGTACCGACATTGCTGATGTTGAGCGTAATATTCGCGGTTTCCCCGAACTCGATCAGGCTGTCGCCCCCCGAAATAATGGTTGGTGTGATCAGCAGCCCACTGGTATTGAACAGCAGCGTTTTGGTAGATGAGATGTTGTTGTTGTCGGTCACCTGGAA
Organism: uncultured Bacteroidales bacterium; assembly: GCA_903845055.1. Classification (GTDB taxonomy): domain Bacteria; phylum Bacteroidota; class Bacteroidia; order Bacteroidales; family FEN-979; genus CAIVAT01. The sequence continues at coordinate 411 of CAIMWF010000010.1, read as the reverse complement.
CCTGATGGGCAGGTTCTGGTAGGAGTTTGTCGGGGTGCCGGTGAAATGACCGTCTTCGGATATCTCCATTTCGGGAGGGAAGCCGCACGAAATAAACCGGTCGAGGGTGCCGTTCGCGATGGATGAAGTGTTGCTCAGCTGCGACAACTGGTAGTTCTTGTTATCCCCCGACGACATTCCGCCGGTCCATGCCGTGCCGGCCGGGAAGAGCATGTCGTTGTAATAGAACTCGATCACCCCCGAAGGATATATCTTGACCGAAAAGTTGACGCTGGTGCTTCCCTGCATGTTGTACAGGGAGGCACTCCACCTGAAGATGGCATAGTTGGCATTGCCCTCGTACCAGACTCCCTGCCCCGAAGAGGGATAGATGGCCAGGTCGGTCATGAAGGGACAGAGGATGCTGGTTTG
>CAIMWF010000009.1 GCA_903845055.1 uncultured Bacteroidales bacterium | reverse complement strand
TACCAGCTCTACCTCGGGGTCACCCCGGTTGGCAGCCCGTTAAACGGTTCAGGATTCGTTTTAGACTTTGGCCTGCAAACCTTAGCCGGAACCTATACCATACAGGCTACCGATATGAATACCGGCTGCCAGAAGATGATGACCGGTTCAGCCGTCATCACCATCACCCCGCTGCCGGCACCGGTCATCTCCGGTCCGGCCGTGGTCAATGCGGGAGCAACGGGTAATGTTTACACCACCGCGCTTCATGCAGGATACAACTATTCATGGAATATCTCGGGCGGCACCATCACCGGCGGCGCCGGAACCCACACCATCACCGTTACGTGGGGAGCCGGTCCGGCAGGATGGGTCCAGGTTACCGAATCCAACGCCCAGATCACCTGCACCACCACCACCGCACCCTACAACGTGACCATCAACCAGTTCCCGACCGTCGTCATTACCGGGCCGGCCAACGCCTGCTGCGGAACGAATGCCAGCACCGCCCATTACTGCGGCGTGGTTTCGGGCCTGTATGTTGCCCCGCTCAACTACCAGTGGACGGTAACCGGCGGTTCCATCACCTACGGCGCAAACACCTCCTGCATCGATGTTTCCTGGGCTTGCTGCGGACAGGGTAATGTGTACCTTGTGGTCACCGACGCCAACGGCTACCTGATCTCCGCTTCGATGAACGTAGCGGTTCACCCGACCCCGAGCCCGGTGATCACCGGACCGTCGCTCGTTGCCATCGGCCAGACGGCCACCTACTGTTCACCGTCGATTATCGGTCCCGCACCGATCTGGGTGGTGACAGGCGGTTCCATCACCGGCGGACAGGGTACCTACTGCATCACCGTGCTGTGGGATCAGTGTAACGTATGCCCGAATGGTACCGTGAGCATCACGGAATATTCAAACGGTTGCACCGGCACGACCACCATGACGGTCACCTTCCTGCCGGGAACCGGCAACCTGGGCGGCTATGTCACCTACTACAACAACTACGCAACCGGTCTGAACGGGGTAACCGTTTCGGCTTACAATACCACCAACGGGACCCTTGCCGGCAGCACCATCACCGGGCCGAATACCCAGGGTAGTTATGAACCCGGTTACTATTCGTTCAACCTGGCGCCGGGCAATTACCATATCGTTGCCGGGTATAACGGAACATGGGGAGGCAACAACGCCACCGACGCGCTGCTCGTTCAGCTGAATGTGATCAGTGCCTACCCGCTTGCCTATATCAACTGGAAGGCTGCCGATGTTAACGGAAGCCTGAACCTCACGGGCCTGGATGCGCTTTACATCAAGCTGCGCACGGTTGGCGCGATCAGCTCCTACCCTGCCGGCGACTGGGTCTTTTCCGATTCAACCGTCAACCTGGCAAGTCCTGCGGCCGTCAACATCAAGGGATTGTGCGTGGGCGACGTAAACGGCTCCTTCATCCCGACAGGATTCAAGGAAGCCTCGTTCCTGCAATCGGTCTCCGACAATGTAGAAACCGTACCCGTGGGACAACCCTTCACCTATACCCTCAGCAGCAGTTCAGCTGCCGAACTTGGAGCAATGACCCTCTTCATGAATTATGATACCCGCCGTTTCGATGTTCTCGATGTGCTGAATGCACCAGCGGATATGAAATACAAGATCGAAGACGGCCATGTTGCCCTTGCCTGGAGTGATACCAAAGCTTTGTCCGTCAGCGCCCTAGAGCCGATCATCAGGTTCAGCGTAAAGGCGAAGCAACCGGTCAGCCAGCCCACCGACCTGTTTACCCTGGCAACGGGCGGCGAATTTGCCGACGCCCTCGCCACCCGGTACGACAACTTCAGCCTGAGCATGCCGAAGGTGATGACAGAAAGTGTGAGCAGCGAATGCTACCTGATGAACTATCCCAATCCGTTCAGGAATACCACCGATATCATCTATTCGATCCCGGAGGCTTCGGATGTGAAGCTGGTGCTTACCAACATGTACGGCGAGGTGCTGCGCACGCTCACCGATGCACGCCAGCAGGCCGGAGCTTACAGGATCACCATCGACCCGGCCGAATACCACATGGCACCCGGGACCTACCTCTACCAGATTGTTGTGAATGGGTCAACCACGAACTTCAACAAAGTGAACAAGATGGTTCTTACGAAGTAAGGATCGGAAAGAAAAAAAAGGCGCCCTTTTGAGGCGCCTTTTTTTTTAATGTAAAAGATAAAAGGCAATGGGCAATAGAAAAAGGCAGCCGGGCGGTGAACCTCTTGCCGGCCATGGAAGGACCTCTCCCCGGTAATGACAGGACCTCTCCCCAGCCCTCCCCTTGGAGGGGAGGGAGACGTTTTACCGGGTAAATGAAGGAGTTACTTTATTATGGAACGCCCGATAGCCACTATCATTATTTTTTTTAACACATGGTTAAGGTGATACCGAACTTCGTCATTTGAAAATCGCAGGACCAGGATTCCGAGATCCTCCATGACTCCATCCCGCTGTTGATCGTGCTCCCGGCGATCTGTCTGTTGATGTACCGGGCCATCCACCTCAATCACAAGTTTCGCCTGGTGACAGTAAAAATCGGCAATATAATAATTGACCGGATGTTGCCGCCTGAATTTAAAACCTGTTATTTTATTGCTTCTCAAACTCTGCCACAATTTTCTTTCAGAGGGAGTCAATTTCCGCCGG
>CAIMWF010000008.1 GCA_903845055.1 uncultured Bacteroidales bacterium | reverse complement strand
GCCGGTCTTTCACGGGCCTCCATCATAGGAAAAATGGTTGCCGGCGAAACCGGGATTACTGTTTAAGCGAATCAAAAACCGACCGGTCATAAATTTTTCCTACCGGGTACATCCCTTTGCGGTTGTCACCATAGGGCGATTTATTATAGAACCAGTTGAGGATTTGCTGCGGATTTTTTGCAAAAGCCGTGTCAGCTGTTTTTTTCAGTTCAAACTCCTTTGCTAGGGCCGGGTCAGCGGCCAGCATCCCTGTTGCCATTTTCTCGATGACATACGATTCACCGTATTCCTTCTGCTCAAAGGCGGCGTCGAAAAACCCCCAGTAAACATACGATCCGTTCCCTTTGGGTTCGAGGATGTAAGGGATGATGCGGCCGGCAGGCTGCATTACCTCAACCAGCACCGAACCGGCCGGGAAGGTCCGGGTCTCTTCCACCTCGTCATATTCAATGTTTGTCATGGGATGCCGTCCTTCGTAAGGAAACTGCTGCCATTTCGGGTTTTTGAAACGGCAGGTGGTCACCTTCACCGTTTTATCCTGGCTGAGCTCCGTCAGCCTGATCCCGTGAATTTTCAAACGACCGATCACCTGGCTGCATTCGGCCGGGATGATATAAGCCAGGGGCAAATTTGCCGTGACTACCGGGCGGGCATCCTTAAAATATGAAGTCTGCAAGGTGACAGGATTTTTACTGTATACGAACCAATCGCCGCCACTTACCGTGCTTTTTACCGAGGAATAATCGACCCCGAGAAAACCGACCATGACACTGTCGCGCATACTGGTTTCAAAACGAAGTGGAAACGGTGCCTTCAGAAATGAATCGCTGCTGCAAAATGCGTCGGCCTTCCTTACAAGTACGTTGATGGTTTTCGATTCCGAATTAAGCAGTGCGAGGGTTGTAAGCATGCACTGGTAGGTGGCCTCCACGCGTTGTTTGTACGGCTTTAACATGTGCGTTTCAATGAGCAGTCCCGGCCTGTTGCGCAGGGCTGTATATCCCTGCGACAACATCGGGGGAGCCACTTCGGTAATCAGCCCGCTCCGCGGGTCATGCCAGTTGCGGTAATCGACATAGGGGAAAATGGGGTAGCCCTTCTCCATGAGCTGCTTTTCCATGCCGCTGATAAAAACATCCCGTGTCCATTTGGTGAGGTTGTCGTCCATATTCCCATAGATCTCCATCTGGTAGGTGAGCACATACTGGTAATCGGCCCCGTCGGTGGTGTGGGAGTCGATGAAAAAGTCGGGCATCCATTTGTTGAACAGCTGCAGCCAGCATTGCATTTCGGGAGCATCGGCCTTCAGAAAATCACGGTTCAGGTTGAGGTTGTTGGCCGTGGTGCGCCACCCCATCTCCCGGGGGCCGTTCTGGTTGATGCGGTTGAAGGGTCCAAACCGCTCGTGGCCATCCACATTGAAAATGGGGATAAAAAGGATGGTTACGTTATCAAGTAGTTTCGAAGCGGGATAAAGGAGTGGTTGCCCTGTCACGGTTTTCATTTTTCCTGCTTCCCTGATGGCCAGGTCGCGGATGAGCATCAGTCCGGCATCTTTGCCTTCGCATTCGCCGGCATGGATGCATGCTTCGATCAGTAAAACCGTTCGGCCGGCGGCATGAATGGCAGCAGGGTCGCTCAAACCGTCGCGGTCAAGGATCAGTAAGGGCAGGTCGCGCCCCTGCGGACTCCTGCCGAAGGTGGTGTAAGTGACCATCTTCGACCCCCTTGCCAGCTGTTTGCAATAGTCGCTGGTGACCTGGTAACGGCTGGTCTCCAGGTTTCCTGATTTTTCGTAAACTGTTTGCCAATCAGCATTCTGCGAATGAGATGCCATGATGAACATCAAAAAGGTGAAAAGCAGGTAGAATCGTTTCATAATGAATTATTTCTGAATCATCAAACATACAGAAAAAAACGCAGAATACAGAAACTATTTAACCTTGTTTTGTTTCTTATTGGTGAAATATTTCTACCTTTGCCCGGTTTTACAAGTGATGAATACAATAATTATATCTTAAAATTGCTGCATGGATAAAGCTTTGATCGATATTCTGGAGAGAGTCAGGGAACTTTTTTACAAATATGGCGTAAGAAGTGTCTCCGTAGATGATATCTGCCGCGATCTCGGAATGTCAAAGAAAAAGCTTTACCAGTATGTTTCCAGTAAGACCGAGCTTGTTGGAAAGCTGCTTGAACTGGAACGCCAGAATTTTGAGATCATATTCGACCGTAACAATTTCGAGGGGGTCAATGCCATTGACATCCTACTGATCGTCAGCCTCGAACTTGGCGAGCGTTTTCGTGACGTGAGCCCGTCGATGACCTTTGACCTGAAAAAATATTACCCTGAAATTTACCACAACCATGTGGATGAACGTATTGAGTTCATCTACCAGAAAATACAGATAAACCTCCAGAAGGGGATCAGCCAGGGGATGTACCGCGACGATCTCAGCATCGAGCTGGTTGCCAGGCTGTATATGCGCCGGCTGATCGACCTGCACAATCCCGAGTTTTTTCCGGCCGATAAATTTTCATTTCAGACACTTTTCGACGTGATGTTTGACAATTTTATCCGGGGGATCGCGAACCCTGCAGGGATTGATTATTATGAAAAACAAAAACGTAAGGTTAACTTTAAAAAATTCAACCAAAAACAATGAACTACCGGTTTTTTTCCTCCTTTGCTATTCTATGCCTGTTCTGCTGGCTAACTGGCGCAGCGCAAAATTCCTCTTCCGGGAAAACAAGGGAAACCCTCTCTTTTTCGCTTGACCAGGCACAGACTTTTGCTTACGAAAATAATTACGACCTGAAGAATTCCACCACCGATGTTGAAATTGCCCGCAAAGTGGTCAAACAGAATACGGCCATCGGTTTACCGCAGGTTAGCGGGAGTGTTGACTACACCGATTACATCATGCAACCCACCACGATGATTCCGGGGGAATTCTTCGGGAAACCGGCGGGTTCATTTTACCCGGTTACCTTTGGCACCACCTACAACATGTCGCTGAAGGGGACCCTGTCGCAACTGATTTACAGCGGTCAGTACCTGGTTGGTTTGCAAACCGCGAAGGCATATCTTGAAACTTCGAAGCAGAAAAACGTCAAGGACAAGGTCGATATCCGCGACCAGGTGGCGGATGCCTATATCCGGTTGCTGGTCGTTGACCAGGCGCTCCAGATCCTCGATTCAACTTACATCGTCGTAAGCAGGCTGGTGGCCGAAGCGAAAAAAAGTTATGAAAACGGGCTGATCGAGGATATCGACGTCGAACAGGCCGACCTGAACCGCATCAACCTCGAAGCCCAGGTGGAGGACACAAGGAACGCAAGGAATGTGGCCTATGCCGGATTGAAATTCCTCGTGGGGCTGAAGGACAACCAGGAGATGACCATGACGGACAACCTCCAGTTCTTTCTTGCCCAGGTTGACCGGGATGCCCTTATCAGCCAGCCTTTCGATTACCGGAACAATATCGATTTCGCCCTTTTGAAAAAATCCGATTACCTGACGCTGATGCAATATAAACTTGCAAAAACCGCCTATCACCCGACACTGAGCGGGTTCCTGTCGGCCTCTACCGGCGCCCAGCGCAATGAATGGAATTTTTTAGATACAAAACAGGTATGGTTCCCGGCAGTCATTTTCGGAGTATCTCTTCAAATCCCCATCTGGAGCAGCGGCAGCCGGAAATATTCAGTGGACCAGGCCCGGCTCAACGTGGAAAAGTCAAAGGTAACCGATGAAAAACTGCGTGTGGGACTTGAACTCCAGGTGGAAACGGCGAAGAAGGATTTCAGCAACGCCTACTCCGTATACCACAACAAAATGAAGGGGTTCGACACCGCCCTGAAAATATATGAAAAAACCCTTACGAAATACAAGTTGGGCGTTTCATCAAGCACCGACCTTAACCAGCGCTATGCCCAGTTCCTCCAGGCGAACAGCGATTACATGCAGTCGATCTACACCGTGCTGAGCACGAAGATCAAACTGACCAAGCTCATGGAGAAGTTCTGATCACGTTGCCTTCACACCCGTTGCCGCAGGCAATAACTTCGGACTTGAAACATCGTTGACCGGAAGATCGGTTGTTTAATAGTAAAAGGGCTGTCTCATTTTGTTGAGACAGCCCTTTTCAATTGTTATCGTCTTACCGCTCGCTTCGCGATCCGATTCGATCGCCGGCGCCTGATGCCGGCCATCATCTGTGCATCGATCAGCAGCATAGCCGGTACGAATACCAGCGTGAGGAAGGTGGCGAAACTCAGGCCGAAGATGATGGTCCACGAAAGGGGGCCCCAGAAGGCAACATTATCTCCTCCAAAGTATATATGAGGATTGAGTTCGGTGAACAGGGTGGTGAAATTGATGTTCATCCCCACTGCCAGCGGAACCAGTCCGAGCATGGTGGCGGTCGCCGTAAGCACGACGGGGGTGATCCTGGTCTTGCCGGCATTGATAATGGCATCCTGGGTTTTCATGCCGCGCGATTTCAGTTCGTCGGCGAACTCAACGATCAGGATCCCGTTTCGAACGACGATCCCGCCGAGTGCTACGATACCCAGCCCGGTCATGATCACGCTGATGGACATGTGGAAAATGGCGATACCAAGCAGGACCCCGATCACACTGAATATGACTTCGCTCAGGATGATGAACGACTTGCTCAGCGATCCGAATTGCGTGATCAGGATGAAGAAGATCAGCCCGATGGCGATCATCATTGCCTTGACCAGGAATACCATGGTCTCTGCCTGGTCTTCACGCTCACCCGTAAGGTTGATCTCGACCCCCTTTGGCATTTTGAAACCCGGGAGCACCTTGGTGATGGTGGAGACTACCTCGTTGGCTGTAAATCCCGAAAGAACTTCCGACGAAATCGTGATCACGCGTTTGAGGTTTTTGCGTTTGATGCCACCATAGGTATCCTTATACTTGATGGTGGCTACCGATGAAATGGGGATCTGCCGCAACTGGCCGGAGTTCATATCCCGGTAGGTGATTTTGGCGTTGATCACCTTGTTTACATTCTTCCGTTCCTGTTCGGAATAACGGAGCTGGATCGGGTATTCATCCTCTCCCTCTTTGTATTTGGATATCTCCTTGCCGAAAATCGCGGTACGCATCTCCAGGCCGATCTGGCCGAGCGACAATCCTTCGCGGTTGGCCCTTACCCGGTCGATGTCGACAATGATCTCAGGCTTGTTGTTCTCAAAATCCGTTTTAAGCTGCTCGATCCCGGGAACGTGCAATGAGTCGAGGTAGGCTTTGAAATTAACGGAAGCTGCAATGAGTTCGTCGAGGTTTTCGCTGGTGATTTCAATGTTGATGGGTTTACCGGTTGGGGGACCCGACCTGTTCTTTTCAACACTGATGGTCACCCCCGGGATGTTTTTCATATTCTCACGGATATTGTCCATGTAATCCTGGGTTGAAACCCCGTTTCGGAATTTACTTTCGATGAAATTGATGGTCACCTTGCCCTTGTTGGAAGAGACTGACCGGTCAAACATCCCGTCGCCGGCATTAAAACCGACATTGGTGATTATCGATTCAACGATGGGATTATTTTCGCCCAGCACCTTGTTCACCCTTTTTTCAACCAGCATGGTTACCGAATCGGTTACATTCTGATCGGTACCTTCGGGCATCTTGATGAAGACATTGACGGCGGTGGGGATGTTGTTCGGGAAAAAGAGCACCTTTGGTTTGGTCACACCCGTGAGAAAGATGGCAAAAAAGAACATGGCCACGACCAGTCCAAGGATATACCAGGGCGTGCGGCCCCTGAGAACGAACAGAAGTGTTTTCTCATACCCGCGCATCGCTGCAGGCCAGGCAACTGTCTGGAACTTCATGATGGCATTTTTCAGGACCAGCCGGTAAAATACATTCAGGATCAGCGCAAATGCGAACATGTTCCCGAAGGTGAAGCTGCCGGCGAGATAAGAAAACAATGCAAGTACGAGTAAAATTAAACTGCTGATCAACAGTCTTTTCCGGTTTGTTTTATGCTCAACGGTGTCATATTCATGCTTCATAAAGGTAACCGCAAAGACAGGGTTGATGATATAGGCTACGAAAAGCGAGGCGAACAGCGTCAGAATGAGGGTTACCGGGAGGTAATGCATGAACTTGCCGACGATCCCCGGCCAGAAGGCGAGCGGGAAAAAGGGGGCAAGGGTGGTGAGGGTTCCCGAAAGGATCGGGAGGAAGACCTCCCCGGCGGCATTTTTTGCCGCCTTGACAATGTTGGGTTCGGACCGGTGCAGCCGGTGCGTGTTCTCGATAACGACAATGGCATCGTCGACGATGATCCCGAGCGCAAAGATAAAGCCGAACATGACGATCATGTTCATGGTGAATCCAAGGCTCGGCATGACCAGGTAGGCCACGAACATGGACAGCGGGACCGACAGTGCGACGAAGAATGCATTGTTGAACCCCATGAAGAACATCAGGATGACGATCACCATGATGAAGCCGATGATGATGGTGTTGTTGAGTTCCTCGAGGGTACTCTTGGTAAAGCGCGACTGGTCGCCGGTGATGCTGACCTTCAGGTCGGGAGGCAGGGAATTTTTCTGCATGCCGGCCATGATCTCCTTGATCTTGTCGGAAGCATCGATGAGGTTCTCACCGCTTTTCTTGATGACGTTCAGGGTGATCACATTCTTTCCGTCGAGCCTTGCAAAACTCTCCTGTTCCTTGAACGAATCACGCACGTCGGCGATGTCCTGGATATAGATTGTTGCACCACTGGCCGATTTGAGCATGATGCTCTTGATCTGTTCGGGCGATTTGAACTGCCCGGCAAGCCTGATCGTGTATTTTGTTCCGAAGGAGGTTATGGTCCCTGCGGAGACGGTGACGTTTTCGGCGGAAACGGCCGATTCGATGTCGCGGAAAGAGACGCTGGCGGCCTGCATTTTATACATGTCGACATCGATCTGAATCTCACGTTCCAGCGCCCCGACAATGTCGACCCTCGTGATCTCCTTCAGGGTCTCGATTTTGTCCTGTGCGTCTTCGGCATATTTTTTCAGGCGCGGAAGGTCGTAATTGCCGGCCAGGTTGATATTCATGATCGGGATCTCGGAGATGTCGACCTCTTTGATATCCGGATCTTTCGGCAGGTTGTTGGGCAGGTTGGTCTTCGACTTGTCAACGGCATCGCGCACGCGCTGTTTGGCTTCCGAAACCTCGATCCCGGGGTTGAACTCCACGACGATTGTCGACAGGTCCTGGATGGAATTGCTCGTGATCTTTTTTACATTGGCGAGCGATTTGCACTGTTTTTCAATGGGCCGTGTAACCAGGTTTTCCATATCCTCGGGAGATGTGCCTGGATAGACGGTATTCACCAGGATGGTGGGGATCACGATTTCGGGGAATTGTTCCTTGGGAATGCTGATATAGGACAGGACCCCGAGCATCGTGATGATGATGGTCAGGACATAGATGCTGGTCTTGTTGTCGATGGACCAGCTGGTGGCGAAAAACTCCTTGAGCTTATGTTGCTTTTGTTTCATGGCAGTTTCGGATTAGAAATCGATGACCTGACCATTGTATAGATCTTTATATCCGGCCGTGATGATTTTATCACCTTCACTAAGTCCGCCGGTTACCTCGGTGAGACCATTGAAGGTCACATTTACAGTGATGATCTTTTTGCGGGCAATTTTCTTACCGTTTTCCTCGGTTGCGATGAATACAAAGAGACCTTCGTCACGGGAGTTCTGGATATAGTTCTGCGGGATCGAGATGGTCGAAGGGTTTACATAATCCCTGATCCTCAGCACGGCGATCATGTTGGCGCGGAATACCACGTTTGTAGGCGAAAGAGCCACTTCCACCAGGAAGGTGCGGTTTGTCGGGTTGATGAATTTGCTGGCAAAGGTGATCCGTTCATTCAGTTCTTTGTTGAGGTCGGGCATAAACACCTTCACCTGGTCGCCGGTATTGATTTTGGAAGAATAGGCTTCTCCCACGTCAGCCATCGCCTTCGCCTTTGAAAAGTTCACGATCCGGAAAGCGGGGGTTGGCGAGGCTGATGATGCCATCTGGCCGACCTTGATGGGGATATCCTCCACCGTTCCGTAAATGGGAGAGGTGATCACCGACATTTTGATCTGGTCGTTCAGGGTTGCGATGCCGTTCTGGGCCGATTCCATATCGTTCTTTGCCTTCAGGTACTGAACTTCCGAACCGATCTTCTGATCCCAGAGGGTTTTCTGCCGGTTGTAAATGTCGGTTGCAAAGGCCAGTTTGTTCCTCAGGTCGTTGAGCTGCTGTTTGAGCACGTCGGCGTCAAGTTCGGCAAGAACCTGGCCGGCGGTTACATTGTCGCCTTCACGCACCAGTATTTTGGTGACGACACCGCCCTGGTTCCGGGGGCTTACGCCGATGTTTTCATTGCCGTCGATACGTCCCTGCACTTCGATGTAATGTTCGAAGGGTTTTTTGGCAAGGATATCGAAATTTACTTTGGTAGCCGCAACGGTTCCGTCAGGATTGATCTCCTTTTCGAGTAATGTGATTTCGGTGGTGATTTTGTCATGTTCTTTTCTGAGTTGTTCCAGCCGGGCTTTCTTGTCGCCCTCTTTGCCTCCGCAGGCCGCTAAAAACAGGATAATGCCGCTGATGATGAAAATCTTTTTCATATAAAAAATCGGGTGTTTATTAATGGATCGGTTGTTCTGAAATTCGAGACGCAAAGATAGGATTTTTTATAACGGGAAAAACTTTTCAAAGGAAAATCGTTTCCACCCGACTTTTATGTACCTTTGCACAATGAACCCGAAAGCAACATCCATCATATCAGGAGTCCAGCGCCTTTATCAGCGTTATGGCATCAAGAGTGTCACCATGGATGATGTTGCCATGCAATTGAATATTTCGAAGAAGACGATTTATGAACATTTCTCCGATAAGGAAGACCTCGTGAAGCATGTCCTGATGGCAGAATATGATTTTCAGTGTAACAGGTTAAAGATAATTGAAGATCAACAGTATAACGCGATTGAGGAGTTGTTCGAGGTATACAAGATCATCAATGCGATGCTGAGGGAGTACAACCCCTCCATGGAATACGATGTAAGAAAGTATTATCCCGACCTGTTCATGAAAGTCAGGGATATACGCCGCAAAAGGATGTATGAATCATCGTATGCCAATATGGAAAAGGGGAAAAAGGAGGGACTTTACAGGAAGGAGCTCAACTGCAGGATCATCACCAAACTACATGTATTCCGGACGGAACATCTTGTTGAAATGGATACATTTACCCCTGATGAACTGACCTCTCTCAAGTTCTTTCACGAAGTATTCGTTTACCACATACAAGGCATCCTCAGCCATGAGGGGCGAACCTTCTTTGAGAATAATTTCGAGAAGTTCAAGGCGACCCTGGTTTAAGGTAGCGAGGTAGTGAAATAGTGAAAGGTTTACTGAAATCCATTCCTCTTTTTTGTATTTTTACACCTTCAGGCAACTTAATTTCCTGATTTACGTCTGATTAATAGTTAACCTTGGATGCTCATTGACGATTCCATAATCGAGGGTTGCGTGGCCGGAAAGCGCAGTGCCCAGAGCGCCCTTTACCGAAAGTTCTCTTCGGTGATGCTGGCGGTTTGTTTGCGCTATGCTCAGAATCGCAATGAAGCGGAAGATATACTTCAGGAGGCATTCTTGAAAATATTCCAGAATATCAGTTCATACCGCAAAGAGGGTTCATTTGAAGGATGGATGAAACGGATCATGATCAACCATGCGTTGAACTATTACCGTAAGAACCGGAAGATGCCCTTCCTTGAGGATATTGACCATGTCAATGAAACCGAAATTGCCGAAAAGGATGACCAATCGGCTGACCATGCACCTGTTTCGGCCGAAAAACTGATCTCGCTGATCCAGTTGCTTCCCCCCGGATACAGGATGGTTTTTAACATGTATGTTTTTGAGGAATACAGCCACAAGGAAATATCAGAAGCGCTGAGTATTTCCGAAAACACTTCAAAAACACAACTGCTGAAGGCCCGGAGAATGCTCCGGAAAAAGTTGTTTGATTTAAATCTTATGAAAAATACTGCATTGAGCAATGAGTGATAATATGGACTTCAAGGCTTTTGAAGAGGGCGGGATGGATGAGTTCATGCGAAAGACCCTGGAGGGTCACCGCATCGAACCCAAACCCGGCCTCTGGAAAGGAATAAGCCGAACTTTGTTGTGGCGTGAACTCACGCGCTTCAATTTTACAAACCTTTCAGTTAAATACCGTATTGCCGGCACCGCGGGATTGATGTTCCTTGCGGCCGCAATCTATTATATCCTTCCGGGTGCCGCATCAACGGAAACTTCCACAAGGGAGCCGGTTGCCGGTGTCAAAGTGTCGGAACCCATGTCCGTCGTTAATATTGGCGGCTCATCAACACACACGGTAACACGTTCAGCACCCGACCCGTTAAAGGTCGGTCATGTTTCAACACAGGCCCCGGCTCCTGCAAGGCCGGTATTGGCAAAACCAGTTTCAGCACCCAAACCCCAGGCCTATGCGTATCATTTTCCCCGGCAGTCAAAACAGCAGCATGCTGCCGTCGATAACCTGATGGCGGAAAACATGCAACCTTCCCCGTCCGGGAACACCTTTGTGGTCTCTCCTTTCACGGAACAGGAAATTTCCCCTCTTGTACCGGTCGGGACTTCATTTTTAGTCCTTAACCCGCAAACGGATACCATCATCACCATCAGCAATCCCAACGGTCTCTTCAGGGTGCTGAAAGCCAAACCGACGGCTGCGCAGTTTTTCTCGCTAAACTTTGGCGTCACCCCCGAGATGTCGTTCTATTCAAACCCTGAGCCCTATTCAAAAGTCAACGTATGGGTTGATGGACGGGTGTCATATCATTTCTCGCGTTTTTCACTCACCACGGGTGCCGGACTGGGTTATGTATACGACCAGGGCAAATACAAGACCGAATACAAGAGCAAGGACAGCATCGGCTATTTCACCAGCGTAATATCCTATACCATCGGTTCGAATAACGAAGTCATCTACAATACCGTCAAAAAAAGCGTTTATGACAGCCTGATCCACCAGAACGATTACCGCACGCTGAACCGTTACGCCTACCTGCAGGTGCCTTTATTGCTTGGTTACCGCTTTTATGAGGGAGGAAGGGTCAGCATGACCTTCCAGGCCGGGCCTGCCGTTTCGTTCCTGCTCGGCACGCGCAAATCGTCGGCCGTGATCGACTACCCGAATGCCCGCATCATCCGGGTAGACGACAACACACCAGACCGGGTGACGACCAACTGGCAGGTGTGGGGAGACCTTCTTGTTGAAATAAGGATGAATAAGAAGTGCAGCCTCTATTTCGAACCCTCCTGCAAATATTACCTTAACCCGATGGTTGAACAGGAAAATGTGACGATGAAATCGCCCTGGTCTGTTGGCCTTGGGGTTGGGCTGCAGTTCAACTTCACACCTCAAAAGAGTACCCCATGAAGAACCTCCTCCTCGGTATATTGCTTGTGACGGCTTTCCAGGTAAGCGTCATCGCCAGTACAGGAGGCCAGGACTTCCCCGATGCCTGCCATGCTGCATTCCTGGCCAATCCCGACAACGGGAACCCCATGCTGTTCCATTTCACGGACAAGTCGACCGGCCAGATCAACCACTGGCAGTGGAGCTTCGGCGATGGTGCCACCTCCACCCTGCAGAACCCGGCACACACCTATACAGCTGGGGGCACATACTTTGTTTGTCTGACCGTATCGGATTCCGATCCTGGCAGCATCTGCCATGACATGATCTGCCTGCCTGTGACCGTGCACGAACCTGGCACCTGCGTGGCCGATTATATCTACCGCATTGACAGTCTGAATCACCTCCTTTCGGTTTTTACGGATAAATCGACCGGGCATATCAACAGCTGGCACTGGGATTTCGGCGACGGAACCTCCTCCTCAGAACAAAACCCCCACCATCTTTTTCCCGCTGCAGGAAAATACAGGGTCTGCCTCTCTGCTTACAATTCCGATTCCATTTCTGTATGTAACGACATTAAATGCGACTCCGTCACCATCCTGGAGGCCGAAGCCTGTCATGCCGGGTTTACCTTTGAACTGGACTCCCTCAACCATGCTTCCAACACCTTCAGATTTAATGACACCTCCGCCGGTAATCCCAACCATTACCACTGGACCATCGACAACAGCACAACCTTTTCAACCCGCAACATCACCTACCAGTTCCAGGTTGAAGGGGATCACCAGGTATGCCTGAAAATCAGCCGGGAGGTGCAGGGTGGAACCATTTGCTCCGACTCGGTTTGCCGGGTCGTTAAAACTGCAAAATATTTTAACCTCGGCGGGCACCTTTTTGCCGGGACCTTCCCGATCAACAACCCCGTTTCAACCGGCGATACCGGGGTTGCGTATGTTTTCAGGAAGGAGGGGAGCAGACTGATTCCCTATGACACGGCCAGGTTTACCAGTCTCGGATATTATGCGTTCCCCAAACTCCTGAACGGATCGTACCTGTTGCAGGCCATGCTTACGCCGGGTTCGGCTCATTACGCCGATTATTTCCCCTCCTATTATTCCCAGGCCCTGAAATGGAGCGAGGCCATCCCGCTGAACATGACCGACAGCAATGCCTTTGCAGCACACACCTACCTGGTCCCGAACAACCTGTCCATTTCCGGTCAGGGGATGATCAGGGGAAAAATCATGACGGCCGGTATGCCTGAAGGCACACCCGGGTTGCCGCTTGCAGAAGTGATTCTGTTCAACGGACAGATGGAACCTGCGCGTTTTGCTGTTTCGGAGCAATCGGGGAAATATTTGTTTCAAAACTTGTCCTACGGCGCATATTACCTGTATGCCGAGGTGCCGGGCAAATATTCAAGGCTGACGGCCATCTGGCTGGATGCAGTTCGACCCGTGGCCGACAGCATGAAGGTCGAGGTGTTTGATTATAATGTAACCGGGATCGCGGAAGATGCTTCACGACCGGCTGCGGGACAACTTTTCCCGAATCCCTCCACCAGCGCTGTCAACCTTGTTTTCCACGCAACTTCGTCGTCACCGGTCAACTATGAAATCAGGACCATGAACGGGCTGTTGGCCGGGTCGGGACAGGTTTCCGCACATGAAGGAACGAATTTACTCACCTTCACGGTGAACCAGCTTCCCCCGGGCATCTACCTGTTTATACTGCATCCTGCCGGGGGTTCAGAGCAGGTCATCCGGAAACTGATAAAATATCCGCTAAAATAACGGAACCAGACAACGCGCGTGGGCATCCCTGCGTCTTTATGATAGCAAAAGAGAACTCCGATCCATAAACCCCAATACCCATGAAAAAATTTACCCTGTTTCTTGCGATGATCCTCTGCTCTTCAGCGCTCCTCGTTGCCCAGGTATCTGTCCACGTCAGCGGTACCGTTACGAGGGATTCCACAAACCTGCCGGTGGTCAATCATGAAGTGATCATCTCGGCCGACAGCAACAGTTCCGGTTTTTATTTTTCGACACAGCGATTCACCAACCCGAACGGGTTTTACGACTGTACCATCCAGAACGTTCCGGGAGGCGTCCAGACTACCTTTACGGTAAAGACAATAAATTGCGACTCCCTGTACCTTTTAAAAACTTTTCAGACGTCGAATTCGCCGGCCGTTGAAAATTTTGTCCTTTGCAACAACCCTGTTTCATGCCAGGCCGGGTTTACGGCCTATGCCGACAGTTCCAATGCCGCCGAATTCCATTTTGTCGACAACAGCACCCCGGCAGGCGGGGTGACCTCCTGGCATTGGAATTTCGATGATGGTACTCCCCCGGTGATCATCACCTTTCCGCAGAACCCCAATGTAACGCATGTTTTTGCAGGAGCCGGCATCGTTCACAATGTTTGTCTTACCATTTCAACATCCACGGGTTGTACCAGCGTGAAGTGCAACGAGATCCACATCATCCAGCCGAACACCTGCGAGGCGCATTTCACATACTCGCATGACAGTATTCACTTTGTACCCTTCACCTGCCACTTTACCGACACCTCCACCGGGAATCCGACCTCCTGGTTCTGGAATTTCGGCGACCCGATTTCAGGCTTGAACGGTACATCGAATGAAAAAAATCCAACCCATGTTTACATACTCGCCGGGACCTATGTGGTTTGCCATTCCATTTCAGGACTGAACTGCCAGAGCACTGTTTGCGACACCCTCCGCATTGGTCCCCAGCCTGCCGGTTGCACCAGCAGTTTTACCTATACCCGCAATTTTCTGACGGTCATTTTTGAAAGTCACATTACCAGCCAGTATGCGACAACCTACTCCTGGAACTTCGGCAACCCGGGGTCGGGTGCCACTAACACCTCGGTCGAAAAGAATCCCCACCATGTTTATTCAGCCCCCGGATCCTACGTGGTCACCCTCACGACCATCGATGCCAATGGGTGCACCTGGTCGTCGACCCAGACGATTTTTGTCAGCGCCACCTGCGATGTCAACGGCAGCGTGACCATGGGAAACACTTATGTCGACCATGGCCAGATCGACCTGATCAAAATTGATTCGGGCAACGTGATGACCGTGGTGCAATCGCACACGTTTGGAGATTCACTCGGGATGTACCATTTTGGCGGTGTAGCCCAGGGCCATTACTATCTCAAAGCCCAGCTTCTTTCAAATTCAACCCGTTATGGCGATTTTGTTCCGACCTACTACCACGAAGCAATCAACTGGGCCAATGCAACCGTGATCGAACTTGGCGCGCCTGCAAATCCCTATAATTTCCATCTTGTCGAGGTGGGGACGCTGGCCCCGGGAAATGGCGCGATTGGGGGAACGGTATCGCAGGGAACCAAGGTCAGTTCCGGCGGAACGCCCGTTCCCAATGTGGAGGTGCTTCTCCTCAACTCATCCAATGCCGCGCTTGCAGTGTCGGTGACCGATGTGAACGGCCACTTTAATTTCAGCAGCATCGGGATGGGAGCGTATATTGTTTATCCCGAAGTTGCCGGTCTCACCACGATCCCGGCACACATTATACTTGATGATTCGCACCTTACCGCCACCACCCCGTTCAGCCTGAAGAACAGCCAGGTGATCTACGGGCTGAACAACCAGTTGCCCCGGTTCATCAACAGCATCAGCGACCTTTATCCAAACCCCCCGGCCGGCGGAATGGTCAGCCTGAACGTATCGGTAAGCCGTGAAACCGGACTGGACCTCACCCTGTTTGATCAGACCGGCCAGGCGATGCGCGAATGGCAATATACCATGCATAAGGGTGACAATACCATGAGGTTCAGCACCTCAGAACTGGCCAAAGGACCCTATTACCTGAGAATACGCACAGACGAGGGGAGCATTGTCTTTCGTAAATTATTCATTGTCAAATAATACGCCTGTTTCATTTTTTCAGGAGGATGTCCGGATTTTTTTTTGGGCATCCTCTTTTTTTTTCTGGTGAATGACTTTATATTTACGTGATCATATTTCCTCACGCTTTGTATGGATAATGAACACGACCTGATTGCCGACTGCCTGAACCACGATCTTGCAGCCCAGAAAACACTTTACGAAAGGCTCGCACCCAGGATGTATTCCATTTGCAACCATTTTGCAAAAACCAGGAGCGAAACCGAAGATATCCTCCAGAACGGTTTTATCAGGGTTTTCAGCAACCTTCACCGGTATCGCTTCGAGGGTTCCTTCGAAGGCTGGGTGAGGCGCATCATGATCAACACGGCGATCAATTCCAGCAAACAATGCCGGAATGTCAATCACCATATCAGCATCGACCTGATCTCCCATGAGCCGATGCAATGCGAGGACGCCATCGCAAGGTTATCGGAAAAGGACATCCTTGCCATACTCCGGAGCCTTCCGTACAGCCACTGGACCGTATTTAACCTGCATGAAATCGAAGGTTACGGGCATAAGGAGATCGCTGGCATGCTGGGTATTTCGGAAGGCACCTCGAAATCGCAGCTGCACAGGGCAAAGGCATCCATCAGGAAAAAGATGAAGGAGCCATGAACCGGCTGATCCTGTGTGGAATATGATCAGTACAAAAACCAGGGAACTAATTATCGGTGGCGAACCATTCGGCATAGGAGGTGCCGGTTTCGCGCAGGCGCATGCTGTGCAGTTCAACCCCTGGCGGTAATAATTCACGGATCCTGGCTGCAAAATCGAGCAGGAAATTTTCACTGGTCGGCTGGTAGGGGAGCCTGACGACATTGGTAAAAGGCTCACCCGCTTTTTCAATTTCCAGGGGCAAATCAGCATTCAGTAAAAGGGCGTGATCGAAAGGGTCGACGACCTGGGTTTTGATCAGGCATTTCAGATCACCGAAATCCATCACCATGCCGAGTTTCGGCGATTTGCGGTCGGTAATCGGAGTCCCGGTCACCGTAACCGACAATTCATACGAATGGCCGTGAACATTCCGGCAGGGACCGTCATATCCATGCAGGGCATGGGCTGCTTCAAACCTGAATTCTTTGGTGACCCGGATTTTGTTCATGGCTGTCAATTGATTTGCAAAGATACAAAAATCAATTGTGCGCGATCATGTGATCAGATGATCGCGAGATGTTCGAGGACCACTTTCAGCCCGATCGCAATCAATACCAGTCCCCCCATGAATTCAGCCCACCGCGCCGGCAGGAAGGTGGTTTTTTCGCCAAGTTTGGCGCCTGCAACCGATACAACGAAGGTAATGAGCGAGATGGTGACCACGGCTTCAAGGATGTTCACGCGGATGAAGCCGAAACTGACGCCCGTGATGAGTGCGTCGATGCTGGTTGCAATGGAGAGGGTGATCAGTACGGGAAATTTCCTGATATCAATGGAACGTTTTTCTTCGCCGAGCCCGAACGATTGCCAGATCATTTTAATCCCGATGGAGGCCAGGATGGCAAAAGCGATCCAGTGATCGACGGGGGCGATGTATGCCTGGATGCTGCTGCCCACCAGCCACCCGATGAGTGGCATCATGCCCTGGAAAAGTCCGAAAAGGAGAGCCATGACCAGGATATTCTTCCAGACAAGTTTCCGGGAAGTCCCGAAACTGAGTGCAACGGCGAAACAGTCCATCGAAAGCCCCAGGGAAATCAGGATGAGAGATACCAGGTTCAAAGGCAGATCAGGTTAACTATTTTTTCAAGCCATTCGGCGTCGGTTGAATCAAAGGAGCCGGGGGATTCGCTGTCAACATCCAAAACCCCGGCGACCATGCCAGGGGCATTTCGCACCGGCACGACAATTTCGGACCGGGAGCGGGAATCGCAGGCAATGTGGCCGGGAAAAAGGTGCACATCGGGCACGACGATGGTTTGTTGCCGGTCAATCCCGGCCCAGCAAACGCCGGTATGTTTTTCAAGCACCTGGCAGGCGAGGGGGCCCTGGTATGTCCTGACGGTAAGTTCCCCGTCGCGCAGGAGATAAAACCCTGTCCAGGAAAAATAATCCATTTTATGATGAAGAACTGCCACAATGGTTGCCATCCGGGCATCCGGGTCGGACGATTTGCCTATCAATACTTCCAGTTGTGCGTGGATCCGTTTGTAACGGGCCCCCTTTTTTGATGCATCCATCGGATCAGATGACCTTTTCAAGGGTTACGGTGAAGTGCCGCATGATGGGAGCCTCTTCGAGGATCCTGTAGCCTTTCGTTACTGATTCACGACGGTCGAAGATGTTTTTCAGCGCAACGGCGACCACATCCATATGGTTGTTGGTATAAACCCTGCGCGGAATGGCAAGCCGCATCAGTTCGAGGGAGGGATACCTGTTTTCGCGCGTCACCGGGTCCCGGTCGGCCAGGATGGCGCCAATCTCAACGCCGCGGATCCCGGCTTCAAGGTATAGCTCGACACCCAGCGTTTGTGCCTGGAATTCTTCTTTTGCAACATTCGGGAGGAAGCGTTTCGCATCGATGAAAACGGCGTGACCACCGGTTGGCTGCTGCAACGGGATCCCAAACTCCGTCAGCCTGTTCCCGAGATATTCAACCTGGCGGATGCGGGTCTCCAGGTAATCTAATTCGGTTCCCTCGTAAAGTCCCTGTGCGAGTGCGCTCATGTCGCGACCCGACATTCCTCCGTAGGTAATATAGCCCTCGTAGATGATATTGAACACACTCGCTTTTGCATGCAGGTCCTTACTGCGCATGGCGATGAATCCACCCATGTTGACAATGGCATCCTTTTTTGCGCTCATGGTCATGGCATCGGCACAGGCAAACATGTCGCGCACGATTTCACGGATCGATTTGTCCTCGTATCCTTTTTCACGAAGTTTGATGAAATAGGCATTTTCTGCAAACCTGGCCGAATCGAATACCACCATTTTGCCATACTTATCGGCAAGTCTCCTGACCATCCGCAGGTTTTCGATGGATACCGGCTGGCCGCCCGAGGAGTTGCAGGTTACCGTGACAATGATAAAGGGAATTTTATCGGTATGCGCTTTCAGAACATTTTCAAGTTTCTCTTCGTCTACATTGCCCTTGAAGGGGTGGAGGAGCGTGGTGTTAAAAGCCTCGTCGATGGTGCAGTCAACTGCTTTCGCCTTGCGGAATTCAATGTGTCCTTTGGTCGTATCGAAATGTGAATTCCCGGGAATGATATCCCCCTCTTTGATCAGGACAGAAAATAAAACATTCTCGGCGGCCCTTCCCTGGTGAGTCGGCAGGAAATATTCAAAACCGAGAATTTCGCGAATCGCCGCCTGCATCTCGTAAAATGATCTTGCCCCGGCATAGCTTTCGTCGCCAAGCATCATTGCCGACCATTGCCGGTCGCTCATGGCACCTGTGCCCGAATCGGTGAGCAGGTCGATGAAAACCTGGTCACTCCTGAGCC
This sequence comes from uncultured Bacteroidales bacterium, assembly GCA_903845055.1. Taxonomy (GTDB): domain Bacteria; phylum Bacteroidota; class Bacteroidia; order Bacteroidales; family FEN-979; genus CAIVAT01. The sequence goes on along the minus strand of CAIMWF010000008.1, from coordinate 60,403 downwards.
GGAAAAGGTTATACCCGGCTTCTCTGATCCATTTTTCCCGTTCTAGCCGGTTGCTTTTGCGGATGGGTTCCACCATCTTGATCTTGTATGATTCGGCAAAGGGTAATTCCATAATGATGCGGTTATATAATTACAGCAAAGGTAGAAAATATTTTCACGTAACTTTTTTTCGTAACTCCTTGTCTGTTTGCCAAAATTCACGTAGGTTTGCTCCCAAAGAAACTATTGTGAAGAGGTTAACAGGTGGGGTGGAAAATCGGTGACAGGGTGAAAAGTTGACAGGGTGACAAGGTGACAGGGTGAAAAGGTGACAGGGTGACAAGGTGAAAAGGTGACAGGGTGAAAAGGTGACAAGGTGATTCGTAATTTTTAATTATTAATTTCAGATATATGACAACAACTACAGGGGCAACCGGAGCCACATGCCTTACAAAACTCTCCGATCTCAATGAACTGGCAAGGAAATCGAACAAGAAAAGACTGGCCGTGGCTGTAGCCCACGATGAACACTGCCTGGAGGCGATCTGCGCGGTTGACAGGATGGGCATCGTTGAGGCGATCCTCGTCGGGAATGAAAAAAAGATCCATGAAATCGCTGCCAAGCTGAAACTCGACGTCAGCAAGATGCGGATCATCAACGAAGAGGTTGACACCAACTCGGTGAAGATCGCCGTCAAGATGGTGCGTAACAAGGAGGCCGACATCCTGATGAAGGGGAATGTTCCCACGGCTGTTTTTCTCCGCGGGGTCCTCGATAAGGAAAACGGTTTGCGCAAGGGAGAGGTGCTGTCGCATTTTGCACTTTTTGAAGTTCCTACCTATCATAAACTCCTTGGGTTAACTGATGCAGCCATGATCCCGGCGCCCGATTTCAAAACCAAGGTTGCCCTGACCGTCAATGCCGTCGAATTCATGAACAAGCTTGGCTATGCCAGGCCCAAGGTTGCCGTACTGGCTGCTGTGGAAATGGTCAACGAGGCCATGCCTGCCACCATGGAAGCTGCCCTGCTGTCAAAGATGAGCCAGCGCGGACAGATCAAGAACTGCATCATCGACGGCCCGCTGGCTTACGACAATGCCGTTAGCGCTGCCAGTGCCAAGCACAAGGGAATCGTAAGCGACGTGGCCGGCGATGCCGACCTGCTGATCGTTCCCGATATCGAAGCCGGTAACATTCTCTACAAGGCCTTTGGCTTTTCGGCCAATGCAAAACTTGCTGCCGTTGTTCTGGGGGCCGCCGCCCCCATTGTACTGACCTCCCGCTCCGATACGGAAGAGTCGAAACAAGCAAGCATTGTGATGGCCGCTGCGATTTAGCAACCCTTTCCTTAAACTGACCCCATGGGCAACAACCTGTTCCTGACAAAATCGCTCACCGATTTAATGCAGGAGGCGAAAGACAACAAATCGGGTTTAAAGAAAACGCTTACCAAACTGAACCTGACAACCCTTGGAATAGGGGCCATCATCGGGGCGGGCATTTTCGTCCTGACCGGGCAGGCCGCCGCGCAATACGCCGGCCCTGCCATTGTGATTTCCTTTATCATTTCGGGGATTGCCTGCGCGTTTGCCGGGTTGTGTTATGCCGAGTTTGCCTCGATGATCCCGATATCAGGCAGTGCCTACACCTATTCCTATGCTACGCTGGGTGAGTTTTTGGCGTGGATCATTGGCTGGGACCTGATCCTTGAATACCTCTTCGCGGCCTCGACCGTTTCGGTAGGATGGTCGGGTTATGTCGTAAGTTTCCTCCATGATTTCGGGATCCATATTCCCACGGTTTTTACTGCGGCAACCGGGTCCGTACTGGTGGAACTTCCAAAGGTCGGTTGGCAGCAACTCACGTCCAACCTTTCGGCAAGCCTGGTTGAACAGGGGGTTAACGTGGCGGCGCTGCCGCATGTGACGGCAATCATCAACCTGCCTGCCATGTTCATCATTGCCGCACTGACCTCGCTGCTGATCATCGGGATCAGGGAATCAGCCAATTTCAACAACATCATGGTCATTGTCAAGGTTTCGGTCATCATCCTCTTCATTGCCATTGGCATTGCCTTTGTACATGCAGGGAACTGGCATCCTTTCATTCCCAAAAACACGGGAGTATGGGGCCATTTCGGCTGGAGCGGCATCCTCAGGGGAGCGGGGGTGATATTTTTCGCCTACATCGGGTTTGACGCGGTTTCGACCGCTGCCCAGGAGGCTAAAAACCCGCAGCGCGACATGCCCATCGGGATCCTCGGTTCGCTGAGCATTTCCACGGTGCTCTATATCCTTGTTGCCATTGTCCTGACAGGGATCGTCAGCTATACGACGCTGAACGTTTCCGACCCGGTGGCCGTTGGTGTGAATGCGATGGGAGAGGGAATGTTCTGGCTGCGGCCCATCGTAAAGATCGCCGCCATCGCCGGCCTGAGTTCCGTGATCCTGGTCATGCTCATGGGACAGCCTCGGATTTTTTACTCCATGTCCAAAGATGGCCTGCTTCCGCCGGTTTTCTCAAAGGTGCATCGAAAATATAAAACACCCTATGTCAGCACCATCCTCACCGGGCTTGTGGCCATAGTTCTTGCCGGTGTGCTTCCCATCAGCATTCTCGGGGAACTGGTCTCCATCGGCACCCTTCTTGCCTTCGCCATCGTTTGCGCCAGTATTATTGTTTTAAGAAAAACAAGGCCCGATCTCGAACGACCGTTCCGTACTCCGTTTGTGCCCCTGATCCCGATCCTGGGCGCCCTGATATGCTTCATACAAATGGCGGCACTGCCATTGGATACCTGGCTGCGGCTGTTCATATGGATGGCGATCGGGTTTGTGATCTACTTCACTTACGGCATCAGGCATAGTAAACAACGAATATTGAACAAGTCTGCAAAACAGGGATTATAGTAATGAAAGACGTCAGAATTCTAGCTGTCAACCCGGGCTCAACCTCCACAAAAATTGCCGTGTACCAGAACACGGATCCGGTTTTCTTAAAGAATATCAAACACACCAGCGAAGAACTTGCTCCCTACGCGAAGATCACCGACCAGTTCGATCTGCGTAAAAAAGTGATCCTGGAGCAGTTGCAGGAGGCCGACATGCAGATCACCGATCTGCAGGCCGTGGTGGGCCGCGGGGGCCTGCTTAAACCGATCCCCTCGGGCATTTATGAAGTAAATGAGGCGATGATCGCCGATCTCCAGAACAGTCCTTTTGGCGAGCACGCAAGCAACCTGGGCGGACTGATCGCACATGACCTGGTTTCATCGATGCCCAGTGCACGCGCCTATATCGTCGACCCGATCGTGGTGGATGAATTTGACGACATCGCACGGATTACCGGGCACCCTCTTTTTACGCGTGTTTCCATTTTCCATGCTTTGAACCAGAAGGCTGTCGCCCGCGAATATGCCCGGTCAATCCGCCGGAAATACGAAGATCTCAACCTCATTGTTGCCCACCTTGGCGGTGGGATTACCATCGGCGCCCATCGCAAAGGACAGGTGATCGACGTGAACCAGGGACTCGACGGCGAAGGCCCCTTCAGCCCCGAACGCTCGGGGACGCTCCCGGTCATGGACCTCGTAAGACTTTGCTTCAGCGGCAAATACCAGCAGAAGGAGGTTCAGAAAATGGTCAAGGGAGAGGGCGGACTGGTGGCCTACCTGGGCACCAACAATGCTTATGATGTGGAAAAAATGGTCGATGCCGGGAATGCGGAAGCCGAACTGATCTACCATGCGATGGCATACCAGGTGGCCAAATTCATCGGGGAGATGTACACCGTGCTCAAATGTGAAGTGGATGCCATCCTGATCACGGGCGGCATCGCATACGACAAAGGATTTGTCAACTGGATACAGGAAAGGGTTTACAAACTGGCCCCGATCCATATCTACCCCGGCGAGGATGAAATGCGCGCCCTTGCCATCAACGGCCTCATGGTGGTCCGCGGGGAGCTTGATGTTAAGGTGTACGCATAGATTCCAACATTTCACGAACGATGTTTTCCGTTCCTTCCGCAATCTGCGAAATGGAAGCCTCCAGCATATAACAGGGTGTCGTGAATAATTTCTTTTCAGGGTCGCAGATCACCTCGCCATGCGTTGCAACGGCATAGCGGTTGCCCGTCTTTTCAATGAATTTTTTCGATGCGGGATCATTCCCGGTAGTCAGTTTCGTGCCGCGGAACAGCCCCGCCAGGACCACCGGGGCGATACATATGGCGCCGATGGGCTTCCTTGCCTCCGACATCAATTTAACCGCCCGTTCGACCTCGGGCTTTACATTACAGTTGTCCCCTTTGATTGCCCAGTCGCACAGGTTTTTTGCAGCACCGAACCCCCCGGGGAAAATCAGCGCGTCGAACGAATCACTACTGAATCCGGAAAGAGGCTTGATATCGCCCCGGGCTATACGTGCCGATTCGGCCAGCACATCCCGCTTTTCGCCTGTCTCATGCCCCGTAAGGTGGTTTATCGTATGATATTGTTCCATCTCGGGGGCAAAACACTGGTACGATGCCCCGGCTTTATCGATGGCCAGCAGGGTCAGCACCGCCTCCTGGATTTCGGTCCCGTCATAGACGCCGCAACCCGATAAAACAACAGCAAATTTCTTCATAGGAAACAAAGGATTAGATGTAATTACTCATCTCCAAAGATAACAAAAATAAAAACCTTCCCTTCCGGCAACCCCGTTTCTATTCCCCAAATCGTAAATCGTCATTCGTAAATCGTAACTCCACTTGTCATTCGTCACTCGTCATTTGTCATTTACCGGCTTCTTCCCCACCTCCTCAATTTTCCGAAAAGACCTCATATTGCGGCGCCGCTCTACGTCATTGGAGGATTTATTATTTAACTTTGCACAAAATAGCACAAATTTCAAAAACATTCCCTGATGAAGAAACTACAGATGGTTGACCTGCGCAGCCAGTACCTTGACATCAAAGCCGAAATCGACAAAGGAATCCAGGAGGTGATCGACTCCTGTGCATTTATCAACGGTGCCGCCGTGAGTGGCTTTCAAAAGGAACTTGAACAGTTCCTTGGTGTGAAGCACGTAATCCCCTGTGCAAACGGGACCGATGCACTCCAGGTTTCCATGATGGCCCTGGATCTTAAGCCGGGCGACGAGGTGATCACCACCTCCTTCACCTTCATCGCCACGGCCGAGGTGATCGCCCTGCTGAAACTTGTACCGGTACTCGTGGATGTGGATCCCGGCACCTTCAACATCGATCCCGCCGCCATCGAGCGGGCTGTTACACCGAAAACGAAAGCCATCGTACCCGTGCACCTTTTCGGGCAGACCGCCCCGATGGAAGAGATCATGTCCATTGCAGCAAAACACAACCTGTTTGTCATCGAGGACAATTGCCAGGCCATCGGTTCCGATTATTATTTCAATGACGGAACTTCCAAAAAAGCCGGCACCATCGGGAACATCGGCTGCACCTCCTTCTTCCCTTCAAAAAACCTGGGATGTTACGGCGACGGGGGAGCCATCTTTACAAACGATGATGACCTTGCAAAACAGATGCGCATTGTGGTCAATCATGGCATGACTGTTCGCTATTACCACGATTACATCGGGGTCAATTCGAGGCTCGACAGCATCCAGGCGGCTGTTCTCCGGGTTAAACTGGCCCGTCTCGACGAATATGCCTCCAGGCGCAGGCGGGCTGCCGACTTTTATGACAATGCATTTAACAATCATCCGAAACTGAGGGTCCCGGTCCGCTACGCAAAATCGAGCCATGTATTTCACCAGTATACCCTGGTGACCAGCGGGGTGGATAGAAAAGCATTGATTGAATATCTCGGCTCGAAAGAGATCCCGGCAATGATCTATTACCCGGTTCCCATGCATATGCAGAAAGCTTACCTCGATCCGAGATACAAACCGGGTGATTTCCCGGTTACCGAGCATCTGTGTGAAACAGTATTCTCGCTCCCCATGCATACAGAACTGGATCCTGAGCAGCTGACCTATATCACCCACCATGTCCTTGAATTCTTAAACCGCTGATCATGGAAGCTGACTATTTCGCCCACGAAACCGCTGTTATCGACGAAGGGTGCAGGATCGGGAAAGGAACGAAGATCTGGCATTTTTCGCACATCATGAAGGGGTGTGTTATCGGGGAGCATTGCAACCTCGGGCAAAACGTCGTTATATCTCCCGACGTGGTGCTCGGAAAAAATGTGAAGGTTCAGAACAATGTTTCCATCTATACCGGTGTTATATGTGAGGATGATGTATTTCTCGGACCGTCGATGGTATTCACCAATGTGATCAACCCGCGCAGCCATATCCTTCGCAAGGACCAGTACCAGGCAACCCTGGTGAAACGCGGTGCATCGATCGGGGCCAATGCCACGATCGTTTGCGGCAACGAGATCGGCGAATTCTCCTTCATCGGCGCCGGTTCGGTTGTGACAAAAAATGTCCCGGCCTATGCCTTGATTGTCGGGAACCCGGGCCGGCATGTTGGCTGGATGAGCGAATACGGTCACAGGCTTCATTTTGATGAATATGGCATCGCTAACTGCCCGGAGAGCCTTGAAAAATACCAGCTCACCCCAGGGGGGAATGTTGTTAAAATCGTGAAAATATAATGACTGAATCAAAGAGACCATTCAATTTCGCCCTGATCGGGGCCGCCGGGTATATCGCCCCACGCCACATGAAAGCAATCAGGGATACCGGCAACCAACTGGTTTGCGCCTTGGACCCATACGACGGTGTCGGGGTTATCGACAGTTATTTCCCGCAGGCCGATTTCTTTATCGAACCTGAACGGTTTGACCGCCACCTCGATAAATTACGTCGGGAAAAAAACGATGCGGGGAAACCGGGGGACAAAAAGGTCGATTTCGTTTCGATATGTTCGCCAAACTACATGCACGATTCGCACATCCGCCTGGCCTTGCGTAACGATGCGCATGCGATCTGTGAAAAGCCCATCGTACTCAACCCCTGGAACCTTGACGCCCTGCAGGAGATCGAATCGGAGACCGGGAAAAAGGTTTTCACGATTCTCCAGTTGCGGCTTCATCCTGCCATCATCGGGTTGAGGGAAAGAATCCGGACTGGGCCTGCAGACAAAAATTATGATCTTGACCTTACCTACATCACCTCCCGCGGCAACTGGTATTATCGTGCGTGGAAGGGTGACGTTTCCAAATCGGGGGGCATCGCCACCAACATCGGCGTTCATTTCTTCGACATGCTGACCTGGGTTTTCGGAGCTGTCCGGGAAAATACCGTTCACCTGCTCACCGAAAACAAGGCAGCCGGAATGCTCCGGCTTGAACATGCCAATGTCAGGTGGTTCCTGAGCATCGACTACAACGACATCCCCGCCGAAGTGAGAGCAATGGGAAAACGCACCTACCGCTCCCTGCTGATGGGAAGCGAGGAGATTGAATTCAGCGATGGTTTTACCGAACTACATACCGAATCGTACTGCGACATCATTGCAGGTAATGGTTTCGGGATCAACGATGCAAAGCAGTGCATCGACACTGTTTACAGGATCAGGAATGCCCCCCCGGTTGGCCTTTCGGGCGATTACCACCCGATCCTACGGTCCATTGCAAAAAGTTTATAACTTAGCCTGCTTTATTCATTAATTCGAAAGTCATGAAAATTCTGGTAACGGGTGGAACAGGTTACATCGGATCTCATACGGTGGTGGAACTCCAGGCAAAAGGGTATGAAGTGATCATCGTCGACGACCTGTCCAACTCCTCCATCGATGTGCTCGACAACATTGCAAAAATCACCGGAAAGAAACCGTTGTTCGAGAAGTTTGACCTTACCGATCCTGAAAAGACCGCTGCATTTTTCAAACTTCATAACGACATCCGGGCTGTCATTCATTTCGCGGCCTTCAAAGCCGTGGGTGAATCCGTTGAATTCCCGCTGATGTATTACCGCAACAACCTCCTGTCGCTGGTCAACATTCTGCAGGGCATGGTTGATAACAACATCCGAGATATTGTGTTCTCCTCCTCCTGCACCGTATACGGGCAGCCGGAGGTGCTGCCGGCAAGGGAGGACACACCGGTGCAGAAGGCAGCCTCGCCTTACGGCAATACCAAGCAGATCTGCGAGGAAATCATTCATGATACGAGTGCCAGTGCGAACATCCGCGGGATCCTCCTCCGCTATTTCAATCCGATCGGTGCGCACGATTCGGCCTTCATCGGGGAACTCCCGCTGGGAGTGCCAAACTGCCTCATGCCTTATATTACCCAGACCGCCATCGGGAAACGTCCCTTTTTAAGGGTGTGGGGCGATGACTACGATACGACCGATGGCACAGCCATCCGCGATTATATTCATGTTGTCGACCTGGCCAAGGCCCATGTTATTGCCGTTGAGCGGCTTACCGGTGACACAGGGAAAAAGGAGGTGGAGGTGTTCAACCTGGGAACGGGCAACGGCTTTTCGGTCATGGAGGTTATTAAATCGTTCGAAAGGACATCGGGCGTGAAACTGATTTACGAGATCATGCCCCGCCGGGCGGGTGATATTGTAAAGGTTTGGGCCGATACAGGGTTTGCAAACAACGAACTGGGTTGGAAGGCTGAAAAGACCCTCGACGAAATGACGCTCTCGGCATGGAAATGGGAGCAGGCACTGTCGAAAAAGAAGTGACCCTTAACCTGATAGGATCATGGTGAAGTGTTCACCGGCAAAGGAAACAAATAATGAATAAAACATACTAAGAGGCATATGAAAACTATCTTGATCACCGGAGGAGCCGGTTTTATCGGTTCGCACGTCGTTCGCAGGTTTATAAAGAACTATCCCGATTATAAAATCGTTAATCTCGACAACCTTACCTACGCCGGGAACCTGGCAAACCTGAAGGATGTTGAAAATGAGCCCAACTACGAATTTGTCAAAGCCGATATCACGGCCGGCGAACTCATGAAGGCACTTTTCAAGAAATACCGTTTCGACGGAGTGATCCACCTGGCCGCTGAATCGCATGTTGACCGGTCGATCAGCAGCCCGATGGAGTTCATCTTTGCCAACATCGTCGGCACCGTGAATCTTTTAAACGCCGCAAGACTGATCTGGGAAGATTTTACCGACAAACGGTTCTTCCATATCTCCACCGACGAAGTATACGGTTCGCTTGGGTCAACAGGCTTCTTTTACGAAAACACACCCTACGATCCCAGGAGCCCCTATTCGGCTTCGAAGGCAAGTTCCGATCACCTTGTCAGGGCTTACCACCATACGTATGGCCTGCCTGTTGTGGTTTCCAACTGTTCAAACAACTACGGCCCTTTCCAGTTTCCCGAGAAGTTGATCCCGCTGGCTATCCACAACATTAAAAACAACAAGCTGATCCCGGTTTACGGGAAGGGGGAAAATATCCGCGACTGGCTTTTTGTGGAAGATCATGCCAATGCCATCGATCTCATCTATCACAAGGGAAAAACAGGGGAGACATACAACATCGGCGGACACAACGAATGGAAAAACATCGACCTGATCAACCTGTTGTGTGAAATCATGGACCGACGGCTGAAACGTTCTGCAGGGACCTCTGCAAACCTGATCACCTATGTTAAGGACCGTGCCGGCCATGACCTGCGTTATGCCATTGACTCAACAAAAATCCAGAATGAACTGGGGTGGAAACCCAGTCTTCAGTTTGCCGAAGGCCTCGAGAAAACAGTGGCCTGGTACCTGGCAAACGAGGAATGGATGAAAAATGTCACCTCCGGCGATTACCAGAAATATTACGACAACCAATACGGGAAACGGTAATCGTCACGACAAACCCGAAACCGTAACCTCTTTCCCGATTTTTTGTACAAGCCCCTGAAGGACGCTTCCCGGGCCGAGTTCCACGAATTGATCTGCGCCGTCGGCTATCATGTGTTGCACAATCTGTGTCCATAACACCGGGGCTGTGAGCTGTGCCACGAGGTTTGCCTTGATGGTTTCGGGATCGGTAACCGGCTGCGCCGTGGCGTTCTGGTATATGGGGCACATCGGGGCGTTGATGGTGGTGGCATGAATGGCCTCAGCCAGTTCGATGCGGGCAGGTTCCATCAGCGGGGAATGAAAGGCGCCCCCGACCTTCAGTGGCAGGGCCCTGCGGGCTCCGGCAGCTTTCAGTTGTTCACAGGCAGTTTCGATTCCCTTTATGCTTCCGGAGATGACCAGCTGGCCGGGACTGTTGTAATTGGCCGGCACTACTACTTCGCCGATCGATTTGCAGATCTCCTCAACTTTAGCATCGTCAAGCCCGAGGATGGCGGCCATGGTGGAGGGTTTCATCTCACAGGCTTTCTGCATGGCCCCCGAACGTGCTGCAACCAGGCGAAGACCGTCTTCAAACGAGAGGGCCTTGCTGGCTACCAGTGCCGAAAATTCACCCAGCGAATGGCCTGCGACCATGTCGGGTTTGAAATCTTCGCCCAGTGTTACTGCCAGGATGACAGAGTGCAGGAAAATAGCCGGCTGGGTGACTTTCGTCTGGCGCAGGTCTTCATCGGTACCTGAAAACATCAGGTCGGTGATGCGGAATCCGAGGATTTCATTGGCCTTTTCAAAAAGTTCCTTCGCCATGGGCGAACTGTCGTAGAGGTTTTTACCCATCCCGACAAACTGGGCGCCCTGCCCTGGAAATACGTATGCCTTCATATGCAAATGGTAAGATGGTAAAATGGTAAAATGTAAAATAGTAAAATCGGGGTTATTTCCGGTCGCCGAGAAATCTCAGCAGAAATAAAAACAGGTTGATGAAATCGAGATAAAGGGTAAGCGCACCGAGAATACTGAGTTTCCTGGTATTTTCCTGTCCGTATTCCCCTGCCCCGGCCCCGATCCTTTTAAGCCGCTGAACGTCATAGGCCGTAAGACCAGTGAAAATAAGCACGCCAAGGACGCTGATGATGTAATCCATGACCCCGCTTTGCATGAAAAAGTTAACAAGCATGGCGATCATCAGGCCGACCATTCCCATGATCATGATGGATCCGAATTTGGTGAGATCGGTTTTGGTGGTATATCCGGTAACAGCCATCACGCCGAACATGGCCGCGGTAACGGCAAAAGTTTTGAATACAGAAGCCCCGGTGTAAACGATCAGAATTGAACTCAGGCTCATTCCCATCAATACCGAGAAACAGATGAACAACATCGACAAAACTGTAGCCGACAAGCGCTGGAAACCGAACGACATCAGCAAAACGAAACCAAATGGCGCAATGGCTACAAACCATCCCAGCCCGGTCAGTTTGTGGGTGTCGGGGTTGGTCAGTGTAGCATGGATCTCGGCGCCCGAAAACCAGTAAGCGGAAACAGCAGTTACAAGCATTGCCAGCGTCATCCAGCTGAATACCTGGGTCATGAATGACCTGGCAACGGTCAGGTCCTGTGTTCCTTCCTGTGAGGGAAAGAATCCCCTGTTATTTGTTTGTTCGAACATTTTTATCCTCCTTTTATTAAATCTGTTAATGAAGTTTTGTGCTGATCAGGTGCAGGAATTCCTGGCGGGTTTTATCCCTCTCAAAGGCACCGACAAAGTCGGATGTCGTTGTGACAGAATTCTGTTTCTGAACGCCGCGCATCGACATACACAAATGTTGTGCCTCAATTACAACTGCCACGCCAAGCGGCTTGAGGGTGTCGTTGATGGCCTCCTTGATCTGCATGGTCAGCCGCTCCTGTACCTGGAGGCGGCGGGCGTAAATATCAACCACACGGGCGATCTTGCTGAGCCCGGTGATGTATTTATCGGGAATGTAGGCCACATGCGCTTTCCCGATAAACGGTACCATGTGGTGCTCGCAGAGTGAATAGATCTCGATATCCTTAACAATGACCATTTCGCGGTAATCTTCCCGGAACTTGGCCGAATTCAGAATCTCTTTCGGGTCAATATCATAACCCTGCGTGAGGAACTGGATGGCTTTGGCAACCCGGAGCGGGGTTTTTTCCAGTCCTTCGCGGTCGGGGTTTTCGCCGATCAGCCTGAGAATCTCTTTGTAATGCATGGCGAGCTCCTCGGTTGTGCCGGGATCAAACTCCTCCACCTTCTCGTAATTCAGTTTTTTCTTGGTTGTCATATTCGTTTATTCATCAATCATTCACCATAATACTCAATGATATTATTTTCCGATTGCTCGATACGGATGCAATGCAGCTCGCCGCCAAGCTGCCGGATACCTCCAGCCAGTTCATTCCAGATGCCGATGGCCAGGATTTCGCTCGTGGGAACCTTCCCGGCGAGGAAATCAACCTCCAGGTTCAGGTTTTTATGGTCGACTTTACTCAGGACCCTGTCGTCAATCAGTTTGCTGACGTGCCGCAAATGGATGATCAGCCCTGTAACCGGGTCGGGTACCCCCCTGACAGTGACAAAAAGGATATAGTTATGCCCGTGCCAGTTGGGGTTTGAGCACTTGCCGAACACACTGAGATTCTCTTCATCGGTATATTCCGGCAGAAAAAGCCGGTGTGCGGCGCTGAAATGTTCCCTCCGGGTGATATAAACCATTTCGAATCTTTTATGGAACAAAGGTACAAATTATTTCACGAATGTTCCGGGGGCAACCCCCGGCCAGCCTTTTCGGGCTGCTGTCGTTTAAGATGAAGAGGCCTCTCCTCCATCCGGCTTGTGCGGCGTGTCCCGGATGATGGAGACCGACTCGAACACGGTATAACAGAGGTATAGCAGGAAAAATCCCAGCATGAACGGCACGGCCTCTCTCCGGTGTGTAAAGGCATAAAGGATCATCACGCTTACATACAGAACCAGTTTGATGAGAATGGTCAGCAGGAAGGTGTTGACAAACTTTATGAACCTTTTATGCAGGGTTTGCAGCAGGTAATAGTAGGAGAGGAGGGTGGCGGCGATGAAAAAGGGGATCAGGAAGGGCCATGCCGGCGAAACGTAGGCCGCAGGGAGTAAAAATGTGAATGCTGCAACAAGCAACGCAAGGATGGCAGAAAAGACCAGTAGCTGTTTCAGAAATTTCAGGTAGTCGGTGTTCATGACAAAAATTCAGGTGGGGTTGCTTCGGTTTATTGAGGGTTATTTGCGCAACAGGTCTTTTGTGACCAGATAGATGGAAAGTGCCACGGCCACCAGCGATAGGACGACGGTCAGGACGGGACTTGTATGGAGCCAGAGATCGAGGCGGAAACCGCCGAATACTCCCGCCAGGATAATCACCAGCATCTGGATGGCAATGCTGGAAAACCGGGCATATGCGTTAAGGTTTTTCCGCGGGTCGGTTGTCATTGGGAATCGGGGAAAATTTCACCTCTTTCGAACCTCCCTGCTCCATGCTGCAGGTACCCGAAAACTGGGCTCCCGGTTCAATAGCCAGTTTACCGGTGGTTACATCGCCGGTAAAACGGGCCGTCTCCTTCAGGGTAAGCAGTTCTGAAACCTTTACCGTGGCCCTGACCTCACCCGAGAAGTCTGCATTCTGGCACTGGATTTCGCCATCAATCTTCCCGGTCGTGCCTACAACAATCTTTCCCTTGCACTGGATGGTCCCGTTCAGGGTGCCATCGATCCGGAAATCGCCGTTGACCTGGATCTCTCCCTTAATCACCGCGCCCGGACCCAGAATGTTGATGGTCGTAATTTCAGGCTCTCTGTTTTTTGACATAAGGCTCATTTTTATAACAGTGCTTATTTTTGAATCGGATAATTCTTTTCAAAGAAACGGATATACTGCAGGATGTCCTTGTTTTTATAAAGGATCGGGTAGTTTTCAACGGAGATCACAAAGGCGAAATACTGTCCCGCATTTTCAAGTTTTGTGAAAATATACTTGCTTTCGAGGATCCCGAGGAAGTAGTTCATGGCGGTTTCGCTGTTATCGAAATTGTTTACCGTAACCATCTGCCGGCCCTGGTCGAGCAGCAGGCTGTTCACCATCAGCCCCTCAAGGTCGTGGAATTTGCTGTTATAATCGGAGATCTTGTTCTTCAGTGCATCCACATCCACGAGGTTGTCATTGACCACCAGAACGTAAAAATGAATGGCGTTCGGATCATAACGGTATAGTTTCATGGTGTTGTCGAGAACGGAAACCGAATCGGTCGGGATCGGCTTTCCGCCTGCATCCTTCTGGGTTCCCAGGAAGGCAAGCACATTTTCGGCCATCGGACGTACCGCGCTTTTTGGGTAATCCTTTACCACCTTTTTCATCGAGACTACCAGGGAATCAACAATCTCTATCTTTCCAAGCGCCAGCGCACGAAGGTAATCGAATTTTGGCATCAGCATCGTATCCGATTTGAAGTGCGCCCTGGCAATATCGGCATTGTTGATGACCATGTAATACTGCTGGTTGGAGAATGCCTTATAGGTGTCATTATACAGAACAGTTGCCTCGGACCGCCTGGCGCCGATCTCCTTGTAATAATTGGGGTTTGCCAGCAGTTTGGCATAATCACTCTCGGGGTAGCGGGTCAGGACAAGGTTCTTATACTCATCAACTTTTGGCTGGTTTTCAAGGTGACCATAGAGCATGCAAAGCTCGTACGCTGTCTGGGTCTTGTATTTGTTGCCCGGGAAACGGTTCAGCAGGGTCTCGAAGGTGATGGTTGCGTTGCCGTAATCGCCCAAGCCTTCCACATAAATAAATCCCGCCTGGTAGTATGCTTCGATGATCTGGTTGTTGGAATGCCTGATCCTGGCAGTGTCGAATGGAATATCCTTGAGATAATAGGCACGGTCTTTCGGGTTCTTTGCCTTGGCCAGCATTTTCTTTCCCTCTTTAGTGGTGTCGCTCGGCTTCCCGGTTACAGAATCCTGCTTCTCGGGTTCATTTGAAAAAGTGTTGGTGGCCTTGTCGGAGAGGAACCAGTTGTCTTCATATTTCCGCTGACCCCACTTTCTTTTGAAGGTTGAAAAACCGATCGACATGGTTGCGGGATTGTAAAAATACCACTTTCCCCCGCTTGACCCGATCGCCTGCTGGTCCTGTCCCGAATTGGGTCCGAGGAGGTATTGCGATTCGATTCTTCTTTGTTCTTCCTGTAATTTTTTCTGCTCTTCGGCGATGAGTTTTGCAATAATCTGGTCTATAATCTTGTTCCGCTGGTCTTCGGGCATGGCGGCAAGTTTCTGGAGGCTATCCTGCCGCTGGATGACCTGGAGGTTCCTGACGAGGTCGGTGAGGGTCATCGTTTTTTTGGAAAGCTCCTTATATCCCGCATAATCTTTTGGCAGGAACTGCAGGGTGCTGTCGTAATACGACTGGGATTTGATGTAGTCGCGGGTCCCGAAGAAAATATCCGCAAGTTCGAGAGAGGAGATCGCCTTCTGGTAATTATTCGAATGGCTCGTACTCACCGATTTCCTGAAAAATTCGATTGCATGGGCGGTGTCACTGTCCTTGATGGCAATGTGTGCCAGGGCAAAATAGATCTGGTCCTGGTAATCTTTGTTTTTATCATCCTTCAGCATTTTTGTCAGCTTCTTGATGATATATTCGCGGTTCCCGCTTTGAACGTTATAGCATTGTGCCAGGTTGATCTTGGCATTGAATTCCATGTCATAGGTTTTGGCATGCTTGACCACTTCGACATACAGTTTTGAAGCTTCGTCCAGTTCCCCGTTCATCTGGTGTATCTGGGCCAGGATGAACTTACAGCGGGTGCGGAAGGCTGAAGCGGGCTTTAATTCCAGCGCACGGTTGAGGTAAGGCACCGCCGCCTCATAGTTCTTTTGCATGATATAAAACTGGGCATATACCAGGTTCAGTTCCGTTTCATATTTTTCGGGAGCATCCCCTTTCCTGATTTTGCTCTGGAGCATGTCAAGTACCGGTTCTGCCCTGTTGAAATCGCCCATCTGGATATTTGCCTTTGCCTGCCACAGCATGGCAGAATATTTCAGTTCGCTTTGGTTGTAGGTCTTGATCACGAACTCAAAGGTCCGGCGGGCCATCGGGTAATCCTGTTTATAAAAGTAGCATTTCCCGATCAGGAGGTAACAGTCGTCCATCCACTTGTTGTACTCCTTGTGGTTGAAGTACATCGAGTGCTTGTTGATCGCCTTTGATGCCTTTTTAATACCGACATCGGCATACTGGGAAATTTTCGCGGAACTTGTTTTATCGCCGTAATTGTAAACCGGCAGGATGAGGGCGTAATTGTCTTTCAGCCCTGCCTGGTATTCTTTCAACCCCTGGCGGAGATTGTCCATGCCGTTCCAGTAAACGTTGTAATGGGCAGTGAGGTTATGATAGCTTCTCCGAACAAAGGTGTTTTTCTTGGTGGAACACCCAGTGAGCAGGGTGAGCCCCGGCAAAAACAACATCCATACGGCGAGGGTAAATATCTTCGACGATCTCAAAACGATAAGGCCTTAAAAGAATACTAACTTTAATTTTACAAAAATATTTTAATTTTTTGAATTTGACCTGATATATGCTGAAAGATATCAAAAAGGAGTCTTTGCCGGTTTCCTTTGCCTGATGTTCAGCAAGCCTGCATTGAAGATTTGCGGAATCGCATAATTTTCCGATCTTTGCACCGTTTGAAGGAACAGCGCGTGCGACATGGCATCTGAAAGAAAAGATAAAAGAAGAGGAAGGTGGACTGAAAAATGGCGAAATAAATACCGCCTGGTTTTCATGACCGATGATACACTGGAAGAGCGTTTTACCTTCCGGCTTTCACGGATGAATGTCTTCATTGCACTGGGAACCCTTACCATCGTCCTGATCTTCCTTACCAGCATCCTGATCGCCTTCACCCCCCTGCGGGAATACATCCCGGGATATACGAGCGTGGGGCTCACCAAACGGCTTTACAGGCTCCAGATAAAAACAGATTCCATCGAGCGCGACCTGGCAAACAAAGATGCCTTCATCAGGAACCTGAGGGATGTCATCAACGGAAAGGACCTCACCGAGGATAAACCCCTTCCCAGGGATACGATGAAACATTACGAAAACGTAAAGATCCGGCACAGTGCCGAGGATTCCATGCTGAGGCTCGACGTGGAAAACCAGAACAAATACAACCTGTATAAGATGGAGAACATCGAGACGGCCAGCCGCAGGAAAGCCTCCATGGGCGGGATACTTTTCTTTACCCCGCTGAAAGGTGTCATCACCAATGGGTTTGACCCGGTCAAGAAACATTACGGCGTCGATATCGTTTCGAAACAGAACGAAGCAGTGAAGGCGGTTCTCGACGGGACAGTCCTTTTCAGCAACTGGACCCTTGAGACCGGGTACGTGATCGCTGTCCAGCATTTGCAGAATATCGTTTCCATTTACAAACACAATTCAGCCATTCTCAAAAAAGCAGGCGATTACGTGAGGGCCGGAGAGCCCATCGCCATTGTCGGTGAAACGGGCGAACTGCTTACAGGACCCCATCTCCATTTCGAATTGTGGAACGATGGCAATGCCCTGAATCCCAAGGATTATATTACATTTTAACCTATTCCCGTACCTGTTTGAAGAAGAACATCGCAATATTAGGATCAACCGGCAGCATAGGCACCCAGGCCCTGGAAGTTATCCGAAACCACCCCGGCCAGTTCGGGGTGGAGGTACTGACCGCCATGAATAACTGCGACATCCTGATCAGGCAGGCCATCGAATTCAGCCCGAATGCCGTGGTTATAGGGAATAAGGATTGCTACCCAAAAGTTTCCGAAGCGCTGAAATCCTTTCCAATCAAGGTTTTTGCAGGAGAAGAATCCCTTTCGCAGATGATGGAGATGGATTCCATCGATCTGGTAATCAGCGCCCTGGTTGGATATGCCGGGCTGAAGCCTACCCTGGCAGCAATCGGGGCCGGCAAAAATGTGGCCCTGGCGAACAAGGAGAGCCTTGTCATCGCGGGCGAACTGGTGATGGCCGAGGCCAAGCGCAAACAAGTGATGATTCTCCCGGTCGATTCAGAACATTCGGCTATTTTCCAGTGCCTTGCGGGGGAGTCGCCGGCTGAGGTTGAAAAAATTTACCTTACTGCATCGGGAGGTCCCTTTCATGGCAGGAAGCGGGCCGACCTGCTCAACATTACCCCTGCGGATGCGCTTAAACATCCGAACTGGTCGATGGGAAGCAAGATCACCATCGATTCGGCATCGATGATGAACAAGGGGCTTGAGGTGATCGAGGCGCGCTGGCTTTTTGACCTCCGTCCCCACCAGATAGATGTTGTCATCCACCCGCAGTCGGTGGTCCATTCAATGGTCCAGTTCATCGATGGTTCAGTCAAGGCCCAGATGGGGCTGCCCGACATGAAACTCCCGATCCTTTATGCGCTCGGATACCCGCGACGGATCACCTCGGGGTTTGCCCGGCTCGACTTCGGCGCATACCCCAAACTTACCTTTGCCCCGCCCGATAAAGAATTGTTCAGGAACCTTGCCCTGGCCTTCCTTGCACTTGAGCAGGGAGGGAACATGCCCTGTATCCTGAATGCCGCCAACGAGGCAGCGGTGGGTGCATTTTTATCGGGGCAGATCGGGTTTCTCGCAATGCCTGATGTGGTGGAACACTGCATGAAGACCTCCTCCTTTGTAAAAAATCCCGGTTATGACGATTATGTTACCACTCACCTGGAAACAATCGAAAGAGCCCGGAACTTTATCAATCAATCATGAACCTGCATAAAAACGTATAAAATCGAATGGAAATTTTCATTAAAGTCGTTCAGTTATTGCTCAGTTTGTCCATCCTGGTGATATTTCACGAATTCGGACATTTTATCGCGGCACGTGTTTTTAAAACCCGCGTTGAGAAATTCTATCTTTTTTTCGATCCGTGGTTTTCTCTCTTCAAATTCAAAAAGGGGGACACCGAATACGGGGTTGGCTGGGTTCCCCTGGGGGGCTATGTGAAAATTTCGGGAATGATCGATGAATCGATGGACAAGGAACAGATGAAACTCCCGCCACAGCCGTGGGAATTTCGTGCAAAACCGGCGTGGCAGCGGCTGATTATCATGCTGGGAGGCGTTACCGTGAATGTTCTGCTTGCCATGGTTATCTATATTGCCATGCTGGCGATGTGGGGCGAACAATACCTTCCGACTTCGGAGGTAAAATTCGGGATCACGGTCGATTCCCTTGGCTACCAGATGGGCCTGCGCAACGGCGACCGCATTCTTACCATTGACCATAAACAGGTGGAGGATTTTGCGGCTATTCCCAAGACCATCATCCTCGGGGAGGCCAAAACCGTGCAGGTTATCCGCAACAATCAGAACATGGAAGTCAATATACCCGCCGGGTTCATCAGCCGGCTGATCAAGCAGAAATCACCCGATTTCATTGCGGTCAGGTTCCCTTTTGAAGCGGGCAAATTCAGCCCGGGTTCTCCTGCCAAAAGTGCGGGGATGCAGGTCGACGACAAGATTGTCGGGATCAATGACTCGGTGATGGTCTTTTACGACCAGTACAGCACCTATATCAGGGGATACAAGGGGAAAACCGTGAAGGTGATGGTGCTCCGGGGGAAAGACACCCTTCGCCTGCCGGTGAATGTCTCCGATGCCGGCAAGATCGGTGTATACAACAAGGCTCCCATATCCTATTTTCATTTCAGGGAAAAAAGCTACAATGTCGTAACGGCGATCCCCGCGGGGGTGGTAAAGGCATTCGACGGGGCCTGGAATTATATCAAATCCATCAAACTGCTCTTTTCACAGGACAAGGCCTACGAATCGGTTGGCGGCTTCATCACCATCGGCAACATTTTTCCCTCCACCTGGGACTGGCCTGCCTTCTGGTCGCTCACCGCATTCCTCTCCATCATGCTGGCCGTCCTGAACGTCCTGCCCATCCCGGCGCTCGACGGCGGCCATGTGATGTTCCTTTTTTACGAAATCATTTTCAGGCGCAAGCCCAGTGACAAATTCATGGAATATGCCCAGATCGTGGGGATGGTAATCCTTTTCGGACTGCTGATTTTTGCAAACGGGCAGGATGTCATGAAGTTGTTCAGGCATTAAAAGGTAGCGAGGTAGCGAGGTAGCGAAATGGCGAAATGGTTGTTCTCCGTTTCACTATTTGGGGTGTTTGTTTTTCAGGTGTTTACTTTTTCCTGCAGGGAAGCAAACCCTTCACCCAGGATTTCCGTGGCGTCGGTTACGGTCAGGAAGGCTTTGGGGTCGATCTCGTGGATGTATTCCTCCAGCAGGGCCAGTTCCCGGCGGCTCACAACCGTAAAGATGATCCGTTTTTCGGCCATGTTGTACATCCCGTGCCCGTCGATGTAGGTGCCTCCCCTGTCGAGGTTGTTCAGGATCTTATCTCTGATCTCCTCGTGCTTGTCGGAGATGATGAAGATGCTCTTGTCATAGCTGACTCCCTGCAGGACCACGTCGATCACCTTCCCGGTGATGAAGATGACAATCCAGGAATAGAGCGGGATTTTCCAGTCGCGGAACACCACCAGCCCGACCAGGACGATGACGGAGTCGACATAGATCATCAGCATCCCAAGTGGCAGTTTGGTATATTTGGCAATGATCATCGCCACGATATCACTGCCCCCGGAGGTTGCCCTTGATTTGAAGATCAGCCCGAGCCCGAGCCCGGCCAGGACACCCCCGAAAATAGAGGAGAGCAGCGCATCTCCAGCAACAAGCGGTTTGAATCCCCAGAAGAATGTAAGGGTGTCGGTAAATAATGCTGTCAGCGAGAATCCCACTACCGTTTTAAACCCGAACCTGGGGCCCAGGAACCTGATCCCGATGATCGTAAGCGGGATGTCAAAACACAGGGCAACCAGCCCGACCGGCGTATTGAACAGGTAGTGCAGGACAATGGAGATCCCGTAAACGCCTCCCGGCACGATTTTATACGGAGTGATAAATAGCACGAACGCCACAGCAAGGACAAAGGATCCGATGATGATGAGGCTGTAGGATAAAAACCACTTCCTTGTGAAGGGTTTTTCCCTGATCAGGAAAAAAGCCATAAAATTGAATTTTGGTTCTATAAAAGTTGCGGATGCAAAGATATTTCATTAATACACAATCCTTACGTCTGTTGTGCGTTATTGATTTAAACATAGTATAAATTGGCTGTACGGTGGTGCTGGTAATAAAAAAAGCTGTACTTTTATCCCGATTTTTAAAGGACCCTAACAACCCATTGTTGAACTTGCCTGTAGCAGAACATCTGCCGAAGCCCGGGATAAGATGGATTTCTATCCTGATCCTCCTTGTAGTACAGGGAGGATATCATGTTTATGGCCAGCAGCCCACGCTGATCACCCATTACATGTTCACAAACATGGCGATCAACCCCGCCTTTGCAGGCAACAGCGGCGGTATTTCGGTCACGGGCCTGGTCCGTCAGCAATGGATCGGCTGGAAAGATGCCGATGGTACCAAATCGGCGCCGCAGACCTTCCTGCTCACCGTAGATTCCCCCCTCCGGGCTTTGCATGGAGGGCTGGGAGGATCCATTTCACAGGACCAGATCGGCGCATTCAAGAACATAGCGGTAAAAATAGGGTATGCCTATAAAATGGAACTGGGAGCGGGTGACCTGTCGTTCGGGTTACAGGCGAATCTTCAGAATATCAGTTATGACGCCTCCAAATTCAAACCGATTGAGACCGAAGATCCGGTACTGAACGGGCTCGAGGGAAAGACCAGCAACATGATGATCGACATGGGACTGGGCGTTTACTATAAGGTACCCGAAAAATATTACGTAGGGCTATCGGTTGACAATCTTTTACAGACCCTTGCCAAGAAAATGTCGTACCAGTTGCGGCGAACATACTATCTTTCAGGAGGTTACCAGTGGAATATTCCGAATCAGCCTGCTTTCCAGCTACTGCCCTCGGCGCTGATCATGTACGACGGGGCCTCTTTCCAGCTGAATGCCTCGGCGCTGGTGATGTACAACAATAAATTTTACGGCGGTCTGGGATACCGGCTTCAGGATGCCGTGTCGGTACTGGCCGGAGTCGCCGTAAAAAGCCTGAAGATCGGCGTTGCCTACGATATCAGTACCTCAGCCATACACAAGTACAACAGCGGCGGCCTTGAAATCATGGTGAACTATTGCTTTAAGATCAGCGTGGATAAATTCCGGAAAAGTTACCGGAACACACGTTTCTTATAAAAGAAAAAGTTTAATTTTGCCGTTTTGCTTGAAAAACAGGCTTCAAAATAATAAATGTCAATACGTAGCGTTATTTTCATCCATCAATCTGCCAACAAATGAAAAAACTGATCATTTATTCCGCTCTGCTCATCTTCTTGGGAAGTTGCGGTAACTCAGGAAGTGGTGAACTTACGGGAGTCAAGGGCCGTAAGCGTTACTATTCACCGGATCCGTTTGGTATGGTCTACGTTCCCATGGGGTCATTCACCATGGGTGTAAGCGATGAAGATATGCCTTATGCCCAGCTGAACAACCCGAAAACAGTAACTGTCCAGGCATTCTATATGGATCAGACCGAGATCACCAACAATGAATACCGCCAGTTCGTTTACTGGGTCAGGGATTCAATTGCACGCAGGATTCTTGGTGAAACCAAACCCGAACTCTATTTTATCTCTGAGAACAAAAAGACCGGTGAGCAGTTTGACCCCCCATTCCTGAACTGGGAAACCAAGCTGGAGTGGAATTCGCAGCAGCAGGATGTAAGGGATGCCCTTGCTCAAATGTATCTACCTGAAAATGAAAGATATTTCAGAAGGAAAGAGATTGATTCGCGCAAACTTTATTTTGAATATTATTTCGTTGACCTGAAGGCAGCATCGCGCAAGGATTATGGCGCGCAGCCCGATCCGAAGGAGGCCAGTCTTGCCAACCGTCCGCAGGGTCTTAAAGACCGGTCGGTTTATGTTCGCAAGGAGGTCATCAATGTTTATCCGGACACCCTGTGCTGGATTCATGATTTCGCGTATTCGTACAATGATCCGACCGCAGAAAAATATTTCTGGCACCCCGCCTACGACAACTACCCGGTGGTTGGCGTAAACTGGCGCCAGGCGAATGCTTTCTGTATCTGGCGCACCCAGCTGAAGAACAGCTACCTGGCCGGTAAAAAGGGTGAAACCTTCATCAGCGACTTCCGTCTCCCGACCGAAAGCGAATGGGAATGGGCAGCCCGCGGTGGTTACGATGCCAACCCCTATCCCTGGGGCGGCCCCTACACCCGGAACGACAAAGGCTGTTTCCTTGCGAACTTTAAACCCTTGCGCGGCGATTACATTGCCGACGGGGGAGCAACAACCGTTATTGTGGCCCATTACCCCGCCAATGATTACGGCCTTTACGACATGGCCGGCAATGTGGCCGAATGGACCGTTACAGCATTTCATCCCGCATCCTACAATTTTTCATGGGACCTGAACCCCGATTACAAGTACAATGCAAAAGATTCTGATCCTCCTGCAATGAAACGCAAAGTTACCCGCGGCGGTTCATGGAAAGATGTGGCTTATTTCATCCGGGTCTCCACCCGGTCGTTCGAGTACCAGGACACAGCCAAGTGCTATGTTGGTTTCCGTTGTGTACAGAGTTACCTCGGCCGTCAGCGCGATGATAATCCTGCACGGGCTTCCAAAGTCTACAGATAAAAACTAAACAATCTACTTTCAACAATTCACAATTAATCCTTTCATGTTATGGCGTTACTAGATTTTGTCAAAACAAAGCAGTATAAGAATTTCATGGCCAAGCTTTATGGCTGGGGAGCCGCTGTCGTTATCGTGGGTGCCTTGTTTAAAATCAACCACTATACCGGTGCCGATATCATGCTCATCATCGGTCTGGGTACCGAATCGATGATCTTCTTTTTCTCTGCCTTTGAACCACCCCATGTTGAACCCGACTGGAGCCTGGTTTATCCGCAGCTTGCCGGGATCTATCATGAGGATGAACTTGATGCCTCCAAGGCTTTCACAACAAAGGATACCGTCACCCAGGAACTTGACAAAATGCTGGAAAAGGCCAAAATCGGGCCAGAACTGATTGCCAGTTTAGGCGCAGGCCTTACCAATTTGTCGGAGACCACCTCGAAACTTTCGAATGTTGCCGATGCCTCTCTGGCCAATGATAAGTATGTCACCAGCATGAAAACCGCCACCGAATCGGCAAACATCCTGAATGATTCGTACCGCAAAACCGCCAGTTCGCTCGAACAGAGCGTTACCGCATCGCAGGAGCAGCTTACACATATCAAGGCGACCTCAAAAAGCGCCGCCACCCTCTCGGGCATGTTCGCCGAAGTCGGTGAATCCCTGAAGGAAGATATCCAGGCCAACAAAGCCTTCTCCGCCAGTCTTTCCAACGTGACAACCTCTGCCAACAAATTCGTTGAAAAATACAACGAATCAGCCGCATTACTCAGCAAAACAGTTGAATCACTCAATGCTTCCGCAGCCGGTGGCGCCACTTACAACAAGGAACTCCAGCGCGTTTCAAGCAATCTTTCCGCACTCAACGCTTTATACGAACTTCACCTGCAGGGCTCCAACCAGCAGATGGAAAACACAAACAAGTACAATGCCGTCCTGAACAAGTTTTCTGCAAACCTCAACGAGTCTCTTGCCAATACCGAGAAATTCAAGGTTGAGGTTGACAATCTTACCAGGAATATTGTCTCCCTGAATAAAGTTTATGGAAATATGTTGTCGGCAATGAGTGTTGGCGGAAAATAATTAGAATTCACCTGTACAAAATATATAACTAGATGGCTGGATATAAAGAGACACCGAGGCAGAAGATGATCGGAATGATGTATCTTGTTCTTACTGCATTGCTCGCATTGAACGTCTCGAAACAGATCCTGGATGCATTTGTTGTTGTTAACGAAAGCATGGAGCTCACCAATGATAACTTTTCGAAGAAGCTGGACAACACCTATGCGAAATTCAAGATCCAATATCAGTTGAATCCCAACAAAGTTGGCCCCTACTGGCTTAAGGCGCAACAGGCACATATTGTTTCTGAAAAATTTTCGAAATATATCGACAGCCTCAAGTACCTGGTCATTCAGCGTACCGAAAAGCTCCCGACCATCGAAGATGCCAAAAAGCTGAACCTGCGTGATGCCAAGAGGAAAGACAATTACGATACACCCACCCGTTTTTTCATCGGTAGTTCATCCGATGGATCTGCCGGGGAATCGAGGGTTTTGAAGGAAAAGATCGAGGCTTTCAAAAAACAGATGATCGAACTGGTCGACCCGAAATTCAGGAATACAATCAAACTCGGCATGGATACCAAAGGCCCGTTTGTTGATTTCGACGGGAAAGAGCAAACGTGGGAAATGCATAATTTCTACCGTACCATTCTTGCTGCAACCGTGACCATCTTAAATAAGACTAAGGCTGAAGTTTACAACGCCGAATTCGATGTGGTGAACAACCTCTACAGTTCGATCGATGCGCTGAACTTCAAATTCGACAAGATCCAGGCCAAGGTGATTCCGCGAAGCAGCTATGTCTTCCTGGGAGATGAGTACCAGGCTGAAATCCTTGTAGGTGCATACGATACCAAGCAAAACCCCGATGTCCGTTATACGCTCGGATCGGATACCCTTACCCCGGCCAATTTTAAAAGCGCCACCCCGCTCGAAGGTTCCAACGGACTTGTTGTTCTCAAACTCGGCGCATCCGGCGAAGGACTCAAAAAGTTTGCGGGGATCATCAAGGTTGTTAGCCCGCTGGGCGATACCATGACCTTCCACTTCCACGATGAATTCATCGTGGCCAAACCGGCGCTGACCATCTCGCCGAGTAAAATGAACGTATTTTACATCGGTGTTGACAACCCGGTTGAGATCAGCGTACCCGGCAGTCCCGAACGCATCATTCCTACCATATCCACCGGCAGTATCCGGCAGGAAGGGAAAGACTGGATCGTTTCAAACCTTGTTTCTTCTGCCGTGCGCGAGGCCGTGATAACCGTGAACGCCGTATTTTCAGGAAAGACCAAGAACATGGGCGCCTATAAATTCCGGTTGAAAACGGTCCCCGATCCCCTCATTAAAATTGCGGGAAAAAGCGAAGGTTTCGTTTCAAAAAGCCTCTTGCTTGCCAGCCCCTACCTGCTGCCTGAAATGCCGGCCGGTTTCGACTTCGACCTGAAATTTACGGTAACCTCCTTTGTCTTTTCTACCTCCACCGCTTCCGGTGAAGGCAGCGACGAAAAGGTGACCGGTAACCATTTGAGTTCTGCAATCCTCTCGAAAATCCAGAATGCCCGCAAAGGTCAGCGTGTCTGGTTCGACGACATTTATGTCAAGGGTCCCGACGGAACCCGGAAAGTGAATACCAGTCTTAATTTGAAACTGAACTGATAATAGCCACAAGGAGGTAATATGAAAAAAGCATTTTTCCTGGTTTTATTCATTGCAATTCTTGCAGGAATAAACCTTACATCCTATTCCCAGGTACTGGAAGGTCCTCCAAGGGATGGCGTGTATGATAAAACGACGATCACGCAGGTGCAACCCATCCCTTATCCTTACCTGCGCGAAGCCGATGTCATCTGGACACGCAGGATCTGGCGGGTGCTCGACATGCGTGAAAAGATGAACCAGCCTTTTTACTTCCCCGAAAAACCGCAGAACGGCTGGCGCAGCCTTGTCACCATTCTCATGGACGGACTGAAAGAAGGCACGATCACCGCTTATTCCAGTGAATCGGACCAGTTTTTGGTACCGCTTACCTATAAGGAGTTGATGGAAAAACTCAACAGGTCCGACTCTGTAAAACTGCCCAGGCCCGACAATCCCGATATCACATTCGATACCGTTATCAAGGTGGATTTTGATCCGTCAAACGTGAAGAAACTGAAGATCAAGGAGGATGTCTATTTTGACCGTCAGCGGTCGGTGGTTGAGGTAAGAATCCTGGGTATGTGCCCGGTAGTGGATGACATCGACAAAAATACGGGTGAAAAAAGATTTGAGAAAAACCTCTTCTGGGTCTATTTCCCTGAATGCCGGAACCTGTTTGCCAAGAACGAACTTTTCAACCTGAAAAACGGATCGGCCGGCAGGATGACCTATGATGACGTTTTCATGAAACGGATGTTCACCAGCTATGTGTACAAGGAGGAAAATGTTTATGACCGGGCCATTAACGAATACGCCACGGGCGTAGATGCACTGCTTGAATCGGAAAAAGCCAAGAACAGCCTGTTCGACTTCGAACAGAATCTCTGGGAATACTAGAACAGGAATATTTTCTGCCGAACGCGGAAAGAAAAATTGGAGGAGGCTGTCTCATTGCGGTGAGACAGCTTCTTTTTTTGATACCCGTTCGTAAATTCGCACAGTTCCTGCGGATTCACTATTTTTGTGCGCGCAGGCCCGATAGGAATATATGGCAACACCATTTCTTGACACTTCGATTGAATACCTCAAAGGGGTGGGTTCGGCCAGGGCTGAACTGCTCAGGAAAGAACTCGGTTTGCAGACTTTCGGCGAACTTCTTACATACTTCCCCTTTCGCTATGTTGACCGCAGCAAATTCTACCTGATCTCGGAAATCAGGGATGACACGGCCTATATTCAGCTGAAGGCGAAAATCGTGCGTATCCAGACGATCGGACAGGCGCATCACCAGCGGCTTGTTGCCACGGCCCGTGATTCCAGCGGCGAAATCGACCTGGTCTGGTTCCAGGGCATCAGGTGGGTGACAGAGATGCTGACACCCCAGCAGGAATATGTTGTATTCGGGAAACCGGCCCTGTTCAACGGCCGGTGGAGCATGGCACATCCTGAACTTGAAATTCCACCGGCACACCCGCTGCCACTCAGCGAAACGGTAAGACCGATTTACAATTCCACCGAAAAACTTAAGAACAAGGGCCTCGATTTCAAAGGGATCGGGAAACTGGTTAAAAACCTGCTGCTGAGCGAAAAATTCGCCGTTCCTGAAAACCTGACACTGACAATCCTTAACAACCTGAGGCTTCTTAACCGGCAGGAGGCATTCGTTAACATCCATTTTCCCCGGAGCCCCGATCTGCTTAAAAAGGCACAGACAAGGCTGAAATTTGAAGAACTTTTTTTCATTCAGCTCAGGCTGGCAAAACAGCGGATCGGCAGGCTAAGCAAGCATGAGGGGCACCGGTTCTTTAAGGTTGGCGATTACGTGAACCAGTTTTACCACAACCATCTTACCTTCGAACTTACAAATGCGCAAAAAAGGGTCATCAAAGAGATCAGGGCCGATGTGGGCTCCGGGAACCAGATGAACCGGCTGCTCCAGGGCGATGTGGGCAGCGGCAAAACACTCGTTGCCCTGATGACCATGCTCATAGCGCTCGATAATGATTACCAGAGTTGCCTGATGGCACCCACCGAGATCTTGGCGAAACAGCATTTCAAATCGATTACCGCCATGCTCACCGGGCTGAAGGTGGAAGTCCGCCTGCTTACGGGTAACTCAAAGCCCGCCGAACGCCGCGAGATCCAGGCCGGGCTTGAATCGGGAACCATCCAACTGCTCATAGGCACCCACGCCCTGCTTGAGGAAAATGTGCAGTTCTACAGGCTCGGGCTGGTGGTTATTGACGAACAGCATCGTTTCGGGGTCGCCCAGCGTGCTAAACTCTGGGAGAAAAATATCATCACCCCGCATATCCTGGTCATGACAGCCACCCCGATCCCCCGGACCCTGGCCATGACACTTTACGGTGATCTCGATACATCGGTCATTGATGAACTCCCCCCGGGCAGGAAATCGATCGTCACCAGGCATGTTTACGAACCCGAACACGGGAAGGTTTTTCAATTTATAAGGGAAAAGGTTGCCGAAGGCAGGCAGGTCTATATTGTTTATCCCCTAATCTCTGAATCGGAAACCCTCGATCTCAAAAATCTTGAGGATGGTTACCAGCATGTCATCCTGGAATTTCCCCCGCCCCGTTATTCGGTCAGCATGGTGCACGGGCAGATGAAGCAACAGTTGAAAGACACCGAAATGAAACGATTCCTTCAAAAGGAAACTCAGATCATGGTGGCAACAACTGTTATTGAAGTCGGGGTTGACGTTCCCAACGCCTCCGTCATGGTGATTGAAAATGCCGAACGGTTCGGTCTTTCGCAACTGCACCAGCTCCGCGGCCGTGTGGGACGGGGCAGCGATCAATCCTACTGCATCCTGGTGAGCGGTTACGAACTGTCGGCCGAGGCCCGCAAGCGGATCTCCACCATGGTGCGCACCACCGACGGCTTTGAGATCGCTGAAACAGACCTGCAGATCAGAGGTCCGGGCGACCTCCAGGGGACACAGCAAAGCGGGATTCTCGACCTGCGGATCGCCGACCTGGTAAAAGATGAAAAAATCCTGAAATATGCCCGCAATGTTGCCACTGACATCATCACCGATGATCCGGAACTGGTGAAAAGTGACAATGACATTCTGGCACGACACCTTCAGCAAATGGAACGGAACCAGCAAAATTGGGGACTGATCTCCTGAGTGTATCCTTTTTTATTCCTACCTTTGTTCGCTTAATCTGCAAGACAAATGAAAATCTCGTATAACTGGCTGAATCAGTATCATGATCTCAGTCTATCACCTGACAAGGTGGCGGAAATGTTAACAGGATGCGGCCTTGAGGTTGAAGGCCAGGAGCTCTTCCAGTCGATTAAAGGCGGGTTGAAAGGGGTTGTCATCGGCGAGGTGCTGACCTGCGAAAAACATCCGAATTCAGACCATCTCAGCCTGACGACCGTGAACATTGGAGCCCCCGAACCTTTGAAGATCGTCTGCGGTGCATCCAATGTGGCCCAGGGGCAGAAAGTGGCCGTGGCCACCATCGGAACGACACTCTTTTTCAAGGATGAGGCGTTGACCCTGCAGCGCACCAAAATCAGGGGTGAGGTTTCAGAGGGGATGATCTGCGCCGAGGACGAGCTCGGACTCGGATCTTCACATGCCGGGATACTGGTTCTGGATGCTGATGCAGTTCCGGGTACCTCTGCGGGAGCCTATTATAAA
This sequence comes from uncultured Bacteroidales bacterium, assembly GCA_903845055.1. GTDB lineage: Bacteria > Bacteroidota > Bacteroidia > Bacteroidales > FEN-979 > CAIVAT01. The sequence goes on along the minus strand of CAIMWF010000008.1, from coordinate 30,457 downwards.
GTGGAGGAAGATATTACCTATACCATCGGGCTGACCCCGAACCGGGCTGATGCCGCATCCCATCTCGGGGTTGCACGTGACCTGGTTGCGGTGTTCAATAACTTTGGCGGCAACCGGGAGGAAACCGGCAACGGCAAATCGCTCATCATCCCCGACGTTTCATCATTTGCTGTTGACTCTGACAAACTCCATATCGACGTTGTGATCGATGATGATGCAGCCTGTCCCCGGTATTCAGGAATCACCCTTTCGGGTGTCACCGTGACTGATTCCCCCGAATGGCTTAAGAACAGGTTGCTGGCTATCGGCCTGCGCCCCATCAACAACATTGTCGATATCACCAACTATATCCTGATGGAACTCGGCCAGCCGCTTCATGCTTTTGATGCCGACTGCATTACAGGCAACAGGGTGGTGGTTAAAAAGTACCCTGCAGGAACGAAGTTCGTCACCCTCGATACTATTGAACGGGAACTGTCGGCAAACGACCTGATGATCTGCAACACGGCCGAACCCATGTGCATCGCCGGGGTATTCGGAGGAAGCAAATCGGGCGTGACAGGCAAGACCTCACGGATTTTCATCGAAAGCGCCTGTTTTGATCCGAAACATATCCGCAGGAGTTCACGGTTTCACGGGCTTCAAACCGATGCCTCCTTCCGGTTCGAACGCGGGACCAATTACGATATCACCGTTTATGCGCTGAAGCGTGCGGCGATGATGATCAAAGAAATAGCGGGGGGCATGATCACTTCCGAAATTGTCGATGTATACCCGAATCCATTTCCGCCGGTCATCGTTGAGCTTTCATACAAACGCCTTGACAGGCTGATTGGAAAGACGATCGGCAGGGAGACTGTAAAATCCATCCTCGCTGATCTCGGCATTGCCATCCTCGCTGAACTGACGGATGATCCGGGTCTCAGGCTGCAGATCCCGGGCTTCAAGGTTGACGTGACACGCGAGGCGGATGTCGCTGAAGAGATCCTGCGTGTTTATGGGTACAACAACATCGTACTCGACAACGTACTGAGATCGTCACTTTCTTTCACCCATGGAACGGATCCTGAAAAGGTTCAGAACCTGGTCGCCGATTACCTTGCCGCGGGAGGTTTCAGCGAGATCATGAACAACTCGCTCACACGGTCGACCTATTACGAAGGAAACCCGGATTTCCATGCAGAGCATTGTGTGAGAATGCTCAACCCGATCAGCCGCGAACTGGATGTAATGAGACAGACACTGTTGTTCGGGATGGCAGAGACCATCGTCCATAACCAGAACAGGAAATCGTCGGACCTTAAACTGTTTGAATTCGGCCGTGTTTACTCCATCCCGGGCGAAAAGAATGATCCTGTACAGGGTTATCACGAAGAAAAACATCTTGCCATCGCAATGACGGGACGCCTCCGACCCGAAAACTGGAATTCCACCGACAAACCCGTTGATTTTTACGAATTGAAGGGGTTCCTTGGCTCCATATTTAAAAAATTGTCGGTCGCAGAGGATAAACTGAAGATAGAACTTTTTGCTTCGGGCTACCTGACCGGTGGCCAGGTATGCTCAGCAGGGCCGGGGATTGTTTACCGGATGGGCCTGCTGTCGGCTCCGGTTCTGAAAATGTTCGACATCAGGCAGCCTGTCTTTTATGCCGAACTGAACTGGGATAAGGTGCTTGCACTCATACCTGCCGCGAATGCCGGGTATACGGAGCTCCCGAAATTTCCCGAAGTGCGCCGCGACCTGGCATTGCTGATCGACCGGACAACCACCTTCGCAGAAATTGAACAGCTGGCATACCAGACGGAGAAAAAACTCCTTAAGAAGGTGGGGCTGTTCGATGTATACGAAGGGGACAAAATCGGCCCCGGCAAGAAATCCTACGCGGTCAAGTTTATTTTGCAGGACAGTGAAAAAACCCTTACCGATAAAGAGATTGAAAAGGTCATGGAAAGGATGACCAGGGCTTTTGCATCCCAACTTAATGCACAGCTCAGATAATAAAAACCATGGATATTCAGGCAATTAAACAGCGTTTCGGGATCATTGGAAACAACCCGGTCCTCGACAGGGCCATTGACATTGCGCGCCAGGTTGCCGCCACCGATATCACGGTGCTGGTAAGCGGGGAAAGTGGCACGGGGAAGGAATTTTTCCCAAAGATCATCCACCAGTTAAGCGCAAGGAAACATGGTCCTTACATAGCGGTGAACTGCGGGGCCATCCCCGAAGGAACCATCGATTCGGAGCTTTTCGGTCATGAAAAAGGTTCCTTCACCGGTGCCCACGAAGCACGCAAAGGGTATTTCGAGGTTGTCGACGGGGGGACCATTTTCCTGGATGAAGTCGCGGAACTGCCTTTGGGAACCCAGGTCAGGCTTTTACGCGTCCTGGAATCCGGCGAATTTATGCGTGTGGGTTCTTCCAAAGTACTGAAAACCAATGTGCGGGTGGTGGGTGCGACCAATGTCAATATCCCTGATGCCATTTCGAACGGTAAATTCCGACAGGACCTGTACTATCGGCTTAATACGGTTCCCATTCTGGTGCCGGCTTTGCGTGAACGGAAGGATGACATCTACCTCCTCTTCCGGAAATTTGCCGCAGATGCAGCAGAGAAGTACCGCATGCCGCCGATCCAGGTGGATGACGAAGCGCAGCAGGTTCTCCGGAATTACCGCTGGCCGGGGAATATCCGGCAACTGAAAAACCTGACGGAACAGATCTCCATCATCGAAAAGAACAGGATGATCGATGTGGCGACCATCATTAAATACCTCCCCCAGGGCCAGTCGAACGAATTGCCGGTTTTATACAAGGGGGAGGACGCCTCGAAATTCAACGAACGGGAGTTGCTGTATAAAGTGTTGTTTGACATGAAGAAGGATATGAACGATCTTAAACAGCTGGTCATGAACCTTATGCAGCATGAAAACACCATCAGCAGCAACCTTGGTGAAAACACCCACCTGATCAAGCGGCTTTACAAGGATTTTGAAGAGGGAAAAGACATTTCCCAGCCGATCATCGTACATTCGGCAGACACCCATTTCTCAGACCAGGATACAATCCAGGAACCCGAAGAGGTTGAAGAATCCCTTTCACTTGAGAAAAAAGAGATCGACTTCATCAAACGGGCCCTTGCACGTCATGAAGGCAAACGCAAGGATGCAGCCAGGGAACTCGGCATATCAGAACGGACCCTTTACCGGAAGATAAAGGAATATGACATCGAATAATATTGATTACTTTTGTAAATAAACAGCGTTCATTTTGAAAAAGCGTTTCAGCAGGTTTATTTCTTTTTCCAACATGTTTCCCCTTCCGGTTTTCCTTGGGCTGACTTTGCTTTTGCTCCCATCGTGCAAGGTGAGTTATTCGTTTACAGGGGCATCCATTTCCCCGAATGTAAAAACGGTGACCATCACAAACTTCGCCAACAATGCCCCCCTCGTGGTAGCTACCCTGTCGCGGACCATCACAGATGCAATGCGCGACTATTTTACCTCCCAAACCAACCTGACCCAGATCGAGCGGGGAGGGGATCTCCTGCTTGAGGGAACCATCACTCAGTACATGGTTCAGCCCGTGGCCATCCAGGGGAACGAAACCGCAGCCATGAACCGGCTGACCATCACCGTGAACGTGAAGTTCACCAATAAGACCGATATAAAGCAGAATTGGGAAAACTCCTTTTCAAAATACCTGGATTATTCGAGCACCGCCAACCTTCAATCAGTTCAGGATGGACTGATAACCGAAATTACGAGCCAGCTTGTGCAGGATATTTTCAATAAAGCGGTCGTCAACTGGTAAATACCCGTTAGGTAAAAACCATGAACAGCGAGCAGTTCTCCGAATATATAGCGAATCCCCTGACCACCGGTTCCGGCACTGTTTCCATGCTTGAAGAGCTGACAAGACGTTACCCCTATTGCCAGTCGGGCCAGTTGTTATACACCTATAACCTTTTCAGGGAAGATGATCCCCAATACCCGGCCCAGCTTAAAAAAGCCGCTGCCTATGCGGGCGACCGCAGGGTGCTCAGGGGGCTGATCGGTTTGGGTAAGACCACGCTTGAAAGCGCCCCCCGAACGGCCGGCGTTCAGGAATTCCGGGTGAACCCGGCGGCGCAGAAAGAGGTTGATCCGGTTGAGCCCTGCCCGTCTTCAGATAAACCTGGAGAGGAGGGGGCGGTTCCTTTCGCCATCTCCGAAATCCACGGCGATGCGGACGGGGTTGTAGAGGAAATGGCACCTGGGACGGGCCGGGGCCTTGTTGTTACCTGGGAATTGGCTGAAAACCGTGAACTGGATGAAATGCTTGGTCATCCGGCTCCTCACGATACCGGTGACCGGATGACCCAGCAGGAGTTGCTGGCGATCGTAAGGCGCAGGCTTGCCGAAATCAGTGCCGTGAAAAACCAGGAGATTGCCCCGGCGGAGATGACCGGATCACCGGGCAGTTCATCAAAAATGGCGCTCATTGATAAGTTCATCAGGGAAGAGCCCAGGATTTCGAAACCAAAGACTGCTTTTTTCAGTCCTGCCGAAAGTGCATCACGGAGCAATATAGACGAAGAGGAGATCGTAAGCGAAACCCTTGCCCAATTGTATGCGAAACAGGGAAATATACAAAAGGCGATCCATGTTTATGAGAAATTATCTTTGCTTAATCAAGAAAAAAGTCGTTACTTTGCAGCCCAAATTGAAAATCTTGGTTCCTGACGCTCAATTTGGAACAATAATCGTAAATCGTAAATCGTAAACGCAATTTCACATGGGTCTTTACATTTTAATTTCCGTCCTCATCCTCATCGTTTGTGTGTTGATCGTATTGGTGGTCCTTGTCCAGAATTCAAAAGGAGGCGGACTTGCTTCAAACTTTGCTTCCTCCAACCAGTTCATGGGCGTACGCAAAACCGCCGATTTCCTCGAAAAAACCACATGGACCCTTGCGATTGCACTCCTCGTCCTGAGCCTGTTTTCGATCTTTGCCATCCCGCCGAAAACTTCAGGAAAAGCGGATGTTCAGCAGAGTGAGATCCAGAAACAGATTGACGCGAGCAAAACAGCCCCGATAAAGGACTTCCAGTCTCCCCCGACCCAGAAAAAATAGAACTGAAAGGTTGATCAGCAGCTTTCAATGAATGTCAGATTGTCAGAACAGTCTGACATTTTTATTTATGCCTGCCATTAAACTGAAAAATTGTCCAGATTCAGGGGGGACTGATCAATTGGCACAAAATATGACTGTAAGAGGATGCCTTCACAAAGGCAAAATATTGTAATGTTTAACTTTAAATATAACGTAAAATGGCAAAAGTGAATATTAAACCGTTGGCCGACCGCGTTTTGGTTGAAGCGGCAGCGGCAGAAGACAAGACAGCCGGAGGAATTATCATTCCTGATACCGCAAAAGAAAAACCACAGAAAGGTACAGTTGTCGCCGTTGGTCCCGGAAAAAAAGATGAACCCATGACCGTTAAAGTCGGTGACAGTGTTCTGTATGGCAAATATGCCGGAACTGAAATCACCGTTGATGGTGAGAGTTACCTGATCATGCGCGAATCGGACATCGTTGCAGTGATCTGACCATCATTAAACATGAAGAAATTAACAGAACAATCACAATAAAAATTTAAAAAAATGGCAAAAGATATCATCTTTAGCATAAAAGCAAGAGAAGCGTTAAAGAAAGGTGTTGATGAACTTTCGAACGCTGTTAAGGTGACCCTTGGTCCCAAAGGACGCAATGTCATCATCGATAAATCATATGGCTCGCCCATCGTTACCAAGGATGGAGTTACAGTTGCCAAAGAGGTTGAACTGAGGGATCCCGTTGAAAACATGGGCGCACAGATGGTCAAGGAAGTTGCTTCCAAAACCAGCGACCTTGCCGGCGATGGTACCACCACCGCCACCGTTCTCGCCCAGTCGATTTTCACCACCGGGTTAAAGAACGTTACGGCCGGTGCAAACCCCATGGATCTCAAACGCGGTATCGACAAAGCCGTTGCCGAAGTCATCAAATCGCTCAAGGAGCAGACCCAGAAGGTTGGCGACAGCATGGACAAGATCGAACAGGTTGCCACCATTTCGGCAAACAACGACAGTTTTATCGGTAAAATGATCGCCGAAGCCATGAGTAAAGTCAAGAAAGAGGGCGTCATCACCATCGAAGAGGCAAAAGGCATCGAAACGACCGTGAAGGTTGTTGAAGGGATGCAGTTTGACCGTGGATACATCAGCCCGTACTTTGTTACGGATACCGACAAGATGGAAGTCGTGTATGATACGCCTTACATCCTGATCTACGACAAAAAGGTCAGCGTGATGAAGGACCTGCTCCCGGTATTGGAAAAGGTTGTACAGACCGGCCGTCCGCTCATCATCGTCAGCGAGGATGTCGAAGGTGAAGCCCTGGCCACCCTGGTGGTGAACAAGATCCGCGGAACCCTGAAAGTTGCCGCAGTGAAAGCTCCCGGTTTCGGCGACCGCCGCAAGGAAATGCTCGAGGACATCGCCGTTCTTACCGGCGGTACCGTCATCAGCGAAGAAAAAGGATTCAAACTGGAAGACGCCACCCTGCAGTATCTCGGCCAGGCCGAAAAGGTGACCATTGACAAGGAAAACACCACCATTATCAATGGCAGCGGGAAGAAAGAGGACATCTCGGCCCGTATCAACCAGATTAAAACCCAGATCGGAACAACCACTTCGGACTATGACAGGGAAAAACTCCAGGAACGTCTTGCCAAACTGGCAGGCGGCGTGGCAGTGATCTATGTCGGAGCTGCTTCAGAAGTTGAAATGAAAGAAAAGAAAGACCGTTTCGACGATGCATTGCATGCAACCCGTGCCGCCATCGAAGAGGGGATCATCCCGGGTGGCGGCGTTGCCTACCTCCGTGCCCAGAAGCAGATTGAAAACCTGAAAGGCGCCAATGAAGATGAAACCACCGGTATCCAGATCGTAAAACGCGCCCTCGAAGAACCCCTCCGCCAGATCGTGGAGAATGCAGGCCTAGAAGGCTCGGTCATCGTCCAGAAAGTAAAGGACGGCACAGGTGACTTCGGATTCAACGCCCGCACGGACCAGTATGAAAACCTCTACCAGGCCGGTGTCATCGACCCGACCAAGGTGGCCCGCGTTGCGCTCGAAAACGCAGCTTCCATCGCCAGCATGCTGCTTACTACCGAATGTGTTCTTGCAACCCATAAGGAGGAAAAGCCGGCCATGCCCCCGATGAACCCGGGAATGGGCGGAATGGGCGACATGTACTAACCGTTAACAAATCTGTTTAAAAAAGCCCTGAGTCTTCAGGGCTTTTTTATTATAATTTCGCTAATATTGTAAGCGTTAATAAATTCGCCATGAAATCCCTAATTATATATTCATTACTTCTCCCGTTACTTCTAGCCGGAAGCCTGAAGGTTTTTTCCCAGCAACAACAGCAAACAACTGGAAACCTGCCCATCGACCCCGACTCAAAAAAAATCATGTACAGGGGTGTCGTCGAACAGGAGGGCACCATGCCCTATCTTTACAACAAAGCCATCGAATGGTTCGGCTTTTACTATGTCAATGCCCAGTCGGTCTATTCCGTCCAGGATAAGGAGAACGGGAAGATCGAAGGGACAGGCCGGATGAAGATCTTTTACCAGGACGATAAAAACAACATGCGGCGCGACGGCGGACAGATCCAGTACCAGATCAAATTTGAACTCCGCGACAACAAATACCGGTATACCGTGACCGATTTCAACCTGAAATCGAATTCGCGCTTCCCGGTTGAAAAATGGCTGAACAAGTCCGACCCTGCCTATAACCCGAACTGGGATTCATACCTTTACCAGATTGATACCACGATGCAGCGGCTTGTAAAAACAATCAGGGACAAGATGAAACCCACCGTAGTGAAAAAAGATGAATGGTAAAACCCACCCTGACATCAGGGAAATTTCCAGGGAAGAAATCAGTCTGTTTTTTCTTCAGAAGGGAGAAAAAAAATTTCGCGCCGACCAGGTTTATGAATGGTTGTGGAAGAAGTCATGCCGGTCGTTCGGCGAAATGACCAACCTGCCCGTGAGCACCAGGCAGTTGCTTGGCGATCATTTTACCTTTCATTCGGCCGGGGTTGAAAGCCGGCAAAAGAGCATCGACGGAACAGCCAAAACTGTTTTCCGCCTATACGATGGTTTGCTGGTTGAAGGGGTGATGATTCCCTCGGCCGACCGGGCTACGGTTTGCATCTCTTCGCAGGTGGGATGTTCACTTGGATGTAAATTCTGCGCCACCGGCCAGCTTGGCTTCACCAGGAACCTGTCGGCAGGTGAAATTCTCGACCAGCTGACGGGCATGTCGGAACCCGGGGAAAATTTGCCTGGCGCCGCTGATGTTCAGCCACTGACTCTTTCGAACATCGTTTTTATGGGAATGGGAGAGCCGTTCCTGAATTATGAAACCGTAAAATCCGCCATTGGCAGGATTACCAGCCCGAACGGGCTCGGGATGTCGCCGCTGCGGATCACCGTGTCAAGCGTGGGAATTCCGAAGATGATCATGAGAATGGCGGATGATGATCCGAAATATCATTTCGCCCTGTCACTGCATGCCGCAACCGACCGGAAGCGCGACCAGATCATCCCGTTCAACCTGAAGCACCCGCTTTCGGAAATATCGGAGACGCTAAAATATTATCACCAAAAAACCGGCAAACGCTTCACCATCGAGTACATCCTGTTCGGGAAATTCAACGATTCGCCCGAGGATGCCAGCGAACTGGCCCGGTTTTGCAGGAGTTTCCCGGTTAAAATCAATATCATCGAATACAACCCGGTTCAAAACTCCGGGTTTATAAAATCGACACCAGAGAAAACCAGGGCGTTTGTCAGTTTCCTCGAAAGCCGGAACATGGTGGTCAACGTCAGGCTGAGCAGGGGCAGGGATATTGACGCCGCCTGCGGCCAGCTTGCCGGGAAAAAATCAAACTGAAAAATATTGTGCTATGGAAGAGTCATCCTTTGAGATAAGTGGCAACATCGTTGATGTTGTTGCAAAAAGAATATTCCGGGGAACGGTGGTCTTTGACGGCGACCGGATAAAGGCTGTCAGGGAGGAGGAAGTCGCAGGTGATGTTTACATTCTTCCCGGCCTGGTCGATGCCCATATTCATATCGAGAGCTCCATGCTGATCCCGTCGGAATTTGCCCGACTGGCCGTGGTTCACGGTACGGTCGGAACGGTTTCAGACCCTCATGAGATTGCCAATGTGCTCGGGGTGCCGGGTGTGAAGTTCATGATCGGAAACGGTAAAATGACCCCGTTTAAATTTAATTTCGGGGCGCCTTCCTGCGTGCCTGCAACCCCGTTCGAAACCGCCGGTGCGAAGCTCGGTGTTGCTGAGGTTGAGGAATTGCTGAACATGCCCGAGATCGGCTTTCTCTCGGAGATGATGAACTTCCCGGGCGTATTGTTCAACGACCCGGAGGTGATGGCGAAACTGGCAACAGCCAAACGCGCGGGGAAGCCGGTTGACGGACACGCCCCCGGCATAAGGGGCGAAGATGCCCGGAGATACATCTCTGCAGGAATTTCAACCGATCATGAGTGCTTTTCCCTGGAGGAAGCACGCGAAAAGATCGGGTTCGGGATGAACATCCTGATCCGCGAGGGGAGCGCAGCGAAAAATTTCGAGGCTCTTTACCCGCTTATTGATGAATTTCCTTCACGGGTCATGCTTTGTTCCGACGACCGGCATCCCAACGATCTTGCGGCAGGGCACATGAACGAACTCGTGAAACGAGCCGTCGCAAAGGGACTGAACTTTTTCAACATCATCCGCAGTTGTACCGTGAACCCTGTAAATCATTATAATCTTGATATCGGGTTGCTCAGGGTTGGCGATGCGGCCGATTTCATTCTTATTGACAACCCCGGGGATTTTCGAATCCTTGCTACCTATATTGACGGGAAAAAGGTGGCTGAAAACGGACATTCCCTGATCGGGTCCGTCGCTGCCGACCCTTTAAATAATTTTGCTACCCCGAAAATCCTGCCCGGTGATCTCAGGGTGGCACCAACCGGCAACCTGATGCACGTGATACGGGCCTTCGACGGGCAGCTGATCACGGAAATGATAAAAGCGGAACCCTGCATTGCCAGCAACAATGTGGTTGGTGATCCGGCCCGGGACATCCTTAAAATTGCCGTGAAAAGCCGTTATCATGCTTCGCCGGCCGCTATCGGGTTCCTTAATAATTTCGGGTTGAAAAGGGGCGCCCTGGCATCGTGCGTGGCCCACGACAGCCATAACATCGTTGCCGTTGGAGTTGACGATGCCTCCATTGCCGAAGCCATCAACCTGGTTGTTGAGGGAAAAGGAGGGATATCGCTTGTGGATGGTGCATCAAAAATGTTCATACCCATGCCGTTTGCCGGGATCATGTCGGGACACGACGGGTATGAGGTCGCCCGCCTTTACGACCGGATGGATGAAAAGGCAAAGGAGATGGGCTGTACCATGTCATCGCCGTACATGACCCTTTCATTTATGGCCCTGCTCGTCATCCCTGGGATCAAATTGAGCGACAAGGGGTTGTTCGATGGAATGCAATTCACGTTTATGGAACTTTTCAGTAAATAATCCTATATATTTACATATATCGTTACGATATATTATATAACTTTGCATTACAAACCTATTTATCCGCGCTATGAAGAAAAAAAACGCACTCGACTTACAAAAACTTGAAATGGCTGCCAGTAAACTGCGTGCTATGGCTCACCCGATGCGTATCGCCATCATTGACCTGTTATCGTCAAACAAAAGGCTTACGGTCACTGAAATCTATGAACGCCTGAGCATTGAACAGGCTTCAGCCTCACATCATCTGAACATCCTTAAAAACAAGGGGTTGCTTGAATCGAAACGTGATGGAAAGATGATTTTATACTCCCTGAAAACCAATGAACTTTCGAACGTGATCGATTGTATCAACCAGTGTACAACCCATTAGTCCCATTCCTCTTCCACATCCCAGTTTGACCGGATTTCGATAATTTTCGGAAGGTAGATCACCTCTTCCGGCTGGATTTTTTTCCGGTAGTTGCCGGTATCCCAATGTCCGTTGAAATTACGGTCGTGGATTGCCTTGATTTTGTATTTCCCGGGAGTGAGAAAATCAAACCGTATTTTTCCTGAAGCGTTCACCACTTTTTCTTCGTAGACCAGGGTTTCTTTCTCATCCATCAGCTGAACGATATATTGCCCTGGCCGTTTGTCCATGTTCATTGACAGTACAAGGTTGCCAAAGTCGCGTTCTGCCTTGGTTTTGAAGGAAAGCCTGATGGAATCGTGGCTTATATGCGTGATGCCGTAGAAAATGGAATCAGGAAAGATAAGCGTGTACTGCTTGTCCTCCTTCCATTTATGCGCGACGACTGCGGTTCGCTGGATGCTGTCGGTAAAGGAGATCCGGGGGTGGAGGGTGTCTTTATCCTCGATCAGGAGAACCTTTGAAAAGTTCCACAGGGCCAGCGGGTAGGAAAATGAGAGCAGCATTTTGTTCTTATACTGGTTCAGCCCGCTGGATTTTGCAGACGAACTGATGCCGAGCTGTTCTCCCATTCCTTTTTTTATTGCCCGTTTTGAGATGTCCTTTCGCTGGAATTCCAGATGGACCGTATCAATGACCCTCCCGCCGGCAACCACCTTCAGCAACAATGAATCTGTTTTAGGCCTGGTGATCCAAAGGGTGACAGAATCGCGAAGACGGGAGAATTCAGGGAGGTACCAGGGTACAACCGAATCGAAATTCAGGGGGATGAATTTCACATCCCCGACGGGGAACCGGAACTTGAAGAGGACCATGGCCTCTCTGGTAAAGGTCGATTTGACAATGCGTTCGATGGAATCGGTCTCTTCAAAAAGGAACAACGGGAAGGAGGGATACTTCGATCTCATCTGCCTGACAGAATCGGCGCGGTGAACCGAATCGGTTTTCCGCCTCACCTCGGCATCTTTCGCGGATGCCGCCACAGGCTTCGTCGCGCCCGGATGAAGGGTATCCTTTCTGATGGTATCATTCCGGTTGAATAAAAAGTAGACAGGCTCAACCAGGGTGTCATAAAAGGCGATCTTTTCCGAAGGCTGGTTGAAAATCAGGTCGCCGCTCAGGTCGTTCAGCGCAAACAATTTGTATTTCCTGTTCCGGAGGTTGTTGAAAATGAAATAACCGTTTTCATCCGATTTAGTGACATAATACGGAGCTACCTTTAACGGCAGGGAGTCGAAAGGCAGGGTGTCGTTGTTATTCAGGTATAATTCAACGAAAACATCCTTCTGCGGTTTATGGTCAAAAGCACTTACAAGTGTTCCCTGCAGTGAAAGCGTATCCACGATGTCGCCTGTTGAAAAAACATAGTTGAACCCCTTCAGGACATTTCCCTCGGTGAGATCGGTAATGGCATTGCCAAAGGTGATGGAATATGTTGTATTCGAATCCAGTTTGCCGGTTAGTTTGATCACCAAGGATTTGCCGCGTAACCTGTTATCGAGGGGAGCCTTCAGGGGGGGCGAAATGAACACCTCCGTCACAGGATTTTTCAGCGTGATAAACTCATCGAAAGTAACCGTGACAGAATTACCTGTAAACCTGGTGGCAAAGAGCGGCGGTTCGCAAAGGGTTACCCTGGGCGGGGTGACATCCCTGGGTCCGCCTGTCGGGGAAACCTGGTTGGCGCAACGAACAAGCAACAATGCGGTTGCGATTGAAAAAAAGAAAAATAAAAGCGGTGGTCGTTGCACGCGAGCTAAGGATTTTCGTAAGTTTGCGACCCCAAATTTACCAATCGTTTTTCATTACGTAACCTTTTTTTATTAATTTTACATTGTTATTCAATAATCAATCATTTTATGTCAGGTCACAATAAATGGTCAACCATTAAGCGGAAAAAGGGAGCGCTCGATGCCAAACGTTCCAAAATATTTTCCAAGATTATCAAGGATATCACGATTGCTGTAAAGGAGGGTGGCCCCGATCCTGATGGGAACCCCCGGCTGCGGCTTGCGATTTCGAATGCAAAGGGGGCCTCGATGCCGAAGGACAATATCCAGCGTGCCATCAGCAAGGGTTCGGACAAAGATGCAGCGATTCTGCACGAAACCACCTATGAAGGCAAAGGTCCTCATGGTGTCGCGATCTTTGTGGAGTGTACCACCGACAATCTCCAGCGTACCGTTTCAAATGTACGGGCCTATTTCAACAAACACGGCGGTGAACTGGGACAAAACGGGATGCTGAATTACCTGTTCGACCGCAAAGGGATTTTTGTCGTTCCAAAAGGAGATCTCAACCGTGATGATTTTGAAATGGAACTGATCGACGCAGGGGCTGAGGACATATCGCTCGAAGATGATGTTTTCAACATAACCACTGCCATGGAGGATTTCGGAAGCATGATCAAGAAACTGGAGCAGCTGAAGATCGAGCCGGAAAGCGCTTCGCTGCAACGGATCCCGAAAACAACCGTTTCACTCGACCTCGACGCCACCCGCAAGGTGTTGAAACTTGTCGATATCATCGAGGAGGATGATGATGTCCAGAACGTTTTCCATACAATGGAGATCAGTGATGAAATAGCGGAGAGTCTATAATAAAAAACGCGGCAGACGCCGCGTTTTTTATTATGCTTCACAAATGAATTGCGTAAGGTTGACCCCTTTGGGCAGGTCGAGTTTTTTGCGCAGGCGGATGCGGGATATCTCGGTACTGGGAGCCGTAATTTTCAGGATATGAGAAATTTCCTTGGTATTGAGGTTCATCCGCAGCAGGGCACATAACTTATGATCGTTGGGGGTAAGCTGAGGAAATTTCTTCCGCAGCCGGTCGAAGAAGCCCGGGTGAATTTTTTCAAAATGGGCTTTGATGCGATACCAGTCGTTGTCGAATTTGATGTTCTCATCGATGGTTTTCAATACCGTGGCGATTTCCGCTTTGGTGATGTGCTTTTCGTTTTTCAGCAAACGGTTGATGTCCTTCTTGATCAGCCCGATGATCTTGTTTTTCTGTGAAATGAAGATGGAAGAGGTGGCCAGTTCGCGGTTGATCAGGTCGAGTTCCATGTGGTGTTTCTGCTTGAGCAGCTGGTTGACCTTCTGCTCGGCGCGGATCCGCTCCTGCAGCCGGAGATTGCGTTCCTTCTCAACTTTCTTGCGCTGTTCGATCTCGCTTTTTAACTCGGAGATGATGCGCTCGTTGGTGATTTCCAGGTTCCGCTGGTAGTTGGCAACCTCTATGGCGGCACGGATCTGGTCGATATCCACCGGTTTGAATAGATAGGCATAGGGCTTCAGCGAGAATGATTTGGCAAAAATCTCGCTCTTGTTCATCGAGGTGAGAAAAATAATCCCGCAGTTGTTGTTCTCCGTCAGGATACGTGCTGCTTCAATCCCATCCATTTTACCGGCGAGACGAACATCCATGATGACGATGTCGGGTTCTTTTTTTGATTCCTGAAGAATTGCGATATTCTCAATTGCATTTTCCCCCTTGGTATCCATTCCAAGCACCTCGTAACCAAAACCGGTAAGTTTGGCTTTCAGGTCATGAGCGATGATCAACTCATCCTCAACAATATACAAACTAATTGGAGCCATGTTCTAATAATTAGAAATTAAAATCCTCGTTGTTAACAATATTGAAAGTATCGATGGCGATGACCAGTTCCTCGTTGGTTGGCATGACCATGGAGACGACCGGGGAGCCCGGTTTGGTCAGGATCGCCTCTTTCCCCCTGGTGGAATTCCGTTCCGGATCGAACTGAACGCCAAGAAATTCCAGCCCTTCGAGTATCCTCCGGCGGGTATCTATGTCGTTTTCACCAATTCCGCCGGCCATGATGATCAGGTCGACGCCGCCCATTGCGGCTGCATAGGCCCCGATGTACTTTTTAACACGATAGGCATACATATCGAGTGACAGCTGCGCCCGCTTGTTGCCATTGCCGGCGGCCTGCTCCACATCGCGCATGTCGAATGATATCCCCGAAATGCCGCAGACACCGCTTTTTTTATTGAACATCGCGTTGGTGTCGGCAATGCTCAGGTTCTCCTTCTCGGCCATGAACAATAATACGCCAAGGTCAACATCGCCGCTTCGGGTGCCCATCATGAGCCCCTCGAGGGGGGTAAACCCCATGGAGGTATCGACCGATTTGCCGTTCAGGATGGCGGCGACAGACGAACCATTGCCCAGGTGGCATGTGATGATTTTCAGGTTGTTGAAGTCCTTGCCGAGGTAACGGCATGCCTTCATTGCAACATATTTGTGCGAGGTGCCATGGAAACCGTACCGGCGGATCTTATACTTTTCATAATATTCGTAAGGAATAGCGTAGAGATATGAAAACGCCGGCATGGTCTGGTGGAACGAGGTGTCGAACACGGCAACCTGCGGAACATCCGGAAGGATGGCTTCGATGGACAGGATTCCTTTCAGGTTTGCAGGATTGTGCAGCGGGGCCAGCTCGATGCATTTTTCAATGTCGTTCTTTACATCCTGGGTGATCAGTACGCTCGCTTTGAAGTTTTCACCGCCATGGGCAACACGGTGCCCCACAGCGACAATCTCCTTTTCATCCTTAATGACTCCGTAAACAGGGTCTTTCAGGGTTTTCAGAATCAGGTTGATCCCGACCTGGTGATCGGGTACTTCGTTGGCAATCTTATACTTTTCCCTGCCGGTGACCTGGTGTACGAGTTCGCTCGTAGGAAGGCCGATACGGTCAAGCAACCCCTTGGCTTGAAGGTCGGCTACCCCGGAAAGTTCGATTAACTGGTATTTAATCGAGGAACTGCCGCAGTTTAAAACAAGAATTTTCATGGTGTTGGTAGAGGTGTTAGTGATTATTGTGGTTTGATGGTCCTTCTGCAAACCAAGCATGAAAGAGCAATTGTTAGGGTTGCAAACTTACAACAATATTATGTTTCAGCAAAAAAAAATACAAAAAAATAACGTAACAAATACTTTTTTTCTCATGACAGGTTCCATGTCCAGGCTTATTTCTGTTGTTTGATAAGATAAAATTGTATTTTTGGACACCCTAACCGGTGTCTGCATTATGGCATTGATCAATTCTGTTATTTCATGGCTGATGAAGAAGCGAATTCATCAGATTGAACTTTTCATGAAATATCCTCATGAAGTTCAGACAGAATGGCTGCGTAAACTGCTCACCACGGCCAGGCAGACCGAATGGGGCCGGTATTACGACTTTAAATCGGTTATTACCCCGGAGCAATTCCGCGAACGGGTGCCGCTTCACGATTATGACTCGCTTAAAGATACCATTTCGCGGCTGCGAAAGGGGGAACAGAATATTCTCTGGCCATCCGAGATCAAATGGTTCGCCAAATCGTCGGGGACCACCTGCGACAAGAGCAAATTCATCCCGGTGAGCCAGGAGGCCCTGGAAGAGTGCCATTTTAAAGGGGGTAAGGATTTGCTTTCCATTTATTGCAACAACCATTCGGAGACAAAACTTTTCGCCGGGAAATCCATCGCCATGGGAGGTTCGCACCAGATCAAGGAGGTGAACAATGAAATGTACTACCAGGGCGACCTGTCGGCCATCCTGATCCAGAACCTTCCGGGCTGGTTTGAATTCATGCGCACCCCGAACCTGTCGATCGCACTGATGGACGAATGGGAAAGCAAGATCGAAATGATGGCGGCCGCCACCATCCAGCACGATGTGACCAACATCTCGGGGGTCCCTTCATGGACGCTTCTTTTGTTGAAGCGGGTGCTGGAGATAACCGGCAAGGATAATATCCTGGAAGTTTGGCCCAATTTTGAACTTTTTGTCCATGGCGGGGTCAACTTTTCCCCTTACCGCGAACAGTTCAGGCGAATCCTGCCAACGGGGAAGGTCAACTACCTGGAAACCTACAATGCCTCGGAGGGATTTTTCGGCATCCAGGACCGCAATGACGCCGACGATATGCTGCTCATGCTTGATTACGGCATCTACTATGAATTTATCCCCGTTGATCAGCTGGGTTCGGAAAACCCGGCCGCCTGCAGTCTTGAGCAGGTTGACCTCAATACCAACTATGCCATGGTGATCACCACGAACGCAGGGTTATGGCGTTACCTGATCGGCGACACGGTCCGGTTCACTTCATGCAATCCTTACAGGATTAAAATTTCGGGCCGCACCCGGAATTTCATCAATGCCTTTGGTGAGGAACTGATCATCGACAATGCCGAAAAGGCCATGGCCATTGCCTGTGAAAGGAGCCACGCCATCGTGTCGGAATACACGGCCGCACCGGTTTATCTTTCGGGCGATTCAAAAGGGGCGCATCAATGGCTCATCGAATTTGAAAAACCACCGGCGGACCTCTCCTTTTTTACCAGTGCACTCGACACGGCACTGAAATCGCTCAATTCCGATTATGAAGCAAAAAGGTATCACGATATGCTCCTGGAAGAGCCGCGCCTCGCCATTCTCCCCCCCGGATCGTTCTACCGCTGGCTCAAGCAGAAAGGCAAACTGGGCGGCCAGCATAAAGTCCCGCGGCTTGCAAACGACCGAAAATATGTGGATGAAATCCTTCGAATTTTAGCTGAAGATTGATTCCTTTTCTTACTTTTGGTAACAAATTTAAACCTATGCATATCGCTATTGCCGGAAACATCGGTTCCGGAAAAACCACACTGACCGGTTTACTGGCAAAACAATTCGGATGGGACCCGCATTACGAGGATGTTGATACAAATCCATACCTGAATAGTTTCTATGAAGATATGCAGCGCTGGTCGTTCAACCTGCAGATCTATTTCCTGAACAGCCGGTTCCGGCAGGTTGTCGACATCCGTAATTCGGGCAAGACCGTGGTGCAGGACCGCACGATATATGAAGACGCCTTTATCTTCGCTCCCAACCTCCATTCCATGAATCTCATGAGCACCCGCGACTTTGACAACTACCGCTCGCTGTTCGACCTCATGAGCACCTTTATCCAGCCTCCCGACCTGCTGATTTACCTCCGTGCAAGCGTTTCAACCCTGGTCAGCCAAATCCAGAAGCGCGGAAGGGAGTATGAGAATGCCATCAGGCTCGATTATCTCAAGAACCTGAACGATATGTATGAAGACTGGGTCGAAGGATACAAATTCGGCAAACTGCTGATCATTGACGCCGATACCCTGAAGGTCAGCGAAAACCCGGAAGATCTCGGCGCCGTGATCGAAAAGATCAATGCCCAGCTTCACGGTCTCTTTTAACAGGAGGTTAAGGCATCGCGCCAATTCACCATTGTGATATCAATTTTCCCCAGATGAATATTCTCGGTATCATTCCAGCCCGGTATACATCCACCCGGTTCCCGGGTAAACCGCTTGTTGTGATCGAAGGCAAATCCATGATCCGGCGTGTTTATGAACAGGCCGTCAAATGTTCCTCCCTGTCGAGGGTCATTGTTGCCACCGACCATGAAGCGATTTTTAACCATGTGACCGGCTTCGGTGGAAATGTCATGATGACCGGCGAACATCACCGTACCGGGACGGAACGCTGCTGCGAAGTGGCTGGAAAACTCCGCGAATCCGGCGATACCTTTGATTATATCGTGAACATCCAGGGTGACGAGCCGTTTATCGACCCGGCACAGATTGAGGAGTTGGCCGGTTGTTTCTCCATCGCGGGAACCTGCCTGGCAACTCTCATCCGGAAAATCACATCCGTGGAAGAATTGTCCAGTCCCAACGTTGTAAAGGCAGTGACGGATTTGGATGGATCGGCCCTGTTTTTCAGCCGTTCCCCCATTCCATTTGCGAGGGGTTTTAAACCGGAGGATTGGCTGTCGGCAACAACCTATTACAGGCATGTCGGCATATACGGCTACCGGTCAACGGTTCTTGAAGAAATTGTAGACCTGCCTCCCTCCCCGCTGGAACTTGCCGAATCGCTTGAGCAAATGCGGTGGCTGGAACATGGATATAAGATCCAGACACAAGTCACAGAATATGAAAGTTTTGCAGTCGATGTCCCTTCCGATTTATTAAAAATTACCAACAGAAACGGAACCTTATTCCAATAAATCCGTATCTTAGCCTGTTATTAACCTGCAGAAAATGGACATCCGTAATTGTATAGCCGAATTATTGACCGTGCATGACTGCGTTATTATCCCCGGTTTCGGGGGGTTTATCGGAAATTACGCCCCTGCCAGTATCGATCCGGTCTATCATGCCTTCAGGTCTCCCTGTAAAAAAATCCTTTTCAACATAAACCTCAAACAAAACGATGGTCTTCTGGCCAATGCCATTGCAGGGGCCCAGGGTACTTCGTACGGCGATGCCTGCATGCTGGTTGAACTTTTTGCCGATGAATGCCGCAAATCCCTGATGGACGGGAAAGCAGTCGTGATCCCGGCGGTTGGCCAGCTTTTTCTTGGAAAAGAGGGCAACATCCAGTTTGAACAGGATAAAAATTTCAACCTGCTTCCCGATTCATTTGGGTTGAGTTCCTTTATTTCACCACCGGTGACCCGAACCACCTCCATCATCGGTCGTGACCAGACAGCAGCCGCAGGCACCCGCGTTCACCCGGGCAACAGACAAGTCATGCCGCTCATGATCAGGCGGGCTGCCATTTTAGCCCTGCCCCTCGGCATTGCCGCCGTCATCGGACTTACACAATACAACCGGCTTTCTTCCGATACCACGAGCAATGCCAATATCCTTGGTTCGGTCTTCTCCAGGTTCTCTTCCGCAGCACTGGTTGGGAAGAAGACAGCCCCTGCCAGGCAAAAGGTCTGTGTTCAGCCGGTGGCTGCAAAACCTGCCGCACCTCAAACCGCCCCGGCACCGGAATTGCCGGCTGCCACAGTCAGCGACGACTCATTTGCCGTCATTGTCGGGGCTTTCAGGATGAAGGAGAACGCTGAACACTGTGTCGCCGCGCTGAAACGCAAAGGTCTTGATGCCTCCATCTTTGATCGTTCAAAATCAGGTCTTTACCGCGTAACGATCGGCACCAGTTCGCAAAGGCAAAAAGCCGACGAACTCCTCGCACAGGCAAAATCGACCGATTTCAGGGATGCCTGGTTACTCGCTAAATAGATGATCTGTGGGTAAAAAGAAGCTGGTTCATTTTCAGGAAAATCTCTCCTTCCCACACCTGTTCCAACCTGCTTTCGATGAATTGATCCCTGAATTTCGCCTGCGGTCGAAATGGCACGAAACCTTTTTCGGTAACAACAACCCGCTATCCCTCGAACTTGGTTGCGGAAAGGGAGAATATACCGTTGGGCTCGCCTCCATGTATCCCGGCAGGAATTTCATCGGCATCGACTGGAAAGGGGCGCGGCTATGGCGGGGGTGCAAGACCGCCGAGGAGCTGCGGCTAAGAAATGTGGCATTTATAAGGACGCAGGTGGGCCAGATAGAAACATTATTTTCACCCGGGGAGGTCAGTGAGATATGGATCACCTTTCCCGATCCGCAGGTGAAAAAAGAGCGGCTGCGGCTCACCGCACCCGTATTCCTGGCAAAATACGGGAATATCCTCCCTCCTGATGGGATCATTCACCTCAAAACAGACGATGCCTTCTTTTTCAATTTTACAATCGATGTGATCGGGGCCCACGGGCACAGGCTGATAGAGGCCACCGACAACCTTTATGCCGGCTCCACCCACGATGAACTCTCCATCAAAACCTTTTACGAAGGAAAATGGCTCGGGATGGGAAAAAAGATCTGTTATGTCAAATTTCAACTCTGTGAACGATGAAGAAACTCACCCTTTTCCTGCTCCTTGCAACCATGTTCAGTCTGACGGCCGCTGCTGAGGAGGGCATGTGGATTCCGATGCTGCTCGAACAGCTGAATATTAAAAAGATGCAGGATCTCGGACTGAAACTTACAGCCGAAGATATTTACAGTGTAAACCATTCCAGCCTGAAAGACGCCATTGTCCAGTTTGGTGGTGGATGCACGGCCGAAATAGTATCGCCCCAGGGACTGATCCTGACCAACCACCATTGCGGCCTCGGGGCCATCCAGCGGCAGAGTTCGCTTCAGCACGATTATCTTGCCAACGGGTTCTGGGCGCTGACTCCTGAAGAGGAGTTGCCCAGCCCGGGCGTCTCGGTCACCCTGCTTGTGCGCATGGAAGAGGTAACCGATAAAGTACTGGCAGGGGTGGGGGAGACCATGAACCAACTGCAACGGGCAGAACTTACAAGGAAAAATATTGAAAAAATTGAAAAAGAGTCGGTCTCCGGCACCCATTATGAGGCCCGCGTGCGCCCGTTTTTCTATGGCAACCAGTATTATCTTTTCATCAGTGAGGTTTTCAGGGATGTAAGGCTTGCCGGGGCCCCGCCATCCAACATCGGGAAATTCGGAGGGGATACCGACAACTGGGTATGGCCCAGGCACACGGGTGATTTTTCGATTTTCAGAATCTATGCGAACAAGGACAACGAACCGGCCGACTACTCGCCGTCGAACATCCCCTACAAACCGAAAAACTTCCTCCCTGTCTCGCTCAAGGGTTATCTGAAGGATGATTTCACCATGGTTTTCGGTTACCCCGGGAGCACACGCGAATACCTACCGGCCTGCGCTGTCGACCTGATCGTAAACCATGAAAATCCACTGAAGATCGGCCTGCGCCAGCAACGTCTCGATATAATGAATTCAGCGATGGAGAAAAGCCGCCTCACGCGGATTCAGTATGCCGCAAAGGCAAACGGGATTGCCAATTTCTGGAAAAAGATGATTGGCGAGTCACGCGGAATCAGGCGGATCGATGCTATAGCGAAAAAGGAACAGCAGGAAAAGGCATTCCAGGAATGGACCACGACGACTCCTGCGAGGGCAGCGCGTTATGGCGGATTGCTGACCGGTTTCAGCAACGTCTATGGGGATTATCTCCCGCTCGATCTCTCTTCTGTTTATATCACGGAAGCAGGGCAGGGGATTGAACTTGTGAAATTCATTTCGGGATTCCGTGAACTGGTGAGGCATAGTATGAAGAAACCATCGGTTCAGGCTGAAATTGATAAGTCCATTCAAACCCTGGTAAAGGGAACCCGTGATTTTTACAAGAACTATGAGCCATCGGTCGACAACCAGGTCATGGCTGCCATGCTGAAGGAGATGGCATCGGGAATGGAGAGCCGCTACCGCCCGTCGGTTTTCAGTGAAATTGAAAAAAAGTATAAAAACAATTTCGTCAGTTACACCTTCATGATATTTTCGAAATCGGTTTTCTCCGATTCTGCCAGGCTGATTCGTTTCCTGTCGGATTACAGGCCGTCGCAGGTTAAAACCATCGTAAAAGATCCTGCCTATGTTCTTATGAACAGCATTTACGAGCGCATGGAGAACGACATTGTTCCCGGGACCAGGAAATACAGCGACCGGCTCGACAGCCTTCAACGCATTTACATGGCCGGACTGGTTGAGATGCAGAAGGGAAGGAATCTCTATCCCGACGCCAATTCAACGCTGCGGGTCGCTTATGGTAAAGTGGATGACTACACACCGGCCGATGCAGTAACGTATCAATACTATACCACCCTGGCAGGGGTTATCCAGAAAGAAGATTCGGCTGTTTATGATTACCGGGTCGATGCCAGGCTGAAAAAACTTTATGAGCAGCGTGATTATGGCAGGTACGCCGACCGCGACGGCACCCTCCATGTTGCCTTTACGTCGAGCAACCATACCACCGGTGGAAATTCGGGGAGCCCGGTGCTGAATGCCGAAGGTCAGCTCATCGGGATCAATTTCGACCGGAACTGGGAGGGGACCCTCAGCGACCTGATGTATGATCCTGCACAATGCCGGAACATATCCCTCGACATCCGCTACTGCCTGTTCGTGATTGACAAAGTGGCCGGGGCCAATCGCCTGATCAGGGAGATGAAGATCGTTCAGCCGTAGATCTGTACCAGGGCATTCTGGATGGTGGGATAACGGAACCTGAATCCTGCTTTTTCAAGTTTTCCGGGGAGGACCTTCTGGCCTTCTAGCATAACCTGTGCCCCTTCGCCATAAAGTATTTTCATCACAAATGCCGGTATGGTCAGCCAGCAGGGTTGTCCCAGCACCTTGGCCAGCCGGTCGGAAAATTCTGCGTTCGTCGACGGGTATGGCGTTACTGCGTTGACCACTCCCCGCACTGAAGAATTTTCAATGGCAAAGACCACCGCTGAGACCAGGTCGGCCAGGTGAATAAAGGAAACCGACTGGGTTCCGCTGCCTGTTTTTCCGCCCAGCCCGATGCTGAAGGGAAGGTGCATTTTTTTCAACGCGCCTCCGTCGCCTCCCAGCACCATGCCCGTACGAAATACCACCAGCCTGGTTTCCTCACCGGCCATGGCCGCCTCCTCCTCCCATGCCCTGCAAACGTCGGACAGGAAGGAACCGGCGAACGCGGAACTTGCTTCGGTATGCGTATTGCTGGAATCATAAATCCCGATGGCTGAAAAGGAGATGAAAACTGCCGGTTTCTTCGTTGACTCCCTGATGGCTGTGGCGATTTTCCGGGTTGTCGCGACCCGGCTGGAGCGTATCTCCTCCTTGTACGCGGGTGTCCATTTCGTGGCTACCGGAGCACCTGCCATGTTGACCACGGCATCGGTCCCTTCGATCATTTCTTCGCGAAACTGGCGGTCGGGCTTCCCAAGTTCTTCACGACCGATGGACCTGACAGTCCATCCCAGGGCCCTGAATTTTCTAACCAAAACCTGCCCGATAAAGCCGGTCGACCCACTTACTGCGACGATCATACCTTTTTTTTCGTAAAGTTATGGAATTCTTTATATTTGCGTTAAAATCGGGAGCAATTGACCCTCAACAGGAAAAACACCCTACCAACCGCTAAATCAAGAAGCTAGTCATGGACCACAACGAGCAGACAAAATTGTTTTCAGAATTTCCACCTGTTTCCACCGATGCGTGGGAAGAAAAGATTATAGCCGATCTCAAAGGCGCCGATTATAACAAGAAGCTGGTCTGGAAGACCGGTGAAGGATTCGATGTAAAACCATATTACCGGGCCGAAGACCTGGAGGGACTTGAATACCTGGATGCGTTGCCCAACGTATCACCCTATGTAAGGGGTCTCAGGAAGGAGAACAATGAATGGCTGGTAAGGCAGGATATCCCGGATGAAGATCCTGAAGTAAGCAACTACATTGCCCTGGATGCCATCGCAAAAGGCGCCGGATCACTGGGATTGAAAACTCGGAATCTGAACACGCACAGGCAGATCAGCGAACTGCTTTCGGGAATAGACCTTGCAAAAACCGCCGTTAATTTCATCTCTTCCCAATCCTATCCCCTTACGCTCGAATTGTTTATCTATGAACTCAGCCACCGGGACATCCCCGGTGGGAAGGTGAAAGGATCGCTCAATTTTGACCCTGTCAGCTACCTGCTGCTTCAGGGCGATTTTTATGAAGACTGGAACCGGAATCTCGAAGAGGCTGAATACCTGCTGAAAACGATCAGGGAAAAGGTACCCGGGTTCAAGGCCATCACGGTTAACGGACACTATTTCCAGGATGCCGGCTCGTCGCTCGTGCAGGAACTGGCATTCAGTCTCGCCTCCGCAAACGAATACCTCGCCGGTCTCACCGGCAAGGGCCTGACGGTTGATGAAGTCGCGCCTTACCTGCAGTTCTCCCTGGGCATTGGCCCTGACTATTTCCTGGAGATCGCCAAATTCCGTGCTGTAAGATTGTTGTGGACAAGAATGGTGGAGCAGTACCATCCGGACCGGGATGCGTCGTTGAAACTATTCGTTCATGGTACCACGGCACGCTGGAACAAAACGGTTTACGATCCTTATGTGAACATGCTGCGGACCACCACCGAAGGGATGTCGGCTGCCATCGGGAATGCAGATTCGGTAACGGTCCTGCCGTTTGATGCTTCCTATAAGGAAGAGGATGAAATTTCAACCAGGATTGCCCGTAACCAGCAGCTGGTGCTCCAGGAGGAATCGTACCTGAACAAGATCATCGATCCAGCGGGTGGATCTTATTACATTGAAAACCTTACCGACCTCATCGCACGGCATGCCTGGGATCTTTTTAAGGAAGTTGAGAAACGGGGCGGGATGATCGAATGCATTAAAACAGGTTTTATCCAGGATGAGGTTGAACGCAGCCGGATTCAGAAAGAGGCGGGCATTGCCCAGCGCAAAATCGTTTTGCTGGGGACAAACCAGTATCCAAACATTCATGAGACCATGTTGGAAAAGGTTACTGGAATTGAAAACATTCCTGTTCCCGGGTCTTCACGTTTCAAAAAGATGGTGCCATTCCGCGGGGCGCAGGCCTTTGAGGAGATCAGGCTCGGCACGGAACGGGCGGTCAGCCTTGGCCGGAAGCGGCCGGTAGTATTCCTTTTTACCATGGGAAACGTTGCCATGCTCAGGGCACGGGCCGGCTTTGCGGCCAATTTCTTTGGTTGTGCCGGTTATGACATTATTGACAACCAGGGATTTGCCACCGTTGACGAGGGTATCTCAGCGGCGCTGGATTCGCAGGCTGAAATCGTTGTGATCTGCAGTTCCGATGAAGACTACCTCCTGATCGTTCCTGAAATCGCGGGGAAACTGAAACTTTCCGGGGCAGGGGCATTCATTGTGGTTGCCGGGTATCCGAAAGAACAGGCTGAGGCTTACAAAGCTGCCGGTATCTGTGATTTTATTCATGTCCGCAGCAACCTCCTGGTCACACTCAGGGACTTCCAGGAAAGGTTGGGCATTCTTTAGCCGGTATCGTTTCATCAATGGCAGGTTATTGGTAATAAACAATTCGTTGCGGATGTCAGAAAATGAAAAAAAAATATTGATGATCCTTGTTGTGGATGACGATTCCATCAACCTGTATCTGATAAAAACGGTACTTGCACGATTGGGGCACCACGTGCATACGGCCGTCGACGGCTCCTTTGCCGTAGATCTTTTCAGGCAGAACCGGTATGATGCAATACTCATGGATGTGATGATGCCGGTCATGGACGGGGTGACCGCGACGATCGAGATACGCAAAATTGAGGCTGAAAGGAAAGTAACGCCTGATGAGCAGGTGAAGATCATCGCCATCACCGCAAATTCTTTCGAAGAAGACCGCGCAGGATTCTTCCAGGCCGGCATGGATTATTATATGAGTAAACCATTTAAAATTGAGGAATTGCAGCGGCTATTGAAAGTTTGAACCGCTCCGATGCCGGGTATGGCATGGATGCCAGATGTTTGACAAACCTACAACAACTATATTCAGAACGATGAGACCAGACTTTAAAAATGTTGAACTGACAGGGATACCGGCTTCCAAATCCTTTTCCGAATGGGAAAAGGAGGAGGGGATCGAGAAAAGCTGGAAAACCCCCGAGCAGATCCCGATGAAACCGGTTTACGGCGCATGCGACCTTGATGAAATGGAACATCTCCGTTATGCCGCCGGTCTTCCGCCCTTCCTGCGGGGACCCTATTCTACCATGTATGTTTCAAGCCCGTGGACCATCCGTCAGTATGCAGGCTTTTCAACGGCCGAGGAATCAAACGCCTTCTATCGCCGGAACCTGAAGGCCGGGCAAAAGGGACTTTCAGTTGCATTTGACCTTGCAACCCACCGCGGGTATGACTCCGACCACGAACGCGTGGTGGGTGACGTGGGGAAGGCAGGGGTGGCAATCGATTCAATACTGGACATGAAGATCCTGTTCGACCAGATCCCGCTTGATGTTATGTCGGTATCTATGACCATGAATGGCGCCGTTTTGCCCATCCTGGCCTTTTACATCGTTGCCGCCGAGGAGCAGGGTGTTCCCATGGTAAAGCTCACGGGAACGATTCAGAATGATATCCTGAAGGAGTTCATGGTCCGGAATACCTATATCTATCCGCCAGCACCGTCGATGAAGATCATCGCCGACATCTTTGAATTTACATCGAAGAACATGCCCAAGTTCAATTCGATCTCCATCAGCGGTTATCACATGCAGGAGGCAGGTGCCACGGCCGATATCGAACTGGCCTATACCCTTGCCGACGGGCTGGAGTACCTTCGTGCCGGGATCAACGCGGGGATGGACATTGATACCTTTGCCCCGCGGTTGTCTTTTTTCTGGGCGTCGGGCATGAACCATTTCATGGAAATTGCCAAGATGCGGGCCGCACGGTTGCTCTGGGCGAAAATCGTGAAGAAGTTCGATCCGAAGAATCCGAAATCAATGGCCCTGCGCACCCATACGCAGACCTCGGGATGGAGCCTTACCGAGCAGGATCCGTTCAACAATGTGGCACGTACCTGTGTTGAGGCACTCGCCGCCGCACTTGGACATACACAGTCGCTTCACACCAATGCGCTTGATGAGGCGATCGCCCTTCCCACCG
Source organism: uncultured Bacteroidales bacterium (assembly GCA_903845055.1). Lineage (GTDB taxonomy): Bacteria > Bacteroidota > Bacteroidia > Bacteroidales > FEN-979 > CAIVAT01. The sequence goes on along the minus strand of CAIMWF010000008.1, from coordinate 3,023 downwards.
ATTTTTCGGCACGGATTGCGCGCAACACGCAGATATACCTGCAGGAAGAGACCCAGATATGCCGTTCGGTTGATCCCTGGGCCGGCTCCTATTACGTAGAGATGCTGACCCATGAAATTGCACACAAGGCCTGGGCCCTGATTGAAGAGGTTGAACAACTCGGAGGTATGGCGAAAGCCATTGAGACCGGTATTCCGAAGATGCGCATTGAGGAGGCCTCGGCCCGCAAACAGGCGAGGATCGATTCGGGCAAGGATAAGATCATCGGAGTGAACATGAACCGGTTGGATAAAGAGGATCCGATCGATATCCTGAATGTGGACAATGATGCTGTTCGTGAATCGCAGGTTGCCCGGCTGAAAAATCTCCGTGCCAACCGTGACAACAGGGAGGTCGGTGCAGCGCTGGATGCGCTGACCCGGGCCGCTGAAACCGGACAGGGCAACATGCTGGAACTGGCAATTGATGCGGCAAGAAAAAGGGCGTCGCTGGGCGAAATTTCAACCGCCCTTGAAAAAATTTACGGGAGGTATAAAGCTGTGATAAGAAGTATCTCAGGGGTTTATTTATCCGAATCAAAGGATAATGAGATGTTTGCCAGGGCAAGAGAAATGGCTGACAGGTTCGCTGAACTGGAAGGACGGCGGCCGCGCATTATGATTGCAAAAATGGGCCAGGATGGCCATGACCGGGGGGCAAAAGTCGTGGCAACCGGCTATGCCGATATCGGTTTTGACGTGGATATCGGACCGTTGTTCCAGACCCCGGCCGAATCAGCAAAACAGGCTGTTGAAAACGACGTGCACATCCTGGGCGTTTCAAGTCTTGCAGCAGGTCACAAAACCCTTGTGCCCCAGGTAATCGCAGAGCTTAAACGGCTCGGACGCGAAGATATCCTGGTGGTGGTGGGAGGCGTGATCCCCCCGCAGGATTATGATTTTCTTTACAAATCGGGCGCCGTGGCTGTTTTCGGCCCGGGAACCGTTATCGCCGATGCCGGGATAAAATTACTGGAGATCCTGATCGAAAGCCGCAAATAATAAATGGAGCTGCAAACCTTCAGGTTGCCTAACGGGATCCGCCTCGTCCATCATGGCATACAGGGTCCCGTTGCCCACTGCGGAATCTTTATCAATGCAGGTACCCGCGATGAGAATCCCGATGAGCATGGGATCGCTCACTTTATCGAACATACCGTTTTCAAGGGAACACGGAAACGCAACCTCTTCCAGGTACTGAACCGGTTAGAAAATGTTGGGGCTGACCTGAATGCATACACCACCAAGGAAGAGACCTGCATTTACGCCTCCTTTCTCAGCAGGTTTTATGACCGTACCCTCGAATTGTTCCAGGATATCTTTTTTAATTCCGTTTTCCCGGAGAAAGAACTCGAAAAGGAAAAACAGGTGGTCATGGACGAGATCAGGTCGTTCATGGATACACCGTCGGAACAGGTTTTTGATGATTTTGAGGACTTCCTTTTTACCGGTCACCCGCTCGGCCGGAACATCCTGGGTACTGTAAAAAGTTTAAAGAAGATCGACCGGGAGAAGGTTACCGGCTTTATAAGGCGCACTTACCAACTGGATGAAGTCGTGATCGCTTCAGCCGGAAACATTGATTTCAGGAAACTGGTCACGATTGTCAGCCGTTACTTCAGCGAACATCCCGATCGCGATGCGCCCGTCCCCCGGGTCCCCGTGGAACATTATCACCATTTCCGGGAAGAGAGAAAAAAGCACCAGGCCCAGGTTCATTGTGTGATCGGTGCGCCGGCCTATCCCTTCGGTCACGAATCCAGGATACCCCTTGCCCTGCTGAACAATATGCTGGGGGGGCCGGTTATGAATTCGAGATTATCGCTGGCATTGCGTGAAAGAAGCGGGCTCACCTATCAGAATGAATCGCACTACTCGACTTTTTCGGATGCCGGGCTCGTCCAGATCTATTTCGGAACCGATCCTGCAAATTATGAAAAGGCACTTGCCATTGTTATGAAAGAGCTAAAGCGCCTGCGGGAAGAAAAATTGAAAACCAGTCAGCTTCAAATCGTTAAAAATCAACTTACAGGACAGCTTGCCATTTCGCAGGAATCAAACCTGTCGTTTATGCTGGCCATCGGGAAATCGTTCCTTTTGCAAAACCGTTTTGAACCGGTCAGCGCAATCATTGATCGGATCGGATCTACAACAGCCGCGGAGTTATTGGACATTGCCAATGAGATTTTCGAAGAAAACAACCTGAGCCGGCTTACCTTCCATCCCAGATCTGCAAAGGTTGATCAATAGGTGTCTCATTCCCCTGAGAATGTGCTGAATACTTGCGGTCGCTTGCTGCCGGTGTGATTATTTTCCTAAAAAATCATAAATCGCCTGAAAAAAAAATATACTTGGTTTCCATTTTAAACAAATTCTCCTATCTTTGGCGTGCTGATGAATCACAACCTTACTTAGCCCATTACTTTGTTATGTTTTTCAAATGCAGGTGCAATGACTGCACTTTGTTTTATTTACTATTGTAGAAATCAACTGAACATGTAAACCTTAATATATCGTCTTTTGAATTCGCAAACCAATAAACCAACCAAACCAACAACCTATGAGAAAACTTTTTTACCTTTTGATTCTTGCGATCGGGTTATCCCAGTTCGCATTTGGTCAGCTTACCGGGATAAAGACCATCCCGGGGAGTTATGCCACGATAGCGGCAGCCATCACAGACCTGAATACTAGCGGCGTTGGAGCCGGCGGTGTTACGTTCAACATTGCCGCCGGTTACACCGAAACTTTTGCCACTCCCACAGCCGGGAATATCACGACCAACACCGGGACCCTGGCCAACCAGATCATTTTCCAGAAATCGGGTGCCGGGGCCGATCCCAAGATCACGGCCGCAACCGGCACCGGGACCATGGATGCCATCATAACCTTTGCAGGTGTGCAATATGTCACCTTTAACGGGATCGATGTTTACGAAAATGCAGCCAACCTCACAGCCACCACCCAGATGGAATGGGGTTATGC
>CAIMWF010000007.1 GCA_903845055.1 uncultured Bacteroidales bacterium | reverse complement strand
GATGTTGGGCGAAACAACAAAGAAATCGATGATCGTTGTCCTGGTCACTCCTTTTTTATAAGGCATATCGGTATAGCGGTTGCTGGGAAGGGAAGGGTCAAAAACAAACTGCCATCCCGGCATGAACCCGCTGTCGATGGGAGGTTCGATAACAGTGCCCCGGTCTCCCGAAACAAACGCGCCGGGGAGGTAACCCCGGGGATTGCTGTTCCAGTCGCCACCGCAAACAACATAATTTCCCCTTTGAAATTCGGCTGTCATGACCGAATCGAGCAGGGCCATCTCATGTTTTCTCCAGACGCCGGTGGAGTCGTATGCCGAGTTGTGGGTGTTCAGGATGACAAGATCTTTGCCGTTGTCGAGGCGGAACCTTAACATCAGGTAGCACCGTTTCAGAAAGGCCAGGCGTTTCGGCCACGACGGGTCGGTTTTGTAATACCCCGCAGTCGTGCCGGCAGGTTGAAACCGCGAGAAGGTGGCCAGCCCGGCCGCCACCCGGCCCATCGGCTCCTGGATGGGTACGGGGATATAGAGGCACCCATAATTCTGCGCAAATGCATGCCAGCGGTCCTTCAACACTACCGACAGCGAGTCGAACTCATCCAGGCACCATGACCGTTTCGAATGGACATCCACCTCCTGGAGAAAAATAAAATCAGAAGCATCGTGTTTTTGCACTTCCGCCCTGATACCGGCAAAATAACCAAGGCATTGTTCGCGAGAGGGCCGGACCATTTTCCCCCCGTCGTAGAAAAAATCCATCCCCCGGCCCAGTCCAGCGTAACCTATATTCCAGGTCAGGAAGGTGAATTCACGTTTCGATCCGTTCATGGGTTGCCCGCTGCCGCCGATGGCAGGATTAACCCTGGCAGGAGGAGAAAACTCGGTAAGGGTAAGAAAACCAAAGAACCCTGCGATGAGCAGCACGAAGATCCCGGCCAGGATTCCAAGCCACTTCAGGACAAGAAATATGCGTTTGGTCATCCGCTCGTTTTAAAAATCGAAATTAACCATTTTTTAGTAACTTTACCTACTCGATTTATCAATTTAACTCCATCCATGCCATTCCTTGGTTCGATCATCAGGAAAGCCTATGAACTCCGGCAACTGCCTATTGACATCATGTCAACGAACCCTGTGAAGAAACAGGAAAAGGTCCTGAAAAAGTTGTTGATCAAGGCGCAGGATACGGCCTTCGGGGAGCATTATGAATTCAGCAGGATTCTCGGTCACACCGATTTTTCAGGGCAATTTGTTTCCACGGTGCCGGTACACGATTACGGCACGATGTTCAAAAACTGGTGGTACAGGAGCCTGAACGGGGAACCCTATGTTACCTGGCCGGGCAGGGTAAAATATTTTGCACTGACCTCCGGCACCTCCGAAGCTTCATCAAAGCATATCCCCGTCACCCCCGACATGCTGCGTGCCATGCAGAAGGCAAGCGTAAGGCAGCTGGTTTCGGCCACAAAGTACGACTTCCCCGACGAGTTTTTTGAAAAGGGAATCCTGATGATCGGGGGCAGCACGCATCTCCAGTATAACGGCACCTATTACCAGGGCGACCTTTCGGGGATCACCGCGAAGAACATCCCCTTCTGGTTCCAGCATTTTTACAAACCCGGCCGGCGGATCTCCCGCGAACACGAATGGTCGGTGAAGCTGAACGAGATCGTGAGAGAGGCGAAAAACTGGGATATCGGAATCATTGTTGGCGTACCGGCTTGGATCCAGATCATTCTCGAAAAGATCATCAGCTATTACCAGGTGGAGACGATCCACGACATCTGGCCCAATTTATCGGCCTACGTGCACAGCGGGGTATCCTTCGACCCATACATCCGCAGTTTCGAAAAACTTTTCAGCCGTCCGATCCTCTACAACGAATCATATCTTGCCTCCGAGGGATATATCGCATTCCAGCGGCCCGGAAATAACCCGGGGATGCAGCTGATCGTCGACAACGGCATTTTCTTCGAATTCATTCCTTACAACGACCATAACTTCGACGCCGAGGGCGACATGAAACCCAATCCTGAAACCCTCACCATCGGACAGGTGGAGGAGGGACGGGAATATGCCCTGCTGATGACCACCTGCGCGGGAGCCTGGCGATACCTGATCGGCGATACCATTAAATTCGTCTCGAAAGAACGAAGCGAAATCGTGCTTACCGGGCGTACAAAGCAGTTTATCAGCCTTTGTGGGGAGCACCTTTCGCAGGACAACCTGAACCGGGCGATCAGGATGCTCCAGGATGACCTGAACATCAAGATCAGTGAGTTTACCCTCACCGGCATCAGGTACGGAAACCTGTTTGCCCATCACTGGTATCTCGGAACCGACGATCATCCCGACCCGGGGGTCGCCGCGGCAAAGCTTGACGGGTACCTGAAGGAACTCAACGACGACTACCGGGTTGAACGCATCGAGGCCATCAAGAATGTTTCGGTGGAAGTATTACCTTTGCAGGTGTTTCACGACTGGATGAAATCGAGGGGCAAGGAGGGAGGAGCACACAAATTCCCCCGTGTCCTTAAAAACGACCAGCGGGAAAAATGGGAGGAACACATCAGGAGCTATAAAACAAGACATCATACGTGAGTTCGATCTTACATCCGCTGTTTGAGGGGATCATCCTTGGACTGACAGTTGCCATTTCGGTGGGGCCGGCTCTGTTTGCGCTCCTTCAGACCAGTATCAAGCACGGCATCAAAGTCGGAATTTTCCTCGCCGCCGGGATCTTTTTCAGCGACCTGGCCCTCGTGGTGGGTTTCTATTTCGGGGCCTCCGCGATCGTCACCAACCCGAAATACCACCTGGTCCTGGGCATCATCGGCGGAATCGTCATGTCGGTATACGGCATTTACACTTTTTTCAAAAAGGTCCCGATGACCGAGCAGGTCGAGGCCATCAACGAGATCAGGGTCAGGCAGAAGGGCCCCTTCCCCTACTTTTTCAAAGGATTCATCCTCAATTTCGCAAACCCGTTCCTCTGGGTTTTCTGGATCACCTCCATGCTGGCCATCAATGCCACCTATGGCGGGGATCAGCGGGCGGTAGCCCTTTTTTTCATCGGCACCCTTTCGGTGATCCTGATGACCGACATCCTGAAGGTCGTGCTTGCCAATAAAATAAAAGTTGCCGGAAACCCCCAGGTAAAACTGTGGATGAACCGGATCGTCGGGCTCCTTTTCATGATCATCGGCGCATTTAT
>CAIMWF010000006.1 GCA_903845055.1 uncultured Bacteroidales bacterium | reverse complement strand
CGTTCGATAAAGAAATTTCCCTGGGCGGTCCATGCATTGGCGATGAAATCGGCGCTGGTGCCCGCGGGCAGGTCGGGGATGTCGGTGCGGATCACGGCATCCATGCCGTTGGCCGGGCCGGGACAAAGGATGACGGTTTTGTTTGCCGTCTGTGAAAAAGATGATAAAGCAACGGCCACGAAGATGAAAAGCAGGACGGTAACGGGAAATGTTTTCATAAAGCAATGCTTAAAAGGAGGGAATATGGAATGGTCGTGTAAATGTAAGGAAAAGATATATGGTTGTCAAGGACTATTTATCGGGGTTGAAAGTCAGCGTTTGATGAAGGTCGATTTATAACAGGGGCCCTTGTCGCCCGAAATTACCAGGCAATGCATTCCCGGATGCAGCATCGGCAGGTCGAGGATCATCCCCTCTGCCGGGAGCGTTTTTTCAAGGATCATACGGGCGCAGACATCGAAAATTCTCAGGTGCATGGTTCCCTCCGGAGGATGGAATCCGGGTGAATATCGTATTTCCATAAGATCCGTTACTGGGTTTGGCGAGATTGAGATCATATGTGCATCCTCTCCCGACCTGCTGCTGCCGCGTTCGTCGATGCCGGCCGGCCATTTGCAGCCTGCCGGGGGCGGGGGCATGATCAGGCTGGAATTGCGGGCCGCCGATCCGCAGGCATTGTGTTCACGGAAGGCAAATGACACCGGCTGCCCGGGCTTGAACCTCCCGAAACTGAAGACCTCTGTTCCACCCTTCCTGACGGGTATGCCATCGGCCCATGTAACACCCAGGTCCAGGCTGTAATCGCAATGCGAAATACCCGGGCCGGCCGGTGTGATAATAGAAAAATAACAGGAGGAGTCGATCTGTGCGGCTGAAAAATTATCGGGAGGAACTTCCGGTACATCAGTGGCCAGGTATATGTAAGCTGTATCATACTCGGTATAATTTCCCGGGAAGACAGTTTTAAGGCAGATTGGGTAGGTGAAACCGGCTGTTGTTCCAGGTTTCACCCAGAGGATCATCTTTTCGGGGGGTTGCGGGGGGGGCGCCGTGATTTTTGTAAAATCATACGCCGGGGATGACCAGGTGTAAACCGCGCCCGGGTAATAACGGGTCCGGATGATCTTGCTTGAGGTGCCTGGCGAATTTGCCGAGGCGCAAACCTGGTAAACACTGTCCTGGAGGATGATGGGAGCCGCTTTTGTCCCCGATTTTTTATAAACCCGCACATAATCGACCAGCATGGATTGGGGGAAATCAGCGGGATCGGGAACTCCCGACTGGTTCCCCACGGTATTGGGTCCGGTGCTGAAACGGATGCAGAACGGCGCCAGCGGTTTGGTATAATGGGCGGCATTGACGCAGAAGGGCGGGATGACGTCCATGCTCAGCTCCTTGATGAGGGTGTTGTTTACAAACCACCTGATGGCAATGGTATCCCACTGGAGGCCGAAGGTGGTCCACTCCGATCCGAGGTCGTAGAACTGGGTTGAATCGGTGAGATATGCATCGTAGGTTTGTGAAACATGAACATTGTTCCAGGTCCAATGGTAGGTCCCGTTAAAAATGTTGTTGTTGACCCCGTTCAGCTCAAAAATGTCAATTTCATTCCAAGGCCCGGGAATCCCCGGGTTGCCGGCCGTGCCGTATCCCCATAGCCAGCAGGCCGCCCCCTGCCCGGTTCTGGTAAAAAGTTTCACGCGGGTTTCAAAATATCCGGGAGCATAAAAAAAGTAACTGCCGAAGGAGGTGTCGCGGATGCTCATCGATTTGATCTCGCCGGAGGAGTAAGGACAGGTGGACAGGGACGAATCGCCGGAGTTGGTAACCCGGGCATAACCGGTATCCGCAGAGGTGTTGGAGGGATTCATGGCGAACCTGCGGTGGCAGGTGCCGTCCCCGTCATCCCACGGGTTGCTGGTGTTCCACCGGGTTTTGTCAAGGGGGCCCGTCTGGAATTCATCCGAAAAGATCAGGTTCCAGCCGGGTTTAGAGGCGGGGTTCGGGATGGTGAGCTTCGGGATGCCTGCCGACTTGTTTTCCCCGCCGTTGAGGCAGTAAATAATGTCGAACAGGGTATTCTGGGCGGCATTCCTGCCGGGAACGCCCAACAGGAACGCGAACCAGCAGAAGTATGCTGCAGGCCTCAGGAATGTTAAAAGTTTGCCCAACTCTTAATATTTTATTTTCAAAGATATGATTTATTCCGGAATTAATTTAATGCCCTCATGACAGTGACGAATGAGGAGTGACGAGTGACGAATGAGGCCGTTTATCCTACTGTCTATTGCCTATTGCCTATTGCCCTATCTTGTGCCAAATAAATTTTGTGATAAAAAAAAGCCGTCCCAGGTTCTGAGACGGCTTTTTCCATATTAAAGCGATTCCCTTACTTGACCGGGATGTTTTTCAGGGTTTCCACGAGAAAATCCCAGAATTTGACAACGGTTGCGATGTTCACCTTCTCATCCGGGGAGTGGGGGAAGCGGATGGTCGGGCCGAAGGAGATCATGTCCCAGTTGGGATAAGCGCCGCCGAGGATGCCGCATTCGAGCCCGGCATGGATGGCCTTGATCTCTGGAATATTGCCGTATTTCTTGTTGTAAATTTCCTGCATGGTCTTGAGGATCGGGGAGGCTGGATTGGGTTTCCACCCGGGATAGCTTCCGTCGAACACCGATACACCTCCGGCCAGGTCGAAGATGCTCTTGATCATGACCTCCAGGTCGTCCTTGGCGGAGTCGACGGAACTCCTGAGCAGGTTCTGGATGGTGATGGTGCCGTTGCCCGATTTCACGATGGCCAGGTTGTTGGATGTTTCAACCAGCCCGGTCATTTCGTTGCTCATGCGCATCACACCGTTCGGACAGGCGTAAATGGCGTTCATGAACTTCACAAATGTAACCTCATCGATTACCGTTACAGGCACTTCTGCGGCCACTGCTTCGATCTTCAGGGTGGGTTCCACGGCCGAAAGTTCATTCTTGATCTTGCCGGTCATCCTTTCAATGCATTTGAGGAACTCCGCAACCTTGCCGGCCGGGACTGCCACGGTGGCAAACGATTCGCGCGGGATGGCGTTGCGCAGGCTGCCGCCGTCAACAGCTGCCAGTAAAAGTCCGTGTTTCACGTTTGCGTGGTAAAGGATGCGGTTCATGATCTTGTTGGCGTTGCCGCGGCCCAGGTGGATGTCAACCCCGCTGTGCCCGCCCTTAAGGCCGGTCACATTGATTTTGAATCCTTTGAAGTCACCCGTTACAGGCTGTTCCCTGTAGCTGAAGGTGATGGTCCCGTTGGTTCCGCCGGCGCAGCCGATGTAAAGTTCGCCTTCATCCTCCGAGTCCATGTTCATCAGGATGTCCCCCTTGAGCACGCCTGCTTTCAGCCCGGTGGCGCCGGTCATGCCAGTCTCTTCGTCGCTGGTGAAAAGCGCCTCGACCGGGCCATGCACCATGTCCTTTGATTCGAGCACGGCCATGGCGGCGGCTACTCCCATCCCGTTATCGGCGCCGAGGGTGGTGCCGTTGGCCCTGACCCATTCGCCGTCGACGATGGTTTCGATCGGGTCCGTTTCAAAATCGTGGACCTTATCGCTGTTCTTTTGCGGCACCATGTCGAGATGGCCCTGCATGATAACGCCTTTGCGGTTTTCCATGCCCGGGGTAGCGGGCTTGCGGATGATCACATTGCCTACTTCGTCAACCATGGTCTCCAATCCAAGATTTTTACCGAAATTGTAGATGAATTCCCTGATTTTCTCCTCTTTCTTGGAAGGACGGGGAATCTGGGTCAGGCTGTGAAAATTTTTCCACAGCGCCTTGGGGTTCAGTTGTAAGATGTCGTTACTCATGATCAATGGTATTTATTGGAAGGTTTATGAATTATAAAGGTCGTTCGGTTGAACTTCCAAAGTTAGCAAATTATTCCGCAGGTTGTTCTCTTAATCCTCAATTTCACGGAAAGTGATGTATCGCTGCTGGTACAAAAGCGAGAGGAATTTCGTCACCCGGTCCTCGGTTTCCTCGACCGGTTGCAGTTCTTCGGGAAACAGGGATTTCAGGTTGTCGCAAATTGCGGTCACCGTTGAAACACCGTCGATCATCAGCCAGGTGTGGCTTCCGAACCGGTCGAGTTTGATGTATACAAATTTGTCTTTAGAAACCGGCTGGAACAGCGCGGAGTTGATCCGGTTCTTGAACCGGGGCATCAGCAGGGTGATGTTTTCATCGGCGCGGGATTCGTGACCCAGTTTCCTGACCGGGGTGAGATCGAGGAAGTTTGCCTGTTTGAAGATCTTTCTTCTCTTGAAAAAATTCATGTGGGTTGGGGTTTAATTCGCTTTGTCCTGATCTCAGGGCAAGGATTTCCGTGAAGGGAACCTGAATCCGGGTTAAAAAGAAAGCTGTCCCGTAAACCCGGAACAGCTTTCCTGACTGTTAACGAATGTTGTTACATTCCCGAGGCCGGGGGTGCCGGATCGTCGGGTTTGCCTGCATTTTTCAACGGGATCTGGATCAGCACGTAGGCGATGATGGCCAAAATGACGAAGCTGATATAGAAGGTCGGTGTTTTGAAAAAGGAGAAATAGTTGTACAGGAAGATGTTGAACACCGCGAATATGGCGATGAGCAACCCCATGAGCGCCTCCCCGGCGATCATCCCCGATGCCAGCAGGACGCCGGTGTTCTCGACCCGCACCTTCTGGGCATCGTTGTGTTTCCTCTTTTCCGAATACATTTCAACGGCGCCTTTGATCAAACCGCCGACAAAGATGGCGAAGGTTGTTTCGATGGGAAGGTACATCCCTACGCTGACCAGCATGGGGCTTTTTACCTGCATCAGGATAAAGGCCACGCCCATGAGCATCCCTGCAATGATCAGCGGCCATGCCATTTGTCCCTGGACGATGCCGCGCGACAGGATGGCCATGAGGCTCGCCTGCGGGGCCGAAAGATTCTTGCTGCCGAAGCCACCCTGGTAACCCAGGTTTTTGCCGCTGGCGATGTCGCCGTCGTTGAGGAAGGCAAGCACGACAAACATGACGGCACCTGCGAGAATAACGCCGAGGATGTCGCCGATCTGCATCCGCCATGGGGTCCCGCCGAGGATATGACCGGCCTTGAGGTCCTGGAGCATTTCGCCGGCAACGGCTGCCGATACACATACAATGGCAGCGACACCCAGCACGGTGGCAACGCCTGCATCACCCTGCACGCCGAGCGCGACCAGGATGAGGGCGGTGACAACGAGTGCGGTAAGGGTGAGACCGCTGATGGGGTTGTTGGACGATCCCATGATCCCGACGAGGTAGCCGGAAACGGAGGCGAAAAAGAAGGCCAGGATGATCATGACTGTTGAAGCGACTACCGCGATGAGGATATTGGTGTGGAAAATGAAGAAGGTGATGCAGAAGGTGAGAACGGCAACAGCGCCGATGCCAGCCATGATCCAGCCAAAGCTGATGTCTTTTTCGTTCCGGGGTACGTTATGTTCGATGCCTGAAGCAGCTTTTTTCACATCCTTCACCGAGCGGGCGATACCGGTGGTGAGGCTTTTGCGCATTTTGAAAAGGGTAAAGGCCGCGCTGACGAGCATGCCGCCGATGGCGATCGGGCGGATGATGTATTTCCAGATCTGGTTGATCTGGTATACCGGGTCGGTCACCTTTGCCATGGCGGTGTCGAGGGTCAGGGTGGCATCCTTGTGCATCAGGAAGGCCGCCCAATCCTGGAAGTTGATGCTGGGCATCAGGAAATACATGATCATGGGAGCCATGAGTCCCCACGCGAGGATGCCTCCGCTGAAATTGAGGGCTCCGAGGCGGGGGCCGATGATGTAACCAACGCCCATGTAGGCGGGGCTGACACCGGGCGAGCTGAGCAGCATGCCGCCCTGCCCGTTGAAGACGGTACCCGTGATGGTCTGTTTTCCAAAAACCACGAATTTTTCCCAGAGGTACTGGAACAAACGGAGTTCACCGAGGATCTTGATAAGACCGCCGAGGCCCATGGACCAAAAGAGGAATTTGGAACCGCCCGATCCGCCCTGGCCGGCCTTGTGAATTTCGGCTGCGGCGACTGATTCGGGAAAGGGAAGTTCGGCATCTTCAACCATGACGCGGCGAAGCAATGCGACAAACATGATCCCGAGAACACCTCCTGCGATGAGGATCAGCGAAGAGGTGATGTAATGGCCAAAGGTGAAAAATTCAGACCAGATGCCGGAAACGAAAAACGCCGGCAGGGTGAAAATGGCACCGGCGGCTACCGATTCCCCGATGGAACCAACCGTACGGGTGAAATTTTCCTCCAGGATGGACCCCTTCATTAAACGCAAAATTGCCATACCAAGCACGGCGGCCGGGTAGGTGGCTGCGATGGTCATACCGGCTTTTAGTCCGAGGTAAGCATTGGCTGCGCCGAGGATAACGGCAAAAAACAGACCAATGATCAACGCCCGGAGAGTAAATTCTTTCATATTTGTCTCGACAGAGACGAAAGGAATGAATTTTTTCTGTTCGGCCATAAATACTAAAGTTTAGTTGGTTAAAATATTCAGTGAATAAGTCAGCTAAATAAAGAAAATCCGGCGATATGACAAAGGACTATTTCTCCTGTCAGGGTATGTAATATGTTAACGGGCGGATAATCAGCTGGTATAGTTCTCAAAAGTTATAAAGATGAACAAGCTTTTTGGTTTTGAAATATTCTTCGCCAAAATGATCTGCCAGCGACCAGGTGGCCGACCGTGCCCTGATTTTTGTCAAATCAGCTTCGATTTCGCCGCCGGTAAGGTAGAGAATTCCATTGGGCAGAACATTGAATCCCTTTTTCTTCACCCGTGGCGCAACCATGGAAATGAAAAGCGGCAGGTTGGAGACCGCCCGCCCGGTCACATAGTCAAACTGCTGCTCAACCGATTCAAAACGGGTGTTGAGCGGGACGACATTGTCAAGCCCGAGGGCACCTGCAACCGCTTCCACCACCTTGATTTTCTTTCCGATCGAATCGACCAGGGTAAACTGAACCTCCGGGAACATGATCGCAAGGGGGATGCCGGGAAATCCGCCGCCGGTGCCGGCATCCATCACCGAAGTACCGGGTTTGAACCCGGTGATCCTGGCAATGGCAAGGGAATGCAGCACATGGTGGATGACCAGCATGTCGATATCCTTCCTCGAGATCACGTTGATCCTGGCGTTCCACTCCCGGTAAAGACTTTCCATCTGCCTGAATTGTTCAAGCCGGGTTTCGGTCAATTGCGGGAAATAGGTTGAAAGGATGGTCATGCCTGGAAAAAAACCGTCCGGATTAGCTCTAGCCGACCCGGACGCGTGGTCATTGGATGAAAATCGTTATTCCTTTGCAGGTTCTTCCTGGGCTGGTTCAACGTCGGTTTCTGCAGTTTTTTTCTTGCTCTTGGCAGCTTTTGCCTTCACTTCGGCAGCTTCCGCCTGCTCTTCCGCCTTTTTTGCGGCTTTCTTTGCAGCGGCCTTGACGGCGGCGGCAGCTAATTCTTCAGCAGCAACGGCATCCTGTGCTTCAGCCTTTGGAGCTGCTTTAGGGAGTGTACTTCTTTTTTTCCGCGTTCTTTTCACACCTGATGAACCAATGACAATCTTGCCACGTTTCGTTTTTTTATCTCCTTTTCCCATAGTCTGATATATTAAATATTTCTGATAAAGGGCAAAGGTAGGTAAAGCGAACGACTCTGCCAAATAATGGTTTTTTCATTTCAACTTGTGGCCTGCAAAGGAGACATGCATGCAAATGACCCTACAGGAGGATTAAATTGCTGATATGCAGACACGTGTGTGTTTTTAAAAGTTGTCAGCCATGTTTTTTAAGATAATCCCTGATCAGGACATCCGATCGTTTTATGGAATTCTGAAGCCAGTTGAGCAGGATTTCCGATTGTTCCCCGTCATTGAGCTGCCAGGGTATCTTTGAATGCCGTAACCTGCCTGTAAGAGACTGGATTAAAATGGCCGCTGATACGCTGATATTGAGGCTCTCGGTGAACCCAACCATGGGGATCTGTATAAAATCGTCGGCCAGTTCGAGGGCGATGGGGGTGAGGCCGGCAAGTTCGGTACCGAAAACCAGGGCTGTTTTGCAGTCGAGTGGCAGGGTGTCGGGGGTATAATCGTTTTTGTGAGGGGAGGTCGCAACAATACGGTAGCCCTGTTCTTTCAGGTGGCTGAGGCAGGCCCGGGTGTTGTCGGTTACTCCATTGTATTTGACGAGGTTGAGCCATTTTGCCGATCCCAGGGCAACATCGGGGTTAATTTCGTACTTGTTCCTGTTTTCGATGATGTGAACATCCTGAATGCCGAAACATTCGCAGCTTCTGAGCACGGCACTGGCATTGTGCGACTGGTAAATATCTTCGAGCGCAAGGGTGAGGTGGCGGGTACGCGAAGCGATGACTGCCTGGAATTTATGAAACCGTTCTTCGGTAACAAAAACCCGGAGGTATTCGATCAACTCCTTGGTAATTGCTGTCGTCAGGGTATTGACCGGGTTCATGGTCCTGTGTTTCGGGATTTGTGCAAAAGTAAAAAAAATGGGCAACCATGCCGTTATTTCGGGAAAAAATGTAATTTTGCACCTCCAAAATTCAGATAACATGGCAAATAAGCAGGAAAAAAAGATTGACAAGACCGAAGAACGCATCGTAGCCGTTGAGGAAGCCTTCAGCAGAACAGAACAGTTTATTGAGAAATACCAGCAGATCATCCTGATCGTCGTTGGCGTGATCATCGTTATTGTCCTCGGATTCTTCGGATTCAAGCGCTTCTATCTTGCACCCAGGGAAAAGGATGCCCAGAGCCAGATGTTCATGGCCGAAAAGTATTTCGAGCAGGATTCCCTGAAAAAAGCACTGAACGGAGATGGCCAGTACCTTGGATTTCTTGCCATTATCGATGAATTCGGCATGACCAAATCAGCAAATCTCGCCCATTATTATGCCGGCATGTGTTATTTGAAACTCGGCCAGTTTGAAACAGCACTGGAGCAGCTGAACAAATTCAGCAGCAGCGATCAACTGGTTGGGCCGATGGCCAAAGGAGCCATGGGTGATGCAAACATGGAGCTGAAGCAGGTTCAGAAAGCAGCCGATCTTTACACCGAGGCAGCCGAAATGCGCAAAAACGATTTTACCTCTCCCATGTTCCTGATGAAGGCGGCCATGGCCTATGAGGAACTTGGCAATTTTCAAAAGGCTGTTGGCATCTATAAGCAGATCAAAGAAAATTATGCCCGTTCGAATGAAGGCCGTGAGGTGGACAAGTTCATCGCTTATGATGAAGGACAGATAAAAAAATAATTTCAAATTGAGAGCCTGATTTATCAGGCTTTTTTTATGAACGGATTTCCACGGATCGTTTTTTTCGGCACACCCGAATTCGCAGTAGCTTCGCTCGAACGTCTTGTTTGTGAGGGGTTCCTGGTTGCCGGTGTCGTGACGGCTCCCGACAAACCCTCGGGCAGGGGGTTAAAGGCACATGAACCGGCGGTCAAGGTTTTTGCCTGCAAACACGGCATCCCCGTTTTACAACCCGTCAGCATGAAGGACCCGGCGTTCCTGGAACAGCTTGCAGCGCTCCGTCCCGACCTCCAGATCGTGATCGCCTTCAGGATGATGCCCGAAGCGGTGTGGTCGCTTCCGCCGCTGGGAACCTTTAACCTTCACGCCTCCCTGCTCCCGCAGTACCGCGGCGCCGCCCCCATCAACCGGGCGGTCATGAACGGCGAAACAGAAACCGGTGTTACAACCTTCTTCCTAAACAGGCAGATTGATACGGGAACGATCATCCTGGCCGAAAAGACCATGATCGGGCCTGATGAAACCGCCGGGGATCTCCACGACCGGCTGATGACAATGGGTGCTGAAACGGTGATCAGGACCGTTGAAATGATCGTTCGGGGAGGGTTTGTGCCTGTGTCGCAGGAGACGATGATCGCCGGCCAGGGGGCTTTAAAACAGGCACCCAAGATATTCAGGGAGGATTGCAGGATCAACTGGGACCAGGAGGTGGAGCCGATCCGCAATTTTATCCGCGGACTCAGCCCTCACCCGGGGGCATTTACAGAAATCACGATGCCCGGGGGTGAAAAGACCATCATGAAAATTTTCAGGGTTTCAGCCGAACCCGGGATCGCGGAAGAAGCATGCGGCAAATTTTACAGCGATGGTAAAAGCTGGCTGAAAGTTGGGGCGAAAAACGGCTTTATTCAGATAGAAGAACTGCAGGCGGCTGGTCGAAAGGTCATGAAAATAGGGGATTTCCTGAGGGGATCGGGTTGGATTTTCACCGAAACCTATGGTATTTGACCGTTTCAGCCGCCGAGATATTAACAAAAATTCCATTTTATCAACATTTTCAACGGTTTTAGAGGTAAAACACTTGACTTTTTTTTCAGATGCCTTATCTTTGTCATGATTATTAATCATCATTAATTTAAAAATTCAGAAAAATGAACAAGGCTCAATTAATCGAAGCAGTTGCCAATGATGCAAAAATGACCAAAGCAGAAGCCAAAAGGGCTCTGGAAGCAGTTATTACAGCTACATCAAAGGCTCTGGGCAAAGGCGAAAGAGTTGCTTTAGTAGGTTTTGGTTCCTTCTCCGTTTCCAAGAGAGCTGCCCGCAAGGGACGCAATCCTCAGAATGGTAAAGAGATCAAGATTGCTGCTAAGAAAGTTGTAAAATTCAAAGCCGGCGCAGAACTTGGTAAAAAAGTAAAGTAAGACTTTGCTTTAGCTTTAAAAGTAAACCCGGCCCTGTGGCCGGGTTTTTTTATGTGCATGCCTGCCGGAGTTCGTTAACCCGGGAAGATCGGTTTTTTGAATTCCTAAAAAATAAAGATTACTTTTACGTTAATTTCTTTAATAGTTTTTTCGCTGTTTTTCGCCTCGATATTATTTTATCGCCCTGGAGATCTCATTGGAGATCATTTCTTGAAATTAAAGCAAAGAATCTATGGACACCTCCAATGTTTCCCCGAAACCCGCAAGCCGGAAAGTTGCCTGCGAACATTGTCTTTATCACTATTCTTTATGTTTTGGGTTGATCTTCTGGTTCTTTCTGGTAAGCCCCACCCTTTATTCCGGTAGTTCGCCTTCCTTACCGAAACTGAATATTCCCTTGCCAGATAATTATGATACCTGTAAACCAGCACAAGCGGATACACTGCTTTTTGTCAACATGACAATCGATGGCCACGTGTATAACGCAACGAACGGAGTTGGAATACCCGGAACAGATGTAAACTTCTACAACAAAACTACAATGACTTTTCAGTATCACACTACAACAGATAACAGCGGATACTACAATGCACCATTTATATACACAGGACAAAGCAATTTGAAACCAACACTTGCAGATAAAATATACCCTAACCCCTCAACAGGACAAACAAACGTAGTGTTCAACGCAAAAGAAAGTGGAACATACAAAGTCATGGTTACAGACATTTCAGGAAGACAACTATACGAATCTGATGTGCAAGCTCAAGAAGGCGCAAATCAATTCACACTCAATGGTGGAAATGCAGGTGCCCATATAATAACTCTAACAAATGATAAAGGAGATAATCATTCGTTGAAATCAATCCAGACCGTAAGTGCAGGAGCAGGATTTTCAAACGGGAGTGTTCAATTAAGTGTGTCAATTCTCTTCATCATCCTCGGTTCCTTGGAGTTTCCCTGCGGGGGGATGACTGGAGGCCGTAGGCTGGAAGGCAGCCCCCCGCAGGGAATGGTTTATATTTTATGACAGGTGCCGGACATACCGGTCCCCAAAGTACTCCATGAGCTCCCGCTGAATGACCACCCAGTGAAAGGCTGTTTTCTTCCAACTCCTTTCGCTGTATTTGAGGGTCAAATATAATTGTTTTAACAATCCCTTGTCATTACTCCAGGCACCCTTGGTTT
>CAIMWF010000005.1 GCA_903845055.1 uncultured Bacteroidales bacterium | reverse complement strand
GGAAATGAATATAATAACAATGCAATAAAGTATAACTTTGCTTATGGCATTCTCAGGTATGATAAATCTTAAATCAGGGCAGTTAACTTTGGGGGGTCAATTTGAAGCGTATAAGAGGGGTCAATTAGAGCGTAATATCCAGTTAAACACCTGATTACTGAAAATGTTTAGGTTGTAATTATATTTTTCAAGAATGGAAAGAGCGGTATCGTTTAACGGTACAAGGTATTTTTCCTGTTGTTTCTTACTTTTCTGAGGAACTTTCTCAATGATATTATTACGGATATTGTCTTTGGTCAATGATACAATGTCACTGTATCTCAATGAGGTCATACATCCAAACAGAAAAATGTCACGAACCTTCGTTAAATTATCAGTTGAGGGACTGTATTTAAAGAGATATTGAAGTTCTTCCATTGTCAGAACTTCGGGGTCGTTATCATACCTTGAAACTGTATTCGGTTTTAATACTTCTTTTTCGAGAAGGATACCTTTCTGATTTACCAGATACCGGAAAAATGACCTTAGTACATCAAACCGTTTACGAATAGTGTTATTATTTAACTCCCCCTTGGTTTTTACTTTTTCACTACCGTTAGGGGTGGAATGTTTTTCAGATAAGAAAATTTCATAATCACGAAGGAAGTCTGGAGTTAAGTCTTCCAATGTCAACACCACATTCTTGATGACTTGATAACTGATAAGTGAATTTTGACAACTCTTGTAGTCTTTTAGTGATGACTTCTTCATCCTTTTATTCTGAATGAAGGTGAAGTACTCAGTAAACAGGTCGAGTAATAAATTAGTGTCAACCCGAACATCTTTTTTCAACTCGTCCTTTATATACTGAACCGAAGGTTTTCGGTTGTTTTTAACGACATAATCTTGTATAATCTTATCTATTTTCCCCTTTTGTACCAAAAGTTCTTTTTGGTGTTTTTTTTCATCCTTGGGAAGAATACCTGTTGAATTCCTCAACTTTTCACCCTGAAAAGAATAGTAAATATGAAGAACCTTTCTAAAAACAATGATTTTACATTCTAATTTGGATGACTTTTTCATAAAATGTGTATTTTTGTCGAGTCTTTGGGGTTTGTTTTACTCAAAGGTAAAAATCATGAACCAATAATGAACCAAAAATCTTGTTTATTTTTCAACATTTTCGTTGAATTGTGAATTTTGGTTTCAAGTATCGTTCTGAAAATATTGGTTTAGTTGAAAATACAATTGGGGTGTTGAACTTTCGTTTTTTATTGTCGAATATTCTCATCCCGACTTAAGTTCGTTATTATCAGCATAGCGCAGTTTTTTTGCTGATCGGAACATGTTGATTTAATTGCAGACCATGGATTAAATCCCATGAGATGCTGAATATCAGGCTTGTTAAGTTTGATAGAAGATGGAAAACCCTGGATTTTTTGCTGCGGAAGCATAAAAGGTTCAGGGTTTTTTATTACGACCGGGTCGTCTTTAAAATTCAAATATGAATCAAATCGTTTTTAAAAAGGAAAACGCACCGGTATTTGAAAAACATGGTGTGACAATGAGAGTCTACAATATCAGTGATCAGTGCCCCGAGGCATCGGTAGTTTATCAGGAAACCATACATGGTCATCTTGAAGAGTTTTACCACACCAAGAGCAATTTTATTTTCTACATTTTGGAAGGGAATGGGATCTGGTACATTGAAGATGTTGCTCATGACGTTTGTGCGGGTGACGTTGTAATTGTTCCGCCAGGTAAAAAGTTCTACCATAAAGGATGCCTTAAACAGGTTTGTATTACCTCCCCGGCATGGGAACCTGAATTTGAGCATCATGTCAGGGATATCGGATAATTGGTTTAATCTGAAAGTCATTGGCAATCCTTGATTTGCCAAATGTTGCAAACAGGTTGTCAATTACCAGGTTGTAAATAACATATCATAAAGGATGAAAAGAATACTGATAACGGGCGCCACCGGCAACATTGGTTCTGAAATTCTAAGGTACCTGTACAAACAGGGAACCCGGAATAAGATAATCGCTGGTGTCAGAAGCATTGACCGGGCAAAACAAGAACTGAATGCTTTCAATGAACTTGAATACGTGTCATTTGACATTGAAAACCCAGATACTTTCAAAAACGTACTGAACAATGTGGACACCTTGTTCCTGCTTCGCCCACCCCAGATTTCGGATATTAACAGGTACTTCATTCCGCTGATCGATGCCATGAATGAAGCCAGGATCAGGGAAGTGGTCTTTTTATCGGTTCAGGGTGCTGAGAAAAGCAGCATCATTCCCCACAACAAGATTGAAAAACTGATTCTGAACAGTGGAATTGACTATATTTTTCTGCGACCCGGCTATTTCATGCAAAACCTTACCACATTTCTTTATCCTGACATTCAAAAGAAACGCAGGATTATCCTTCCTGCAGGTCAGGCAAAATTCAACTGGGTGGATGTGGAGAATATAGGTGAAGCTGCAGCAACCGTCCTGGAGGAGTTTGACCGGTACCGGAATCAGATATTCGAAATCACAGGCCCTGAGAATATTAAATTTGCTGAAGTGGTCAGGCGGATAAACGCCATAACAGGAGCCGGGATTGTATTTGAAAGTGCTGACCCGCTAAAGTACTTTCGGTTGAAAACAAATGAGGGGATGGTAAAAGGGATGGCGATGGTGATGATCATGCTGCATTTTCTGCCAAGATTTCAGAAAGAACCGCGAATATCAGGAGCATACGAGATTCTGACCAGGAACCAGCCGGCAACAATTGAAAAATTCATTGAGCGGGAGAAATTGAAATTTGTTTAACTTGGTGATGAATCCAATTGTTAATCCACATACCTGAGGGCATTATCGGCTGCTTTGCTTGACCAAAAACTTGATTTGGGAATATTGCCCGACTTGCCGGTTGCCATTACCAGGAGCCAGTTAATGAGCATCAAGGGTATTGGCGATTGGACGGTCGACATTTATCTCATGTTCTGCCTGCAGACCAGGGATGTTTTTCCGGTCGGGGATATTGCAGTGATCAACACGGTCAGGGAACTTACCCATGCTGTGTCAAAAGATGAAATATTGGCATATTCTGAAAAGTGGAAACCCTGCCGATCCCTCGCCAGCTATTTCCTGTGGCACTTTTATCTGAGTAAACGAAAGCGAACCCCGGTTGTTTAACGTATGAAGAACCGGAACAGGCTATTCTACCGGAACAATCGATAATATGGGATGAATTTCCCGGCAATATTTGCTTGCGCCGGTGGGGTTGGTCGGATGGACCCCATCCCAGAACGGAACGCCTGTAATCTTTACCCGTACCGGTTTTTTTGTTTGCTTCAGTTTTTCCCATATGGCATTCCCGTCAGCCCTCGTTTTTGTGAAATGGTCTCTTTGGGCAGGGAAGGTGCTGAATACCGGACAGGATGGATCGGGTATTTCTCCGACCATGGTAAATTTTGAAGTTGTGGATTGCAGTACAAAATGAAGATCGGAATCGTCCAGTTCATGTTTTACTTCAATCACATCGGCAATAATCTCCACTACCTGGTTTTCACTTG
Source organism: uncultured Bacteroidales bacterium (assembly GCA_903845055.1). GTDB lineage: Bacteria > Bacteroidota > Bacteroidia > Bacteroidales > FEN-979 > CAIVAT01. Next base: position 41,345 of record CAIMWF010000005.1, on the reverse strand, counting down.
AATACCTTGAAATTTTGCCATCAGACATATTTTCGGAATGAAGAACCCTGGGAGGTTGTTCAACTACCAGCTGGTCAATTGAAAACGCGGTTGGAATACCCGACAGCAGGACAGATCCTTCTTTATCGGTTATTGTTTTGACATCCCAGCGCCATTTCCCGCATTTAGTTGGCTGTTGTGCAGAAACAACGGAAGATGTTACTAGTGAAAGTAATACCAGGGTGACTATGGTTTTAATTGTTTTCATGATTTCTAAGGTTTAACATTGATTCGGTTGAATAAGTAATTACAAATATAAGCAATAAAATACCGAATTATGCATTTAAGGGAAAATTTATGAAGCGATTGAATGGCAGGCATTTATAATGGCCTTCAATAAATTGCCCTTTGAACCTTCAAAACAACAATATTGAAAGATGATTCCATTTATTGGAATAAATGAATTACAGGAGCCAGGTTATCGCGGCATACCGCAAGGAGTGCCATGCGGCCGTTCTTAGAGTAACCGGCTCACCTTTTTTTTATAATCCAGCCATTCATCGCCGAAGCGCTCCGCCAGGAATTTCTCTTCACCCCCGATCATCAGCCATTGCATCGCAATGCAGTACAGACCGAAAAAAATATTCAGGACATTCGGGAAGAAAACAATACAGGCAAAACTTGTAATGAAAACCCCCAGGTAAAGCGGGTGGCGGCTGAACCGGTACAAGCCGGTGGTTTTCAGTTTTGTGTCCTCCTCGGGGAGACCATAGCGGAGCGAAAAGCCCAGCCCCCGGAAAGACAGGAGCAACACCGCGGTGCCGATGCACAGGAGGATCGAACCTGTCCACGACATCCACAGGGGGACCTCCGTCCACCCGAACGATGGGATGATGGCCTTCGCAAGGGTAAGACCCCAGCAGATGAACATGGTGATCTTTCCTGAATAAAAGAGAAAGGGGCTGATGGATGGACTTCCCCAAAGGCTTCCTTCGCGAAAGATAAGCCGGGCGATGATGATAAAATATCCGATGCCCATGATGATAAAGGCATAGACAGCGATCAGGGAGGGTAGCGGGTGCATCATATTTTTTTGGTAAAGTTAAAAACATTTTTCACCTGTCCGGACCTTTCCGGGAAGGGGCAAAGTTCCCTTTCTGAAATGTTACCTGCAGTATTTCCTGATCAGTTCGAATGCCTCCTTGACGCCTAGCTCTTTTGCCTTGTTCAGGTCCATGCACCCGCCGTTGTTATTCCCGGCTTCGAACTTCGCAATCGCCCGGTTGAACCAGGCATCCCTGAATTTCGGACTGATCCCGATGACCCTGGTATAGTCGTCGATGGCGCCGTTGAAATCCTTCATGGCCCCCCGGGCATTTCCCCGCAGAAACCATGCCACGGCATTCTGCGGATCCAGTTCAATCACCCTGGTAAAGTCGGCAATGGCGCCCTTGTAATCCTTGATTGAATTTTTGGCAACGCCTCTTGCCTGGTAAACCGCTTCGTCCGGGTCGATCGCGATCGATTTTGTGAAGTCGTCAATGGCTGCCTTCGCATCGAGCAGGTTGCTCCTGCTGAGCCCCCGGTCGTAATAGGCCAGCGCATACTTCGGGTTGATGCTGATCGCTTTGGTAAAATCAACAATCGCCCCCTGGTAGTCCAGAACATTGTTGCGGTCGAGTCCGCGGTTGTAATAGGCCTCTGCATATGCAGGGTTGAGCTCGGCAGCCCTGGAAAAATCGGCGATCGCACCCCTGAAATCCTTGGCGGCCCGCTTCGCGATGCCGGAGGAGAGGTATTCCTCTGCCGTCTGGCTGTGCCCGGAAAAGGCGATGGCCAGGAAAAAGGTCATGAACAATATTTTTTTCATCTTGAAACTTCGTCGCTATTGCGTGTTCTGAATTTGCAATGAATCAAATGTAGGAAAAATTTTCCATGGCTTAGGTAACTTCCGCTATATTTGTCACGTAAAGTCAAATTTAAAACCGGGATACAGCCATGTCAATAACCGATTTTCTTGAGAAACAAACACCCGAAAACAGGGGAATCCTGCTGGCCATCCACGAATCGGTCCTGCGGGCCGACAAATCGGTAACCGCCGGATGCGACATGATGATGGGCAAAGAGACGATACAGTATTTGGCAGCCGGCAGGTTCAAATATGGATTATCCGTCGCAAAAAACCATGTGTCGCTGCACCTGATGCCGCTTTACGGGGTGCCGGCGCTTCACGCGAAGTATGTAAAACTATTGCCGGCGGCAAAATTTCAGAAGGGTTGCATCAATTTCAGGAGCCTTGAGGAGATGCCCATGGAAATTGTGAACGAACTCATGGATGAATGCGCAAAGGTCGATCTTAAAGCGCTGATGGAACAGTTTAAAGCGAATCGCGGGTCAAAATAGCCGGATCCGCTACCTGATAAAATTGGTGACCACCTTCTTCTGCGGTTCCGGCGGCAGGATCACTCCCGCGGAATATTCCTTCATTTTCAGAAGCCACGCCATGTTCCTTCCTAGGACCTGCATCACCTGCACCCCTTCCCCGTCCTGTTCAACCTCGCCCGGAGTGCGGCCGTGGATTACATTCCAGTAGGAGGAGGTGGCCAGGATCATCTCCGAATAGGTGAGGTAATGGTTCAGGCTGTCGAAGGTGGACGATCCCCCCGATCTTCTCACCGCAACCACGGCGGCGGCAACCTTCTGGCGGAAGAGCCCGCCGTTTGATCCCGAAACGTAAAAAAGGCGGTCGAGGAAGCTTTTCATCGTCCCCGCGATGCCCGAATAGTAGACCGGCGAACCGAGGATCAGCCCGTCGGCCTCCTTGATCTGCCCGATCCAGCTGTTGAGATCGTCGGTTTTGATGGTGCATTGCTCATCTTTGTTGATGGCACATTTCCCGCAGGCGAGGCAGCCATGGATCATTTTATGGCCGATGTGCAGGGTGCTGAACTCAATGCCGGCGGCGATCAGCTCTGCGCCCACCATGCTCAGTGCGCGAAAGGTATTCCCCTCTTTTTTTGGACTCCCGTTTATGGCGATCACCTTCATGAAACAGTATTTTTAGGATTTCCTGCAAAATTAGCGATTAAGGGGCAGCAACCGCCGGGTTCATGGTCTTTCCCATAAATAAATGCTGCCGGTGGCATGATCCGTGACGCGGATGATGCCATGAGACCGGTCATCCCCCGCTCCACTCCCGGTAAAACTGTTCGAGGTATGATTCCATGAACCTGTGCCGCTGTTCCGCCATGCGGCGGCCGGTCTCGGTGTTCATGCGGTCTTTGAGCAGCAGCAGCTTTTCGTAGAAATGGTTGATGGTCGGGGCGGTGCTCCTCCTGTATTGTTCGGCCGACATCCCGGTTTCGGGGGGGATGGAGGGGTTGTGCATCTCCCTTCCCCTGAAACCACCGTAGTTGAAGGCACGGGCAATGCCGATGGCGCCGATGGCATCGAGCCGGTCGGCATCCTGTACAACGCCGAGTTCGGGAGAGTAAAAACCGGGAACAACATTTCCCCCTTTGAAGGAGACACCGGTCATGATCTGTTCAACATGACTGATCACGGACTCCTCAACACCCAGTCCCGACAGCAATTCCCTGGCTTTGGCAGGGCCAGCCGATTCATCCCCGCCGGTGAATTTGTGGTCGGCGATGTCGTGCAGCAGGGCGGCCAGTTCGACCACGAAAAGGTCCGCAGGCTCCGAGCGTGCCAGGGTCCTGGCATTGTTCCATACCCGTTCAATATGCCACCAGTCATGACCCCCTTCGGCATTTTTAAGCTCGGAACGGACAAATGCGGCCGTCTTTTCAATGATCTCCCTGTTTGTCATAATTTTTCGACCTTCCAGTTCCACCACTTCAGTTTTTCCGGATCCCGCTCCTCTTCCCGTGTTTCGGCAAAATATACCGCACAACGGAAACAGTAGAGGAGGCATCGGTCCTGGACCATTCCTGCAAACTGGTTCGACCGGTCGAAAAGTTCAAGCGGTTCCTGCCCGCGCAGATCGTCGGGGCAGGTGATGCCGATGTTCAGCAGGTCCCTGGCGATCGATTTCCCAACGCCGGGGATCTTCATCAGCTTTCTGCCGGATGTTTCCGTTTCTGGTTTCGTCATAAGGATTTCGTTTTATCAAGCGGTGTGCAGGTTAAATATTCCTTTGTCTCCGACACGATCTTCCAGCAACCCGATTGCAGCACCTTTTCAATGGCGGTGGCTCTCGGCTGGTGACCGTTCTCCAGGTATAAAATCCCCCCCGGTCTGGCAAGCCTCTTCAGCTCTTTGAGAAACAGGGAGGGATTGCTGACCATGTGGAACATGTCGAGGCAAAGGATGACATCGGCACTGCCGGAGGGGATATCCACCGAAGAACCGTCGGTCAGGACCGGTATGACATTTTTCAGTCCGAACCTGCTGATCGTACGGAATGCCGACCGGATCGCCAGTTCCTGGATGTCGACCGCATAAACTTTCCCGTTCTCCCCAGCCAGCGCTGAGGCCTGGGGAAGGTACCTCCCTGTGCCGCTGCCGTAATCGATTACCGTATGGCCTGCGCGAATGTCAAACGGGTCGAGACGGTGTGCCGGCGACCTGAATAAATCGGTCACCCTGAACAATGAGGCCATGATCCGGAAGGCCCAGCCCGGCATACGGTCCATTCCGCCGCCGCATAAAATATTATTCATTTTTTTTAAGAATTGGATGATCAAAGTTAACACTTCCTGGAGAGGATTTACGATTTACGAATGACGATTTACGATTTAAATGATGGCCGGCTTTTTGCCTGTTGACTGTAAACGCAGTGGCAGTATTAACAGCGGGGTCATCGCTTAAATCGTATTTTTTTCCGCGGATGTTCCATGGCCTGGAATTTTTAATATCTTTACGGTACAGTTAATATTAATGGCTGAAAAAATGAAAATACAGATAAACCCCGGCCATCTGATGATGGCAGTCATGTTCGCTGCAGGCCTGTTCCTGCTGGCCGGCTGTGCCAATACCGAAGTTGTAACCGCCTGCCTGAAGGGACATACTTACGGCTTTTGGGGCGGGCTGTGGCATGGCATCATCGCCCCGGTCGACCTGGTCGCGATGCTCTGGCGGAACGATGTATCGGTTTTCGCGCCGAACAACAACGGGGCATGGTATGCTTTCGGGTTTATCCTCGGGAGCGGTGGATGGGGCTTCCTTGGGGGCCACCGCGCTTCAAAAACCTACAGGAGCAAATAGACCAGGGTGGCTGCGTCATCGACAGAAGGCGTTGGGTTTTTGTCTACCTTTAAGAATAAAAAAGGATGATCACGGTTGAAGCACTGTTCAAAATCTCTTACGGCCTCTACATTGTAAGTTCAGGCGACCGGGCACGCGGGAACGGGTTCATCTCCAACACGGTTTTCCAGGTAACCGCCGAGCCTGCAAAATTTGCGGCCTGCTGCAACAAAGAGATCTGTAATGCCGATTGAACTGCCCTGTATGCGGTTCGGAAAAGGAGGATTTCGTAGAAATTACCAACTAAAACATATAGCCATGACAAAATCACTGAAAGGTACCAGGACCGAACAGAACCTGCTGAAATCATTTGCCGGCGAATCGCAGGCCCGCAACCGGTATGAATTTTTTGCGAGCGTTGCCCGCAGGGAGGGCTACGAGCAGATCGCCAACATCTTTATGGAAACCTCAAACCAGGAGAAGGAACATGCCAAGCGCTTCTTTAAATTCCTCGAGGGAGGTATGACCGAAATCACGGCCTCCTACCCTGCGGGAATTATCGGGACCACCAGCCAGAACCTCAAAGCCGCCGCCGAAGGGGAGCATGAAGAGTGGACCGAGCTCTATCCCCAGTTTGCTGAAATCGCCAGGGAGGAGGGTTTTACAGAGATCGCCACGGCCTATAAAATGATCTCAAAGGTTGAAGCCGAACACGAACGGCGGTACCTGAAACTCCTGCAGAACATCTCGGAGGACCAGGTGTTCATGAAAAACGGCAAGGTGTGGTGGAAATGCCTCAACTGCGGGTACGTTTACGAGTCGGAAAAGGCGCTGGAAAACTGCCCCGCGTGCCTGCACCCGAAAGCATTCATGCAGATGCGGGAAGAAAACTATTAATAATGTCCAAATTTTATATCTTTGCAGTCCTTTTCACAGGAAAGGCCGGCTGACCGACCTTTTGTGAAACAGACCATGCCTCTTTAGCTCAGTTGGTAGAGCAGCTGATTCGTAATTAGCAGGTCGGGGGTTCAAGTCCCCTGAGAGGCTCTCCGAAACTCAACCACTTACATGACCCATGTAGGTGGTTTTTTTATCTCCTGCAAGGCTTTGAGGTATTTCGATTCCTCCAAAAAGAATCCAGTGAGAATTGCGGTCGTTATAAACCCGCAACAAGCTGCTTCAGCCGTGTCTCTGCGACCTTCAGGCTGTACTGGAAGGCCACCAGGCGGGCAAGGCAGTTGCCGAAACTTTCCGAGGCCTGTTTTACCTCAAGAGCGGTGGTTTGGCCCAGGCGAAGCCGTTCAAGCGAAATATTCAGGTTTTCGCGTGCCAGCGCGTAATTCTCCTTTTCAAATTTCAGCAGTTCCTGCTGGTCTTCAAAATCGGTCAGGGCCATTTGCAGTTCGGTGTTAACCCGGAGTTTCATCGCTTCGAGACTAAGCCGCGCCGACAATTCATCGATTTTCGCGGTCTTTACCTGCCGCGAAACATTCCCGGCCTGGTAGATGGGCATCACCAGGCTGCCTCCCACCTGGGGGCCATAGGTGCGGTTCGACAACAACTGTGACGAATTGCTGTTGGCCTGGAGGAAATTGTAGGAGGCATTCATGTTCAGACGAGGCAGGTACTGGGTTTTCAGTTCGGTTACGCTTGAATGGGCGATGTCCAGTTCCTGCTGCGAAGCGAGAACCCCCGTATTGCTGTTGTATAGCTTTGCCAGGAGGTCCTTTGCATCAGGTGAATAATTCAGGGGGATGGAGTCGCCCACCTCGAAAGATGTGAGCGGATCGCGGCTGAGCAGTTCGTTCAGGGTGTGCTTGCTGGTGGTGATTACCGTTTTCTGGTTGATCTCGAGCTCACGGTTCACGTTGAGGTCGATTTTTGCCTGCAAAAGATCGGTTTTACGGCCGAGCCCGGCATCAAAGCTTTTCTGCAGGATCTTCACCCGTTCAACGTTGTAGGCCATCACCTCCCTGATCGATTGAAGCTGCTGTTTCTGACTGACCACATTGTAATAAGCCACGATCACATTATAAGTGGACTGCTGTGCCTGGTCGCGGAACTGGATTTCGCCGAGCTTTTCGATCTGTCCCAGTTTTTGTTTGGTCACGAACATTTTTGTTCCATCGAAAAGCGTCCAGTTGAGGCCTGCGGCAGCATTGAAGTTGTTGGTATACCCGTTGGCCTTGTCAATGCTGGTGCCATTGACATACTTTTGGTTTACATTGTTCAGCGAATAGTTGTCGGTGCCGTTCAGTGCGACCGAAGGAAGCATGCCCGCATTCCCGGCAGTATTGTTGATCCGGGCAATATCGGCATTGTTGCGGGCGACCATCAGCCCGAAATTGTTTTTCATGGCAATGCTCACCGCCTCGTCAACCGTAAGCAGGTGCAAATCCTGTGCGGATGCCGTATGCATGCAGATCAGCAATGCCGTATAGAACAGGAATCTCTTTTTCATCGGATCAGGCATCTTTTTGCGAATATTCGGGGGTTTCTGTTTTTTTCCCGGCCATCATGATGTACATGACCGGGATGACAAACAGGGTGAGGATGAGCGAGAAAAGCAACCCGCCTACAACAACGATCCCCAGCGGGGTGCGGCTCTGTGCCCCGGCGCCCAGCGCCAGTGCAATGGGCAGAGCCCCGAACATGGTTGCAAGCGAGGTCATGAGGATCGGTCGGAGCCGGGCAGCGGCGGCCTCGAAGGCGGCCTCCATCTTTGGGAGGCCCAGTTTTCGTTTCTGGTTGGCAAATTCAACGATCAGGATCCCGTTTTTGGTGACAAGCCCGATGAGCATGATGATCCCGATCTCCGAAAAGATGTTCAGGGTGCTCCCGAAAATGAAGAGCGAGAGGAGGGCGCCGGTGATGGCGAGCGGAACGGTGAACATGATGATGAAGGGGTCGACAAAGCTTTCGAATTGTGCGGCCAGGATCAGGTATATCAGGAGTAGCGCAAGAACGAGTGCGAAGGAGGTGTTCGAGCCGCTTTCAACGAAATCGCGCGAAGGGCCGAGCAGGTCGGTATGGAAGGTGTCGTCGAGCATCCCCTTCGAGATCCGTTTCATGGCTGCGATCCCCTCGCCAAGGGTCTTTCCTTTGGCCAGGGAGGCCGAAATGGTGGCCGACTTGAACCGGTTGAAATGATACAGGGTCGGGGGTTCGCTGCTTTCGTTCATCTTAACGAGGTTGTCGAGTTGCACCAGGTTCCCCGTATTGCTGCGCACGTACATCGAAGCAATGTCGGAGGGTTTGTTGCGATTTTCGCGGTCGAACTGGCCGATCACGAAGTACTGCTTGTCTTCCCGCAGGAAATAACCGTAACGCTTGCCGCTGAGGGCAAACTGCAGGGTATTCGCGATATCGATGGCATTCACCCCCATGTCGGTCGCCTTCATCCGGTCGACGGTGATGTTGATCTCCGGTTTGTTGAATTTCAGGTTCACATCCACGTTCCCGAAAGCGGGATCCTTGCGGGCCTCCTCCATAAACCGCGGAACAAACTGCTGCAGTTTGCTGAATTCAAGGTTCTGGATGACAAACTGGACCGGCAGCTGCGATCCTGCTGAAAGCGAGGTGGAGATGGTCTGTTCCTGGTTCGGGATGATGCGGGCCGCCGGGTACTTTTTGTACATTTTTACCAGCCGGTCGTAGACCTGCTGCTGCGTCGCCTTGCGTTCATTCGGCTCCTTCAGGAAGATGTTGAGCCCACCCGTGTTGGTGGCAGTATTTCCGCCGAATCCCGACCCGGCGCGTGCGAACACGAGCCTGGCTTCGGGGAAACTGTCCTTAACATCGTCGCCGATCCGGTTGACCAGGGCGACCATGTTGTCGAAATCGGTCCCTTCGGGCGCAGTGATCGATGTGCGGATGATGCTGTGGTCCTCAAGGGGTGCCAGTTCTGATTTCAGAATTTTGAAAAGGCCGAACATGAGCAGAAGGCATGCAACCAGGATGGCCGGCGCGATCCAGCGGCGGTTGATGAATACCTTCAGCCAACGGCGGTAGGTGTTGTCGAGACCGACGAAAAAGGGTTCGGTCATCTGGTAGAACTTAAAAGATTTGATGTCGGCGCGGCCCATCTTTACATTCAGAACCGGGGTGAGGGTGAGCGAAACGAAGGCCGAAATCAGCACGGCACCGGCCAGCACGATCCCGAACTCGCGGAAAAGCCTCCCGGTAAAACCCTGGAGGAAGATCACCGGGATGAATACCACGGCAAGGGTCAGGGATGTTGAGATCACGGCAAAGAGAATCTCCCGGGTCCCGGCAAAGGCTGCCTGGTATTTATCCATTCCCTGCTCGATCTTTTTATAGATGTTCTCGGTTACGACAATCCCGTCATCGACCACGAGGCCTGTCGCAAGCACGATGGCCAGCAGGGTAAGCACATTCACGGAGAAACCGAAAATGTACATGATGAAAAAGGAGCCGATGAGCGATACCGGGATATCGATGAGGGGCCTCAGGGCGATCACCCAGTTCCGGAAGAAGAGGAATACGATGAGCACCACCAGCGAAACTGCCAGGGCAAGGGTTTCGGCCACATCGGTGACCGATTGGCGAACGAATTTGGTTTTATCGTACCCGATGTAGAGTTTCAGCCCGGGGGGCATGGTTTTCTGGATCTCGGCAAACCGCTTGTAGAACTCGTCGGCAATAGCGATGTCGTTGGCACCCGGCAGCGGGATCAGGGCTAGGGAGATGCCGTCGGCTCCGTTCAACTTGACGCTGGTCTCTTCGTTTTCGGGTCCGAGCACCGCCTCCCCGATGTCGATGAGGCGGATCACCTGGTCGTTGGTCTGGCGGATGATCATGTTGTTGAAATCATCTTCGGTGGAGAGCCGGCCGAAGGTCTTGACGATCAGTTCGGTCGAACTGCCCCGAACCTTCCCGCCGGGGAGTTCTACATTTTCGCGCTGCAGCGCCATATTTACATCCTCGGCCGTGAGGTTGAAGGCCGCCATTTTTTTCGGGTTCAGCCACAACCGCATGGAAGGCCGTTTCTGGCCATAAAGGGCTACGGCACTCACCCCGGGAATGGTTTGCAATTTCTCCTGGAGCACATTTTCGGCATATTCGCTGAGCTGGATGGCATTCATGGTGGTACTCTGTACCGACAGCGTGATGTTGGGGTCGCTGTTGGCGTCGGCCTTGGTGACCACGGGAGGAGCATCAATGTCCTGAGGCAGGAGCCGGCTGGCCTGGCTTGTTTTGTCGCGCACATCGTTGGCGGCCTTTTCAAGGTCGGCCCCGACGTTGAATTCGACGGTGATGTTGCTGCTGCCGGTGGAGGAGGAGGAGGAAATGGAGCGCACCCCTTCGATGCCGTTGATGGCCTTTTCGAGGGGTTCGGTGATCTGCGACTCCACGATGTCGGCATTTGCGCCGGTGTAGGTTGTCTGGACCGTGATGACCGGCGGGTCGATGGCGGGGTACAGGCGGATGCCAAGGAAGGAAAAACCCACCACGCCAAAGAGCACGATAACCAGGCTCATGACGATCGAGGCCACCGGACGTTTGATTGCAAAATCGGAGATGGTCATGGGTTTTTTTATTTGACTTTGGCGAATTTGAGTTCCGATCCCGGCTTGATAAAGAAGACGCCCGTGGTCACAATGGTATCCCCTGCATTCAGCCCCTCTGTCGCCACGATGTCCGAAGCTTTCCTGACACCGGTTTTAATTTTGGTGAAGACCGCCTTCCCGTTTTTGCAGACGATGACCTGCTTGTTCCTTTCCTGCAGGATGACCGACTGGGTCGGGATCAGCAGGGCGTTGTGATCTTCGTTCAGACGCAGTTCCACGTTGGCGTAAGCTCCCGGCACAAGCGAAGGCCCGTGCATCTCGACTACCGCCCGCGCCCTGAGGTTGCGGGTGTTCAGTTCGATACCCTCTTCGGTGGCGATCACAGCCGCATCGAATTTCGTATCGTCTCCCTCAACGGTGAATTTCACCTTCGTGCCCGGATGGATCATCTGGCTGTATTTTCCCGGAACCGCGAAATCAAGTTTGAGTTTGTCGCTTTCACGGATGGTGGCAACAGCAGATGCCGGGGTAATCTGTGCGCCGAGGCTCAGGCTCCGCAATCCGATCACGCCGTCGTAGGGGGCGAGGATCTCCGTTTTGGCGATCTGGACCTTCAGCAGGTCGATGTCGTCTTTGATGGAGTTGACCTGCAACCGTGTCTGGTCGTATTCCTGCTGGCTGATCCCGTCAACTTTCAGCAATTCGGTCTGCCGTGAAAGGGTCTGCCCTGCAATTTCCAGCTGCGTCTGGGATTTTTTCAACTGCGACTGGAGTTCCCCGTCGAAGATCTTGACAAGCAGTGTTCCCTTTTTTACAAACTGGCCTTCCGGGAGGTTTAACCCGACCACGCGTCCCGACACTTCGGGCATCAGCACGGTCTCTTCATAGGCCTTCAGCGTGCCCGAGATCATGATGGTCTCGTCGATGGTTGAAGGTTTGACAACGTACCCTTCAATAAAGGACACGGCGGGGCTGGCATCTTTTCCTTCGTTTTTCTTTTTTGAATCCTTGCAGGAACTGAAAGAAAGGACGACCAGGGGAAAGCATAGCAAAAAGATAATATTGGTTTTCATAAACCCGGGGAGATGTTTGTTAGATTGCGTTGTTGCAGGCATGCACGGCAAAAAAGGCTGGTTGCAGAAATTGAAATGGGGGTACTTTTTACCATGGCAAAGGTAGGAAGAATTTTAACGTCGTGAGAAATCTTCCTCTATCCGTCATATTGTAATTTCTTTGCCGGGAGGATCAAAATGATGCGTATATTGTGACCTTGAATCAAGACACAAACGCTATGAAAGACTTTAAAAAATATTATTACCTGCCGGTGCCCCCGGAGGATGTATACAATGCCCTGACGAACCCGGTCACACTGCAATTGTGGACCGGCGAGGCGGCCGAGATGACCACCGAACCCGGTTCCGAATTTTCGTTGTGGGAGGGGAGCATTTGCGGTAAAAACATCGCCTTTGAACCAGGCAGGAAAATTGTACAGCAATGGTATTTCGGCGACCAGGAAGAGGAGTCGGTGGTGACCATCCTCCTGCATGCAAGCGGAACCGGCACATCCGTCGAATTGTCCCATACCAATATTCCCGACGATGAATACGACGGTTTTGCCGAAGGCTGGAACAACAGCTATTTCGGGGCGCTGAAAGAATTTTATACTGAATGATCATCCACGCGCGAAACGCGGCGAAAAAAAAATGATGCAAGGCTGTTGCGGAAGAAACCTTCCGCAACAGCCTTTTCATCATTGAAAAAGTGTAAGGATAATATATTGGGGGTTAAACGTGGTCTTCAAAATCGGCAACTACGGGCATGACCGGTGCCAGGCCGGCGGGGTTTACGGTTGAATTCACCTCGGGGATTTCTTCAAAGTCGGCTTCTCTCGGTGTTATGGGAGCAAGTGTTGCAACACTGACCGCCGGGGCCGGAGCCTCTTCATTGAAATCGGCGACTGCAGGATTTACCGGCGACAACATATTGATCGCAGGGTATACGGCAGCGTCGTTCATTTCTTCGAAGGTCGCCTCTGCAGGCGTTACCGGGGCAAACAGGGGGGTGCTGAAGATAGTCAGCGTATTATTTGAAGAAGCGGGAGCATCACTGTAATTTACTGCGGCAAAAACGGTGCTGAAATGCAGGCCGGTCAAAACAGCAAGCATGCAGGCTGATTTCATTGTAATCGATTTAATGGTAGTTTTCATTTTTTTACTGTTTAATTTACTCTTTTTGTCACCATAAGACGTTTGCTCAATTTAAACGTTACAGGGAGGTGATCATTTAACAATTATTTAACAAAGTGCTGATAATTAATTTATTGTGCCACAAAGGTACCATCTTATTTAGACTGAATTAAAAAAAATCGATAAGCATATGGGGAAACCCGACGAATGGGTGAAAATCGTCGATGAACCTGTAAGTTATTTAAAAACAATAGGATATGGAGCTTGTTGTGCCGGGAGTGCTAGAGGTCAGGCTATAGGCAACAGGCAATAGGCAATGTGTATCACAGGTAGTCCTGGAAATATTGTACCATTTTCTGGTTCAGGTGGACGCGGTCTTTCCCGCGGACGTTGTGTTCGTGTCCGGGATAGAAGAAGAAATCGACCGGTTTGCCTTCGTCCACGCATTTTTTCAGGAAGGTCAGCGAGTTCTGCGGAACAACGGTGTTGTCCTGGTCATCGTGGATGATGAGCAGTTTTCCTTTCAGGTTCTTCACATAGTTGAGCAGGCAGGCGTTTTTGTACCCTTCGGGATTGCTCTCGGGGGTATCCATGTAACGTTCGCCGTACATGACCTCATAATATTTCCAGTCGGTGACCGGTCCGCCGCATACGGCGACCTTGAAGGTTCCCGGCGATTTCAGGAACATCGAAATGGTCATGAAGCCGCCATAGCTCCATCCGTTGATCCCGATGCGCGTGGAATCGACAAAAGGCAGTGATTTAAGGTATTTCACCCCGGCCATCTGGTCGCTTACCTCTTTGGTTCCCAGGTTTCTGAAGATTGCCTGCTCGAAGGCGGCTCCGCGGTAAGAGGTTCCCCTGTTGTCAAGGGTGAACACCACATAGCCGATGCCGGCAAGGTAGTTCAGGAAGAGACCGCCGCCTCCCAACCAAGTATTGGTAACAAGCTGGGAATGAGGTCCCCCGTAAACATAGATGATGACCGGGTATTTTTTATCAGGGGAAAAATCCGCCGGTTTGATCATCCTGCAGTAGAGATTGGTATTGTCCTCGCTTTTCAGCGTAAAGATGGTCGTGGTGCCAAGCTTATAATCTTTTAAAGGGTTTTCGTTGGCAAGGAGCACCCTCAGGGATTTCCCGTTTTCATCGAGAAGTTCGACCTGGCGTGCAATGGAGGTGCTGCTGTAGCTGTCGAGAATGAATTTTCCGTCGTCGGAAACCTTCGTGTTGTGCGTGCCTGCCCCGGGGGTAAGGCGCGTAATCTTACCCTTCGTCATGTCGGCCACGTATAGGTAATTGTCGATCGGATTGTCCTTGTTGCAATTGAAATAGACCCTCCGGCCTTCGGGGTCGGTTTTCAGGTACTGGGTTACTTCCCAGGGGCCCCTGGTCACCTGGCTGATGAGTTCGCCGCTGGTGGTATAAAGATAAAGGTGATTATATCCATCGCGCCGGCTTTGCCAAATGAATTTTCCGCCGTCGCCCCCTGCGAATTCGGGGCCATGGAGTGGCTCCACGTAGGCGGGGTTTTGTTCTGTGAAGAGGGTTTTGATGTATCTGCCTGTTACCGCGTCGTATTTGTTGAGTTGCATGAAATTCTGGTCCCGGTTGAGACACGCGATGAAAATTACCTTCCCGTCGGGACTCCAGGTGATGTTTGTCAGGTATTCGATGTCGGAACCCGGAGCCTTTACCGTGGAGGAGTCGGTACGGAGGTAGATTGTTTTCCCGGCGGCGATGGAATAGACGCCTACCGTAACCTTATGACTGGCCTGCCCGGCCATGGGATATCGTGTCGGGGCTACCTTTGCGATTCGTGTTGTAATGTCCACGAGGGGATATTCGGCAACATTCGTCTCGTCCATGCGGTAAAATGCAAGGGCTGTGCCATCGGGCGACCAGAAAGTTCCTTTCTCGATGCCGAATTCGTTGCGGTGCACACGGTTTGATCCGTAAAGGATCCCGGTATTATTTTCAGCAGAGATAGCGATCTCTTTTCCCTCCTTTGATACATAAAGGTTGTTGTCCCTCGTGTAGGCGACCAGGAAGGTCGTTTTATGGATATCGGTGTTCTCCGACTTGTCGGGCCAGGAATTCACAACACCCACCTTGTTTTTCATCATCTCACAAAGGAAAAGCTTGTTGCCGCTAGTAAACCAGAAATCATCGGCTGTCTTGAAGGTGATGGCCGGGAAGCGCTTCAGCGTGTCTTCCCCGTTCATCTTCAGGATCAGGTTCATGTCGTTCAGGCGTACCAGGGTATCGATCCGTATGTCGGTGGTCGTTCCGCGGACCAGGCCGCTTTTCACTGCATACACGAACTCCCGCATCCCCGGCCGCCATTGCAGCTGGCCGAGGCTGGCAGGGTTCAGTTTTGGATTCATGTAAGTGGCCTCTTCAATGGTGAGTTGTTTTGTCTGTGACAAAACAAACACAGGGAGGAGAAGCGAGAGGAGGAGGGAGGTGAGGATACGGGACATGAGGCAAAAATTAAAAATTACAAATTAAAAATTACGGGGACTTGTTAACGGTCAGGGTTTTATGTCAACCGGGTTTTGGCGATCAGGGGGATAAGGCCGGGATCGCGTTCAATGGCATTGCCGACCACGATGAGGTCGGCCCCGGCATCGAAAGCGGCGCGGGCAAGATCCGGCCCGACGATCCCGCCGCCGATGACCAGGGGAATGCCGATCGAATCCCTCACCCGGCGGATCATGGAGGGCGGGACGGGGTTCCGCGCTCCGCTGCCGGCATCCATGTAAATCAGTTTCATCCCGAGCATTTCGCCGGCCATGGCGGTGCACACCGCGATCTCATCCTTGCCAGAGGGGATCGGCATGGTATTGCTCATGTAATTGGCGGTGGTCGCCGTTCCGCTTTCGATGAGCATGTAACCGGTCGAAATGATCTCCAGGTTGCTTGCCCTGAGAAACGGCGCCGAGATCACGTGGTGACCGATCAGCATCTCGGGGTTCCTCCCGGAGATCAGTGAGAGGAGCAGGATCCCGTCGGCCTGGTTGTTGAGCTGAAGGTTGTTGCCCGGGAAAAGGGTGACCGGGATGGCGGAATGTTCCCTGATAAAGGAGATGATGCGGGCATGATGATCGGTGACAAGGAGACTGCCCCCCAGGAAAAAGTAATCAACGCCGGCCTCCACCGAATGTTTAACCACGTTATCCAGCGCCTGTATCGAATAGTTGTCAGGGTCGATAAGGACGGCAAATTTCTTTTTTCCTGCGGAACAATCTTCCAGCAGTGTTTGATATATTTTCATAAAGGTTGCTTAAAAAACCGCCTTGGCGATCTGACGGATATTTTCTGATATTCCGACTGAAAAGTAGTGAAGAACGGGTACACCGAAGCGGATCAGTTCCTGCGACTGTTTGATGCTCCATTCTATCCCGGCCTTGAATACATCCTCGTTGTTATCGTATTTCACAACCGTGTCAACGAGTTCATCCGGGATGTCGATATTGAAGACCTGCGGCAGGACGTTGATCTCCTTCGCCGTACAGATGGACTTCAGCCCCGGGATGATCGGGACGGTGATCCCGGCCTTGTGGCATCGTTCGACGAAATCAAAATATTTCCGGTTGTCAAAAAACATCTGGGTGATGATATATTCGGCCCCGGCATCGATTTTTGCCTTGAGGAACTGCATGTCATAGGCCATGTTCGGCGATTCGATATGCTTTTCGGGGTAACCGGCAACACCGACACAAAAGGTGGTGCTGAAGGTGTTGAGCAACTCGTCGTCGAGGTATTTTCCCTTGTTCATGTCGGTGATCTGGGCCACCAGCGTGTTGGCATAGGCATGACCGTTTTTTTCGGGAGTGAAAGTCCGCTGGTTTTTCGGTGCGTCGCCGCGCAGGGCGAGGATGTTGTCGATGCCCAGGTAATGGAAATCGATGAGGGCGTATTCCGTCTCCTCCTTGGTGAACCCCCCGCAGATAATGTGCGGCACCACTTCGACCGAGGGGTATTTGTATTTGATAGCGGCAGAGATGGCCACCGTCCCCGGTCTTTTCCGGATTGTTTTTTTCTCCAGCAGGCCGTTTTCACGTTTTTTGTAGACGACCTCCTCCTGGTGGTAAGTGACATTGATGAAGGAGGGGTTGAAATCCATCAGCGGGTCGATGGTGCGATAGATGCTGTTGATGTTGTGCCCCCTGAGCGGGGGAAGCAATTCGAATGAAAAAAGTGTTTTTTCGGATTTATTGATCAGGTCTATTACTTTCATTTAGCAATCATGTGTTTAAACCTCACCCCCCCGGACTCCTCTCAGGATGAGAGGCGGAGAGGGTTGCGGGGTTAAAAATTCAGGTTCGTATTGAGCAACTTTTCTGCGTGTTCAAAGCTAAAACTTTTTCTCGTTGCATAATCGGTCAGCTGATCTTTACTGATGCGCCCCAGGTTAAAATACTGCGAAAGCGGGTGAGAGAAGTAATAACCGCTTACCGATGCCCCGGGATACATGGCATAATTTTCGGTCAGCCTGATGTCAGCCAGTTTTTCCGCGTCAAGCAGGTCGAAAAGGGTGCGTTTTTCCGAATGCTCGGGGCAGGCGGGATAACCCGGGGCGGGCCTGATCCCCTGGTATTCTTCACGGATCATGGAATAAATATCCAGATTTTCGTCCCTGGCGTATCCCCAGAAATCTTTCCGCACCCTGTGATGGAGCAGTTCGGCAAAGGCCTCGGCGAGCCGGTCGGCAAGGATCTTGATCAGGATGGCGTTGTAATCGTCGAGTTCCTGTTCGTACCTCGAGGCCCACTCGTCGGCACCCAGCCCGGCTGTAACGGCGAATCCACCGATATAGTCGATCTTCCCGGAGGACCTGGGGGCGATGAAATCGGCCAGGCTGAGGTTGGGCTGGCCGGTCTCCTTCTGCTGCTGGTTGCGCAGGAACCTGATGGTCGTGATCACCTTTGAACAGGTTTCGTCGGCATACACCTCCACATCGTCACCGATGGAGTTGCAGGGGTAGAACCCGACGACGCCCCGTGCGATCAGCATGTTCTTCCCAACAATTTCGTCGAGCATCCTCGTGGCATCGTCGAAAAGTTTCCGGGCCTCGGTCCCCTTGACGGGGTCGGTAAGGATGGCCGGGTATTTCCCGTTCATCTTCCAGGCATGGAAGAAAAAGGTCCAGTCGATGTATTCACGGATTTCGGCAAGCGGGAAATCATTGAACAGTTTGGCCCCGGTAAACTGCGGGACCGGTATCTTATATTGGTCCCAGTCGAATTTCAGTTTGTTCCTGCGGGCCTCGGAAAGTGAAACATAGGTGTGATCCGCCTTTTTATCATAGGTGTTCCTGATCTCTTCGTATTTCTTCTTTACCGAAGCCGTATAATCGGGCCTGATCTCCGCAGAAAGCAGGTTCGACACCACGCCAACCGCCTTGGAGGCATCCTTGACATGGATGACTGGCTGTGAATAGAATGGTTCAATCTTTACGGCGGTATGAATTTCGGAGGTGGTGGCCCCGCCGATGATGAGCGGCAGGGTGAATTTCGTGCGTTCCATCTCCTTTGCCACATGGACCATCTCCTCGAGCGATGGGGTGATCAGTCCGCTGAGGCCAATCACATCAACGTTTAGCTCCCTTGCAACTGCCAGGATCCGGTCGGCGGGGATCATGACCCCGAGATCGATCACCTCATAATTGTTGCACGCAAGCACCACCCCGACGATATTTTTCCCGATGTCGTGAACATCGCCTTTGACGGTGGCCAGCAAAACTTTGCCATTGTTCCGGGGAGGGCCCTCCATGGCTGCCTTTTCCGCTTCCAGGCGTGGGGTAAGCCGGGCCACGGCCTTTTTCATCACGCGGGCGCTTTTTACCACCTGGGGAAGGAACATCTTGCCGCTCCCGAACAGGTCGCCCACCTGGTTCATGCCGTCCATCAGCGGGCCTTCAATGATTTTCAGTGCGGTATCAAAGAGCGGCATCACCTCGTCGACATCCTGGTCGATGAACTCGGCATTTCCCCTTACGAGCGAGTACCTTAACCGTTCGATGGCGGGTAGTGTCCGCCATTCGGCACCGGTTTCCTCTTTCCTGCCGGAGGCGGTCACTTGGTTGGCATAGGCCAGCAGCCTTTCGGTTCCGTCCTTCCTGCGGTTGAGGATCACATCCTCAACCAGTTTCAGCAGCATTTTCGGGATCTCGTCGTAGACCGGGAGCGCCCCCGCATTGACGATCCCCATGTCGAGCCCGGCCCTGATGGCATGGAACAGAAATGCCGAGTGCATGGCTTCACGCAGCGGGTCGTTTCCCCTGAATGAAAAGGAGAGGTTGCTGATTCCCCCGCTGACACTGGAATATGGCAGGTTTTCCTTGATCCATTTAACGGCATGAAGGAATTCAACCGCATAATTGTTGTGCTCTTCGATGCCGGTGGCGACGGTAAGGATGTTCGGGTCGAAAATGATATCCTCGGGGGGGAAATCCAGCTCCACGGTAAGGATCTCATAGGCGCGCCGGGCAATGAGGATTCTCCGGTCGAGTGTTGTCGCCTGTCCCTCTTCGTCAAATGCCATGATGACGGTGGCCGCCCCGAATTTACGGAGCAGGACCGCATGCGCGCGAAAAGCATCCTCACCCTCTTTCAGGCTGATGGAGTTTACGATCGGTTTGCCCTGGAGGCATTTCAGCCCGGCGTGGATGACCGAGAATTTGGAGGAATCGATCATCACAGGTACCCGGGCCACATCAGGATCGGAGGCGACCATGTTCAGGAAGGTCACCATGGCTTTTTCGGCGTCGAGCATCGCCTCGTCCATGCTGATATCGATCACCTGGGCGCCGCTTTCCACCTGTTGCCTTGCAACGGAAAGGGCCTCCTCGTATTTTTCCTCCCTGATGAGCCGGGCGAATTTTCGCGATCCGCTGACATTGGTCCGTTCGCCGATGTTGATAAAATTGCTTCCCTTGAAAATGGTAAGGGGTTCGAGCCCGCTCAGTTTCAGTTCGTGGCTCCGTTCGGGGACGTTACGAACCTTTGCGCCGGCTGCAAGTTCAACGAACCTCCTGATGTGTTCAGGGGTGGTGCCGCAGCATCCTCCCACCATGTTGACAAACCTGTTGTCGAGGAAATCGCCGATGTATCCGGCCATCTCCCCGGGCGACTGGTCATACTCGCCGAACTGGTTCGGAAGTCCCGCGTTCGGGTATGAAATTACGTGGAACGGGGCTTTTTCGGAGAGTTCTTCGAGGTAGGGACGCAGTTCTGCCGCCCCCAGTGAACAGTTCAGCCCGATGGCGAAGAGGTCGAAATGAATAACCGAGAAAAGAAAAGCTTCGAGTGTCTGCCCCGACAGGGTACGGCCGCTGTTGTCGGAGATGGTCACGCTTGCGATGACCGGGATGCTGTAACCGGGAACGGTTTGCCTCCGGTCGGCGATCTCATCAAAAACCGCGATGAGGGCCGCTTTTGCATTGAGGGTGTCGAAGATGGTCTCCACCATCAGCAGGTCGGCACCACCATCGAGGAGGCCTCTTGCCTGGTCGCGGTATGCAGAATAAAGGTCGTCGAAGCTCACCGCCCGGTAGGCAGGGTTCTGCACGTCGGGCGACATGGATGCCGTCTTGCTGGTAGGGCCGATAGACCCGGCAACCCACCGGGGTTTGCCTCCCGGCATTGCTGAAAATACATCGGCGGTCTCCCGGGCAAGTTTTGCCGCGGCCAGGTTCAATTCATAGGCCAGTTCCTCCAGGTGATAATCGGAGAGGGATATCCTGTTGGCGTTGAAGGTGTCGGTTTCGATGATATCGGCGCCCGCCTCAAGGTATGCGGTATGGATTTCCCTGATCACCCGGGGTTGTGTCAGCACCAGGAGGTCGTTGTTGCCTTTCAGGTTATAGCTGAAGTCCTTGAAACGGTCGCCCCTGAAAGCGGTTTCATCCAGTTTGTACCGCTGCACCATGGTCCCCATGGCCCCGTCGAGCACAAGGACCCTTGATTTGATCGCATTGTATATATTGTCAGGCATGTTTCTACGCATCAATAAATTAAAAAATCACCGCATTCTGTTTTTCATGCATTACCTGCATTGCTGCATTGCTGCATTCCTGCATTTCTGCATTTCTGCATTCGTTTTCAGTGAGCCACAACGACCATGTAATCCTCCATTTTAAGGCTGTGCAGCACATGGTCGTGCGTCTTTCCGTCAATGGTCATGGTTGCGTTGCACTGGTTGTTCGTATTGCAAAGGTAATCAAATGGATGAATATAGATGTCATTTCTGAAATCGAGTACGGGTTTACCGTTTAATTTATAAAGGGCCTCTTTGCCGCACCAGTGAAGGTAAAGATGTTCCAGCCGGCATCGCTTATCCAGGGCATCCAGTTCGGCCTGGACCATGAACCTTTCTTTGACCCGTTCGACCCTGTCCCTGAGTTTCTCAATATCGATCCCTACCGGGAATTCAGCCGAGCAAACGGCAGCCGCACAATCACCGGCATGGGAAAAGGAAATATGGTGGATGCCCGAGGCGAGGGATGGTTTGCCATGGATATCGTAAATAACGGGGGAGGTTTCGCGTGGCAGAAGGTGCCGGATCAGGACCCGGCAGGCCAGCCATTGTTTTTTCCTGAGTTCGTTCAGGAAGGAATCGCAACGCAGTTCCTCCCCTGCGGTGAGCCCGACCATAGAACGGAGTTCCGCGTCGCTCTCGGTGATGTGCCATATCCCTGCCCTGATTCCGCAGAAAGGTGAGATTTCCCGTAAAAAGGGCATATTTAAGGTGGTATTTGAGGTGATAAAATGCAAAAATACAACAATCCTGCTTGCTCATATTTGAAATTTCCGTACTTTTGCCGCCCGATTCAATTAAACAATCTGAACCATGGATAACGTCGCTTCATCAACAAGTTTGAAATATAAGGTAGCCAATATGTCCCTGGCCGAATGGGGACGCAAGGAGATAGAGATTGCCGAGAAAGAGATGCCCGGCCTGATGGCAGTCCGTAAAAAATATTCCGTGGAGAAACCCCTTCAGGGTGCCCGCATCAGCGGCTCGCTGCACATGACCATCCAGACCGCCGTGCTGATCGAAACCCTGATCGCCCTGGGCGCGGATGTCCGCTGGGCCAGTTGTAACATATTTTCGACCCAGGATCATGCGGCTGCAGCGATTGCAGCGGCGGGAATCCCGGTGTTTGCCTGGAAAGGAGAATCTCTCGATGAATACTGGTGGTGCACCCACATGGCGCTGAGTTTCCCGGGAGGCAACGGACCCAACCTCATCGTCGATGACGGGGGGGATGCCACGATGATGATCCACAAAGGTTTTGAGGTTGAAAAAAATCCGGAACTGCTTAAGGCGCATGTTGACAATGCCGACGAAAAGGCCTTCATGAAACAACTCCGGGAGATCTATATTGAAGATAAAACCCGGTGGCACCGCACTGTTGAACACTGGAAGGGTGTTTCCGAAGAGACCACCACGGGTGTTCACAGGCTCTACCAGATGAAAGAACGCGGCGCCCTGCTCGTTCCGGCAATCAACGTGAACGACTCGGTGACCAAGTCGAAATTCGACAATCTTTACGGTTGCCGCGAATCGCTGGCCGACGGGATCAAACGTGCCACGGACGTCATGATAGCCGGCAAGGTTGTCGTGGTGCTTGGCTACGGCGACGTGGGAAAGGGTTGCGCCCATTCCATGCGTTCGTACGGTGCACGCGTCATCGTGACCGAGATCGATCCCATCTGCGCGCTCCAGGCAGCCATGGAGGGATTTGAAGTCAGCCTGATCGACGATGTGCTGAAAGAGGGCAACATTTATGTTACCACTACCGGCAACAAGGATGTGATCACCGCCGAACACCTGTCGAAGATGAAAGACGAGTCGATCGTGTGCAACATCGGCCATTTTGACAATGAGATCCAGGTTGACCAGCTGGTTCACTGGCCGGGCATAAGGCATGTCAACATCAAGCCGCAGGTTGACAAATACATCTACCCCGATGGCAAGGCGATCTACCTCCTGGCCGAAGGCAGGCTCGTGAACCTTGGGTGTGCCACAGGTCATCCTTCGTTCGTGATGTCAAACTCCTTTACCAACCAGACCCTCGCCCAGCTTGACCTCTGGAAAAACAATTACGAAGTGGATGTTTACCGCCTTTCGAAAAAGCTGGACGAAGAGGTTGCCCGTCTGCACCTCGAGCAGATCGGCGTTAAACTCACGAAACTTACCCCGGAGCAGGCGGAATACCTGAATGTTGATATAAACGGCCCCTATAAGCCGGAACATTACAGGTATTAAAATTTACGATTTACAAATGACGATTTAAATTGATGGCAGGGCTGCACCGTATAGTTAACGGTGCCTTTTTGAGTTTTTCCAAATCGTAAATCGTAAATCGTAAATCGTAAATCCCTAATTGGTAATATACAGGATCGCCCCGTCGTAAGTGGTGGTGTACTGTTTCAGCGTGTAGCGCGAGGGACCGTCGTACGGGGTTCCGTCCATCAGGATGTACTTTGAACCGCAGATGGGGCAGGTACAGGTGATCCCCGACTTATCCACCACCACCTGGGCCCCTTTGACAAGGGGGTCGTAGGGGCAAGCCCGTTCAAAAGCCATGAACTCATTCAGTGATTTTCTGAAGATCAGGATGCCATTGTAACCACCGGTCACCGTTTCCCACCCGTTCACCACATTGAGGTGAATGTACTGGGTTCCATTGGGGTTCAGGTTGAAATTCACATAAATATAGGGAATTTCAGGAGCCTGGGTCTCTTTCTTACATGAGGCAGCCGTCATGAATAATACCCCGATAATCAGGAGTACCCTAACATTTTTTTTGGCGAGGGAGTAAAACATAATGCAAATTTCATCAATTTAACGCTACCCTCCGCGAATTATTATATAATAATTGTGTAATATTGCAGGTCATTTTTCAATAAACGGAGATGTCGTCGAAAACCAGGATATTCCAGTTTGTTCTCCTCACAGCATTCCTGCCGCTGTTATGTTCCTTCGCCCCCCAGGAGGCGCGGGTCAACCAGAAGAAAATAGAACGGGAGCGGGAGAAAAAGCAGAAACAGGCGGTAAAGGATTATCAGAAGGCGGTGAAACGGCATAATGACAATCAGTCGAAAGCAACAAAACAGAGCATGAAACAGACCAAAAAGGCATCGAAAAAAACCATCCCGATCAACCGCTGAAGTTCCGGTTTTGACTCCCCTTTTTTGTACTTTGCCGATCGTTTAAAACGGTTCGTATATTAGAGTTCGGGCTAATTTAGAATGGTTATATATTTGAACAACTGAGTAAATATTTTACGCTTGCATTTTAAATAATTATTACATTTACCGCCTTTTAATAGCGCATTATAATCTAACATAAAATTGTATGGTATGTTAAGAAATTTACTATTTACTATTGGATTTGTACTGGCAACAAGCTTGTTGGTATTTTCGCAAACCGGGTCAGGAACCCTCAAGGGAAAAATCATTGACAAGCTGACAAAAGAGCCGATTTCTTTTGCAAACGTGGTTGTGGAAGTCGGGGGTGTTCAGGTAGGCGGAACAACGTCAGATTTTGATGGAAATTTCACCATCAAGCCCATCCCTCCCGGGAAGGTCGATCTGAAGGCCAGCTTTGTCGGGTATAAACCCTTTATGTACAGGGGCATTTATGTGTCGCCCGACAAGATCACCTTCCAGAACCTGGAGCTGGAAGCCTCCACGACGACCCTCAATGAAATTGAAGTTGTGGATTACAAGGTTCCCCTGATCTCCAAAGACCAGACAAGTTCCGGCGCTACGGTAACTTCTGAAGATATTTCCAAAATGGCCAACAAATCGGCCACCGCGGTTGCCACAACCGTCGGAGGGGTCACAACCAATTCCAATGGGGACCTTTTTATGCGCGGTCAGCGTTCAACGGGAACCGTTTATTACATTGACGGAATGCGTGTTACCGGGAGCAACTCGCTGCCCCAGAGCGCCATCGAACAGGTGGAGGTGATCCTCGGAGGTACCCCCGCCGCTTACGGGGATGCGACCGGCGGTATCGTGAACGTTACCACCAAGGGACCTTCCAAAGATTTTTCAGGCGGTATCGACCTGCAGACCTCGCAGTTCCTCGACCACTTCGGGTATAACCGCCTTGGTTTGAATTTTACCGGTCCGCTGGTCTCCAAAAAAGATACCGTTCGCGGAACCAAAACCCCCATCATGGGTTTCTTCCTCGCGGGCGACCTTGTTTACCAGAAAGACGGCCGCCCGTCGGCATTTGACAAATACAGGATTACCAACGATGTGCTTGCAAGCCTGCGTAGCCACCCATTACGCCTCCAGGACAATGCCGTTTTCTACAATTCGGAGTTCCTCACCTACGACCAGATGCAGAAGACCAAGACTTCGCTCAATTCAGCCGGAACCAATATCACCGTCTCCGGTAAACTTGATTTCCGGGTCACTCCCTCCATCAACCTCTCCTTCGGAGGAACCTTTACCTGGTCAGACAGCCGCAATTTCTCCTTTGCCAATTCCCTGATGAACTGGGATAACAACTTTCACATCAACAGCTATACCTGGCGTGTTTACGGAAGGTTCACGCAGCGCTTCCCCACCGCCCCCGACAGCAAGAGTTTCGTGAAGAATGTATATTATTCGCTCGGCGCCGATTATACAAGGGATTTCCAGAAGCAGGAAGACGCCCAGCACAAAAACAACTATTTTGAGTATGGTTACGTGGGCAGTTTCGCAACCCACACCATTCGTGCCTACACCCCGGGCATCGCCTATGACTCCGTGGCAAAAAAATGGGCCTATCTCCAGAACGGCAAGCGCGATACCATCGTCGTGTTCAAGGGATCGGACATCAACCCGGAATCCTCCTCATGGACCCAGGAGTATTTTGACCTCTTTCCCAACAATCCAAAAGGCCATTACAGGAACGTTGACGAGATCCTCTCGGGCAAGGGGCTGCTGAACGGCATGCAACCCGAATCGCCCTACAATATTTTCTCCGGGGTCGGCACAAGACCGGGCTATTATTACGAAACAACAACCAACCAGGTTGCCGTGAATGCGTCGTTTGCCGCCGACTTCGGAAACCATGAAATCCAGGTTGGTTTGCAGTACCAGCAGCGGAAAAGATCATCCTATCAAAACAATGGAACCACGCTCTGGGACCTGATGAAGGGTTTGACCAACAAGCAGCTGGCCGATCTTGACCTTGCCAACCCGCAGCTGGTATACCGCAACGGCTCCTTCATGGATACGATCAACTACAATCGTAAATATGTTTCAACCCTGCAGCGCAATTTTGACATCAACCTGCGCAAGAAACTCGGCCTGCCCATTGACGGAACGGACATGATCGACCTCTCCTCGTACGATTTTTCAAAAAACGCCATCAATTATTATGACAAGGATATGAAACTTCACACGGTTTCCACATCCGGCCAGTTATTCTCGATGGACATGTTCAGCGCGGATGAATTGCTGAACAACGGCGCTCCCAGCGTATTCTATTCCGGTTATGACTATACCGGTAAAAAATTGTCGGGATCGACCAGTTTTGATGATTTCTTCAGCGCCAAGGACGCCAACGGGAATTACACCCGTACCATCGGCGCTTACCAGCCTATTTACATGGCCGGTTACATCCAGGACAAGTTTGCCTTTAAAGACCTCATCTTCAACATCGGTGTCCGTGTCGACCGTTTCGACGCCAACCAGCCGGTGCTGAAGGATCCGTACCTCTTCTACCCTGCAAAAACAGTTGCAGAAGTCGGTTCGCTAAATGGCCAGAAGATCACCCATCCCGCCGGTATGGGCAGCGATTACGTGGTATATGTGGATGATGCCAACAACCCCACCTCCATCACCGGTTACCGCTCAGGCAACGTCTGGTACAATGCCTCGGGCAGCCCCATCACCGACCCGGCCCGTACGCTCGACCGCGGCCAGGGGGTGCAGCCTTACCTGGTTGACCCTTCAAACAAAACCGTGCAGGCCAATGTGTTCAAACAGTATGAACCCCAGACCAACTGGATGCCGCGTATCGCCTTCTCGTTCCCGATTTCGGATGACGCCCTTTTCTATGCCCACTATGACATCTTAACCCAGCGGCCTTCAACAGGCGAAGTCCAGATCGACCCGATCACCTATTATTATATCGGTGTGACCGGCTCCTCGATCCAGGTGAACAACCCGGCGCTCAAACCGGAAAAGACCATCGACTACGAACTCGGATTCCAGCAGAAGGTCAACAACGCCTCTTCCCTGAAACTGGCCCTTTTCTATCGTGAAATGCGCGACCAGATCCAGCAGTATCGTTTAACCGGCGCATACCCCAGGACCTATTACTCCTATGCAAACCTTGACTTCGGTACCGTAAAGGGGTTAACCATTACCTACGACCTCCGCCGTTCGGGCAATGTGCGTTTAAGATTCAGTTACACCCTTCAGTTTGCCGATGGGACCGGCTCGGATGTCAACACCGCCCAGGCGATCATCCGGTCCGACCAGCCCAACCTGCGTACCCTGAACCCGCTTAGTTTCGACCAGCGTCACCAGTTCAACGTGAGCCTCGACTACCGCTGGGGCCGCGGCAAGGAATACAACGGCCCGGTGATCAACCGCAAAAAGAGCGGCAAGGCTCCGATCCAGATCTTTTCAAACCTTGGGGCCAACTTTACAATCAACGGAGGTTCCGGAACCCCCTACACCAAAACCAGTACGATTCTTCCTTTCGGCACCATGGGCCCCATCCAGGGAAGCATGAACGGCGCACGCCTGCCATGGCAGTTCCTGATCAGCGCTCGTTTTGACAAGGATTTCATTTTCAACCTGAACAAGAAAAAAGAGGGAACCATCAATGTATACATAGAGTTTGCAAACCTTTTAAACACGGCGAATGTCCTGAATGTCTACCCGGGAACCGGCACCGTGAATGACGACGGCTTCCTTTCGGCACCCGAATGGCAGAATGCCATCAGCCAGCAGGTCAGTCAGCAATCATTCCGCGATCTCTATTCGATCAATATGAATAACCCGTACCGTTATAGTTCACCCCGAACCATTCGTTTAGGCGTAGCGTTTAATTTCTAAGTGTTTTAACATAGGTAACGAGAAGAAATTCCGGTATGATAATAAATAATTCAAATATGAAAAATATACTTCGCAATTTATTGTTTGCACTTTGCTGCCTGGTAGTCACCAATGCTGTCCTTGCAGAGGAGGTACACAATCAGAGTGGTAATAAGAGTACCAACACCATCAAAGAAACCGCTGCGGGTTGTGTGTCAGGTTCCAGTTACAAATATCTTGACATCAACAACGTCAGGACCCTTTGCTACTCATACGGCAACGGCTGGTTCATCGAGAACGCCGAATATGAAATTCCCAAGGGATCCAAGAAGACTTCGATGTTCTCCTTCTCCCTGTGGATCGGCGGTATCGACATCAACAACAACCTGAAACTGGCGGCTTACCGCTACGGCCAGGGTGCCAGCGGGAATGCCCACACCAAAAATGACTATTGGCCCGGCCCGCTCACCGTTGACGGAACCGCCGCGGTTGATGCAGAGACCTGCGCAAACTACGACAAACTCTTCCCGATCACCCGTGCAGAGGTCCAGGAATTCCTGGCATGGTGGGAAAACAAAGCCGATTATCCCAATTATGTTATCCCAAAATCGATCACCGACTGGCCCGCCCACGGCCTCAAGTCAAAAGGACAGGCCTATTACCTCGCCCCTTTCTATGATATGAACGGTGACGGAAACTATGATCCGAAAACAGGCGATTATCCCTACTATGACCTGAACAACCACCTGTGTCCGAAAAACCGCAAGGATTCCATTCCCCGCATCGTACGCGCCAAGATCAAGAACGGCGAAAAGAAGAACGGTGTTGACATCGATACCCTGGGTATCCTGGTCGACCAGGTTTTAAAAGGTGACCAGACCCTGTGGAGTGTATACAACGATAAAGGAAATTATCACTCTGAAACTACCGGCGAACCCATCGGCATGGAAATCCGCGCACAATACTTTGCCTTTTCGACCAACGACGAAATCAACAACATGACCTTTTACTCCTATGAGCTGATCAACCGTTCCACTTATACCCTCACCGGTACCTATTTCAGCCAGTGGGTTGACCCCGACCTCGGATATGCCAATGACGACTATGTGGGTTGCGATGTCAACAGGGGACTTGGATACTGCTACAATGGCACACCGATCGACGGAACCGGTCAAAGCTATGCTTACGGAGCACATCCTCCCGCCATCGGGGTTGACTTTTTCCAGGGACCTTACATGGATCCTGACCAGTGTGACAATCCTTCTTTCAAGGGAAGCACGGCCGACGGTCCCTCTTTCAAAGGCAGCTGCGACATCGTCGGGCTGAACGGAACCTCGATCATGATGTATTACGGACCCAACCTCAAGGATTCGGGAAATTTCATCGTTCGCTCCGAAGCCATCAACGGGATCAATTTCGGTGACGGCATTATTGACAACGAACGTTTCGGCATGCGCCGCTTTGTGTATCACAACAACAGCAATGCCGGTGTTCCCGCTTATATGACCGACCCGATCTACGCTCCTGAATATTATCTCTTCCTGCGTGGCATCTGGAAAGACAATGCCAAGATGACTTACGGCGGAAATGCGCACTTTGGCGCCGGCGGCGACGGCCCTCCCTGCGATTTCATGTTCCCGGGAACCAGCGACCTTTGTGACTGGGGTACCAACGGGGTAGCGCCTACTCCTAAAGAATGGACAGAAGTTACCGCGAAAAACAATCCACAGGACAGGCGTTTCATGCAGTCGGCCGGTCCCTTCACCCTGTTGCCGGGTGCCTGTAATTACATCACGGTTGGTATTCCCTGGGCCCGTACCGTTTCAGGAACTCCCGAAGAATCGGTGGAGCTGCTGAAGCAGGTTGATGATAAAGCCCAGAGCCTGTTTGACAACTGTTTTGCCGTTCTGAACGGACCCAATGCTCCCGACCTTACCATCCAGGAAATGTCGAACAGCCTCATCGTTTATATTTCAAACCGCAAGACCAATGATGCCGGTAACAATTTCGGTGAAAAATACCAGGAGTTCGATCCGAACATCCCCAATCCCGATAATCTCCCGCACAACCAGCGCAATGACTCCCTGTACCATTTTGAGGGATACCAGATCTACCAGCTGAAGGATGCTACCGTATCGGCCGCCGATATCGATGATAACAGCAAATCGCGCATCGTGGCTGAATGTGATGTAAAGGATGGCATTTCAAAACTGGTCAACTGGTCATACGATCAAAGCATCGGCGGAAATGTGGGTCAGGTTATGACTGACGGTGCCGACCAGGGGATCAAGCATTCCTTCGTATTTAAAACGGATTTGTTTGCTACCGGCGACGCCCACCTGATCAATCACAAACAGTACTATTACCTGGTTATCGCCTATGCCTATAACCAGTATAAAATTTACAACCAGAATGATCCTGTTCCCGATGGTCAGAAAAAACCCTACCTGAGGGGCCGCAGCAATATCAAGGTTTATACGGCCATTCCACATATTCCGCTTGGTGTCCAGGCAAATTCATTCTTCGGTGAAGGCCCGGTCATTACCAGGATACAGGGACAGGGGAACGGCGGCATGGTCACCGATTTCTCTGAAGCAACCATTGCGGAGATCCTTTCAAAACCGCCTATCGATTCCAATAAAACCAAACTGGGTGATCCTGATTACCCGATTTCCTACAACCCGACCTATGCCGTGTCGAGAGGGCCACTGAATATTACCGTAATCGACCCGTTGAATGTCGTGAACGGTGAGTATACCGTTCGGTTCGACTCGATGGTTTATGTTACCAACAACAATCCTTTTACGAATACGAAAAAGATTCAGTTCGGAAAATGGACGCTGACCAACAACAAGACCGGGGTGAGTTACCGCTCGGATACGACCACCATTTACCAGTATGAACAGAACTTCCTCGATCTCGGAATTTCGCTTTCGATTTCGCAGGTTACCAATGCGGGCGATTCCATCAGGGGGAATGTGACCCCCAGCAACGGATTGCTGTATGCCTCCCCGCTGATTTTTGCCGACAGCAGCGTACGCTGGTTAACGGGTATCACCGACAGCGACAACCCGTCATCCCCCCAGAACTGGATCCGTTCGGGAACCTACAAGGGATCCAATGCGCAGCTGTACGACTGGCGTATGGGGACCAACCAGCCCTGGGACCCGAACAAGAATTTCCAGAAAATCCAGGCCGGAACATGGGCCCCTTACTGCCTCACGGCAGTGAATGGAGTCGAGTTGTACACCGGACCTGCTTCCTCTGCAAATTCAAAACTGCTGAATGCCATGGACAACCTGGCCAGTGTTGATGTCGTCATCACGCCTAACAAGAAATTGTGGACCCGGTGCCCGGTAATTGAACTTTGCCCGAAGGTACAACTTGCAGAGGGAGGCGCGAAAGCCTTTAATTTCCGCGCAGGTGCATCTGTAAACGTTGACGGTGATACCGGGAAGGTAAGCACCGACCCGATGTATAATTCAAACTATATCAGCCCGACCGGTATGGGCTGGTTCCCGGGCTATGCCATCAACCTTGAAACGGGCGAGCGCCTGAATATCATGTTTGGTGAAAATTCATGGCTTGTTGCCGACAACGGACGCGATATGCTTTGGAACCCATCCAGCAGGATTTATGATGAATCGGGAGTTCCCGTATTCGGTGGTGAGCATTTTGTATATATCATGGGACACAAGTCATTCAAGCAGGTAGGACCTTATACTTTTAATTTCCCGGCGTACGATGCCGGTGCGTATATCCGCGCCAACCTGATGAAAGTTCCTGCCAATGACGCCATTTACAAGGACAGGGTTTATGCCTCTGCTCTGTATGTGAACCTCCCGCTGGCGGTGAGCGGTGTACCCTGGCTCAACAATCCGGTTACTACCAAGATCAGGATCTCGAAACCTTACCAGCGCTACTATTCGACCCCCATGCCAATCGGTTCCACCGATACGGTAAACAGGAACTACCCCATGTACGTGTTCAATACCGGCCCGATTTCCACCTCCACCAACAACCAGGAAGTAGCCGTTTCCGACATGAGCAAGATCAACGTTGTCCCGAATCCTTACTATGCATACAATGATTATGAGAGGAACCAGCTTGACAACCGCATTAAGATCGTTAACCTGCCAAACAAGTGTACTGTCACTATTTTTGATATGAGTGGTGTCATGATCCGCCAGTTTATCGTTGACAAATCGGGTATTGCCCAGCCACGTTCTTCAACATCGGGGCTGAATACCGATGCGAAAACGTCGATCGACTGGGATCTTAAGAACTTTGCTGGGATACCGATCGCCGGCGGAGTTTACTTGATCCATGTCAAGGCCGATGGTCTTGGCGAGCGCACAATCAAGTGGTTTGGAATATTGCGACCGGTTGACTTAAACTCATTGTAGGGCATACACGATTTAAACAGGATAAAAACATAAAATTCCAGGATTATGAAAAAAATATATAGCTGCTTAGTTGCAATATTCTTGATGGGATTGGTTCTTTTTCCCATGGATAAGGTAACAGCCGGAAACAAAGACCGTTCTGGTCAGGCAGGAGCGTCGGAATTACTGATCAACCCCTGGGCAAGGAGCTCAGGGTGGGGTTCGGTAAGTACCTCCTGCGGACAGGGTCTGGAGGCTTTATATACCAATATCGCCGGAACTGGCTTTACCAAAGGAACCGATATCATCTTTTCCTATACTGACTGGCTGCAGGGTTCAGGCGTTAATGTGATGGCCTTCGGACTTAGCCAGAAGCTGGGTGCGCACGGCGGTGTACTTACCGCGGCTGTTATGTCGATGAATTTTGGCAATATTGATATTACCACGACAAGCTCACCGGAGCCGATCCAGGGAACCTTCAAGCCGAGTTACATGAACATCAACCTTGCCTATGCCAAAGCCTTCTCCAACAGCATTTATGGCGGTATAGCCATAAAACTGATCACCGAATCCATCTCCGATGCAAGTGCCACGGCTATCGCGGTGGATGCCGGTATCCAGTATGTGACTGGTGAAAAGGAACAGGTGAAGTTTGGGATCGCTCTTAAGAACATCGGGGCTCCGATGCACTTCAGCGGGGATGGTCTCTCGTTTCGCGGTGTAATCCCCGGACATGATAACTCAAATGACCAGTTTACCGTTGAGCAGCGGTCGGCAACTTACGAACTTCCTGCCACGCTTAGAATCGGCGCATCGTACGATTTCCTGATCGGCGAACTGCACCGGATCACCCTCGCCGGGAACTTCACATCAAATTCCTTCACCAAGGACCAGTTTACCCTTGGCCTGGAGTATGGTTTGAAGAGCTACCTGATGCTCCGGGCCGGTTATACATACCAGAGCGGCATCTTTAACAGCAATGTTGCCGACCGTGGTACTGTATTCACCGGGCCAAGCGCAGGCTTCACCATTTCGGTACCGTTCAGCAAGGAAAAAGAATCGGGCATTGCCATCGATTATTCATACCGGGCGACAAATCCTTTCCAGGGAACGCACAGTGTCGGGATTAAACTAAACTTTTAAGGCCGGCTTAAAACATTTCCAAAATATGATTCATTTGCAAAAGGACCCTTTACAAGGGTCTTTTGCCTTATTATAAAATCAAATACTAGCACTGAAATGTCTGATATTAAATATTATACTCCTGAAGGTCTGGAAAAAATGCATGCTGAGCTGCACCAGCTGACTACCGTTGAACGGCCTTCCATTTCAAGGCAGATTGCAGAGGCAAGAGATAAGGGTGATTTATCGGAAAACGCGGAATACGCTGCTGCAAAAGAGTCGCAGTCTATGCTTGAGCTCAAGATCTCCAAACTCCAGGAGGTACTTAGCAATGCACGTCTTATTGACGAGCGGAAACTCGACAACAGCAAAATACTGATCTTTTCAACGGTAATGCTGAAGAATACGCTGAACGGGTCAATGGTGACCTATACCCTCGTGCCGGAAAATGAAGCGAATATCAAGATCGGGAAATTGTCTGTGAGTTCCCCGATTGCCAAAGGCCTGCTTGGAAAGGTGATTGGCGAAACGGTTGAAATTACCGTACCCGCCGGGAAAATAACTTTTGAAATATTTGAAATTTCAAGACAAAACGGCTAATATGGCAACAATATTCACCAGGATTGCCAACGGGGAGATTCCCTGTTATAAAGTTGCGGAAAATGAGCGGTATCTTGCTTTCCTTGATATTAATCCGCTACATGAAGGCCATACTTTGGTCATCCCCAAAGCCGAAGTTGACTTTATCTTTGACATAGAAGCAGAGCTGCATGCCGGTTTGTGGACCTTTGCCAGGGAAATCGGCCTGGCAATCAGGAAGGTGATACCATGCAAACGGCTGGGCATTACCGTGATCGGTCTTGAAGTGCCCCATGCCCATATTCACCTGATCCCCATGAACTCCATGCACGACATGGATTTTCGCAGGCCGAAACTGACCTTTACACCGGAAGAATTCAGGGAAATCGCCACCAGGATTGCATCCGCCCTCTAACTCGTCATTCGTCACTCGTCACTTTAATAGGCCCTGACGTTCCGCCCCTCGATATAATTGATAAAGGCTTTGTTTACCACTTTGTTTCCACCCGGTGTGGGATAATCCCCGGTGAAATACCAGTCGCCCCTGTGGTCGGGTATCGCTTCATGCAAATCGGCAATGGTCTGGTAGACGATCTCAACGCCCGCAATGTTGGTGGGCGGGGTCAGCAGTTCTGAAATTTTTCCTGAGATCCGGTCGGCCGTGAAGGGCTTGTATATCTCCTTGACATAATTGACAACCTTTTCCTTTGGAAGTTTCTCCTGGGATTTTGATAAACGGTAGACTTCGTTGATGATGTGTTCCTGGTGAGTTTCCTTCAACAAATCAATGGCGGCGATGAAGGCGATAAAGTCGGTGATCTTGGCCATGTCGATGCCGTAGCAATCGGGGTAGCGTATCTGGGGCGCCGAGGAGGCAATTACAATTTTTCGCGGGCCAAGCCGGTCGAGGATCCTGATAATGCTTTGCTTCAGGGTGGTACCGCGGACAATGGAGTCGTCGAGGACCACCAGGTTGTCGACACCACGGCGGATGCTGCCGTAGGTGATATCGTACACGTGGGCGGCAAGATCGTCGCGCTGGGAGTCGCGGGTGATAAAGGTCCGCAGTTTGACATCCTTCACCGCCACCTTTTCGGCCCGGGGTTTCAGCTGGAAGATTGTATTAAGTTTTTCCTGGTCCAGAGAATTACCGGCATCAAGAATCCTTTCGATCTTGATCTTGTTGCAAAACTCGTCCATCTCTTCGATCAGCCCGTAATAGGCATCAATGGCCGTATTCGGGATATATGAAAAAACCGTGTTTTCAAGGTCGCAATCGATTGCTCTCAGGATGGCGGGAGTAAGGAGTTTGCCCAGCTTTTTACGTTCGCGGTAGATCTCCTTATCGGTTCCGCGTGAAAAATAGATCCGTTCAAAGGAGCACGATTTTTTTTCAAGGGGTTTTGTGAATTCTTTTTCGGCGATCCTGCCATCTTTTTTAATGATGAGGGCATGACCGGGTTTCAGTTCATTGACTTCATCAAATTTGACGTTCAGGGCAGTCTGGATCACGGGCCGCTCGGAAGTTACCACCACGATCTCGTCGTCGGAATAGTAATATGCAGGCCTGATCCCCGACGGATCGCGCATTACGAAGGCGTCGCCATGACCGAACATGCCGGCGATGACATACCCGCCATCCCAGGTTTTAGCAGCCCCGCGAAGGATCTTCTGTACATTCAGGTGTTTGGCGATCTGGAAGGTGATCTCGCGTTTGGGAAATCCTTCGTGCTTGAATTTCTGGTACAGCTCTTCATTTTCCTCGTCGAGGAAATGACCCATTTTTTCAAGGATGGTAATGGTATCGCTGGTCTCAACGGGGTATTGCCCGAGATCGATCAGTTTTTCAAAGAGCTCATCAACGTTGGTCAGGTTGAAGTTCCCGGCGACGACCAGGTTTTTGGTCATCCAGTTGTTTTCGCGGACAAAGGGATGGATGTTCAGCAGGTTGTTTTTGCCGTAGGTTCCATAGCGGAGGTGCCCCAGGTAGAGTTCGCCCAGCATGTCAACATTGTGTTTCAGCCACTGAACGTCATTCAGGCGGGCCGAATTGCGTTCCTCTATGTTTTTGATGGTCACCCCGACCTGGTTGAAAATATCCTGGATCGGGGTGCTGGTATTCGACCGGATCCGGTTGATGAACCTGTTTCCAGGTTCCAGGTCGAACTTGATGCTGGCAATTCCCGCCCCGTCCTGGCCCCGGTTATGCTGTTTCTGCATAAGCAGGTGCAACTTGTTCAGGCCGTAGAATGCCGTGCCATACCTGGCCAGGTAGTATTCAAGTGGTTTAAGAAGGCGAACCAGTGCGATGCCGCACTCGTGATGGATGGAATCGCTCATTTTGACCTTTCAGATTGGACCGCAAAGGTACAAATTATTTGGCTTTGCAATGCAATCCGATCAGCTGGCCTGCCTGACCGTTGCCGCAAGAGCGTGCGCTTGTCCAGTCACGGCAGGCATTTGCAGTATCCTTCAGGTAGAAGTATGCAGTTCCACGGCCCAGGTATGCATCGCCGAAGGTGGGGTCGATCTGAAGGGCCCGGTTGAAGTCGGAAATTGCCCCTGAAAAATCCCTGAACGCGGCTGCACGCAGGATGCCCCTGTTGTTGTAAGCTTTGACATATCCTGGGTGAATGACGATGGAGGTGTCGTAAAAGGCCAGGGCGTCCGGCATTTTCCCGGCGCGGTACGCCTGGTTCGCCCTGTTGAAAAAATCAATGGCATCCTGCGGGATTTTCATGCCTGCCTTACCCGCCTCCATCTGTCTTTTAAACTGGTTTTCATGAAGTATCACGGATGCAGCCTCATCGGGTTGACGGAAATATTTTATGATCACTGCCTGCAGCCGGCTTCCAGGAGAAGCCGGATTCGCAACCGGAAGATATGAAAGACCGACCGTGGGAAACTGCATGCGGTTTGTATCGGAGGTAAAGACAGCCGCCTGCCCGTCGAGAAAGACAAGCCGCCATCCCTGCATGGCCGCCAGTTGCGGGGTCCATGGGTAATAATTCAGGTAATTGTACACCACCAGGTCGGGTTTGTACCGTGCTACCAGGAGCGGCAGACCATCGTTCCAGCTTCTTGTAATCTGTGAATAAAGCGGTTCCTGCATCACTTCCAGCCTGCCATCGATGAAAACCGGTTGCGGGATGATCCACGACAACCATCCCCCGTAACCGATGCTGTTCAGGATCCGGGCTCCCGGGTAACCGGAGGCTATGAAGGCCGCCGCTTCGACTGGCTGGTGTGACCTGTTTAGTCCGACACCCGTTTTGTTGAATGAGTTGTTGGAGGAATACCACGCACTTGAAATCACCCCCGGCAACATGATGGTTGGGAAAAGAACCATTGCAAAGAACAGGATCCTGCGGAATCCGGCCTGGAAGCGGATCATCCGCGACGAGAGTTCGGTAATCTCCCGGCCTGCGACTGGCATGGCCGCAAGCACAAAAAGCGGCAGGTTTCTCACCGACCCGATTGCCAGCAAGGCAAACAACGCAGGCAGGATGACCTCGTGAAGGCTCCGGCGCCTGATGGTTGCCGCAGTGCACATCACCACGATTGCCAGGAGGGCGATAAAAAGGTAATCGCGGATCGCGAAACGGGGCTGGGCATAAAAGGGCATGAACTCCTGGATGTGCTGGTTGTATATGTTCTGAGGGTCAAACCTTGTGAGGAGTTCGAGCGGGAATGAAAATCCCCTGACGCCATAGGGATTGATCATACAGGCGGTAACCGAGAGTGCAAGCCAGATCAATAAAGACCGGTTGTATTCGTGGTCGCGGATCCATATGCTGAACCAATAAACCGCAATTACGATGAGACCCAGTACCGAAAGTGCATGCATATTGCACCATATCAACATGATGAGGGGCAGCAGGAACAGGTAGTTTTTCCTGTGACGGATGTACAGATCAAGGATTAGCAGGACCGTGCTGAGAAAAATAAAGGTGAACATTTCCGGCCTGGGGGTAATGCGTGGCTCGATGATCACGAACCCTGCAAAGACCGCAACGAGGGATACCGGGAGCGGGATACTGAAAACCCGGTTTCGCAGCATCATCAGCAGCGAAACGATGAGTGAAAGCATGCAAACCAGGACGCTGATGCCCGGGTAGCCGGTAAGGCGGAATACCTGATATAAAACCACCTGGAACAGCCAGTGAAGGTCGGTGTATGCATGGCCCTGAACGGTATAGGTGCTAAGGTCGTGCGAGGGAACCTGCAGGTTGGCCGAAATCCACCTGCCGTATTTCAGGTGAAAGCCGAGATCGGGATCGGAGAGTTGCCTGAGCGACAAAAAAAAGATGACCAGGGATACGAGGATGAGTGGAAGAATCCATTTACGTGACAGCATGCAGGTGTCGGAATTGAACGATAAAAGTAAACAGAAAATCCTTGCCATGCCGGGAAAAGCGCCTAAATTTGACACTTGAACCTTTCCCGGATATGATCCATGTGATACAACCTGTAGAATTCATTGCCAGGGCGAAGGATGCGCCCGTCGTCGATGTGCGATCGCCTGGCGAGTTCCTGCAGGGTCATGTGCCGGGAGCGTTCAGCATTCCGCTGTTTGATGACCCGGAACGGGCCGTGATAGGAACGCTTTACGTAAAATCGGGAAAACCCGACGCCATTCTGAAGGGACTCGATATTTCGCTTTCGAAAATAGAACAATACCTGGAAATGGCCGGGGAGACAGGTCCGAAAGGGATGATGTTGCTGCATTGCTGGAGGGGCGGTTTACGAAGCACCCTGATGGCCGAGGTATTCAGCAGGGCGGGTTTTGAAGTTGCCATCCTGGCAGGCGGTTATAAGGCATACCGTCAATATATCAGGGCATGTCTTGGATTACCGGCCCGGATCATTGTACTGGGAGGCAATACCGGCAGCGGCAAAACAGAACTCCTGCACCTGATGTCAGCCATGGGAGAACAGGTGATCGACCTTGAAATGCTGGCCTGCCACAAGGGTTCTGTTTTTGGTGCAATGGGTCAGCCTCCCCAGCCGACCAATGAGCAGTTTGAAAACAACCTGTTTGACCGGTGGCAGCAACTCGACCATTCCAGGCCGGTCTGGGTGGAGGACGAAAGCAGGATGATCGGCAAAGTGACACTTCCCGACCCGGTTGTCGAACACATCACCCGGGGGATACTCATCAGGGTGGAACCGGACAACGGGATCCGTAACCAGAGGCTTGTGGCAGAGTATTCCTGTTTTGACAAACCGCTGCTTGCCGATGCGATCAGGAAGATCAGTGAAAAACTGGGGGGTGCAAGAACGACCGAAGCCCTGGAAGCACTGGAAACAGGCAGGTTTGATGTTGTCGCCGGCATTGTACTGGCCTATTATGATAAGGCATACGAGCATTCGGTATCCAGGCGCCGGAACAGGGATATCCATGATATCCGGATTTCGGGCAGCGATATGGATGCGGATGCACAGAGGATCATGGATTTTTATCGTAAATTATTCTGATATGGAACCGATATACCTTGATTATAACGCAACGACCCCCATCGACCCTGCTGTAGCGGATACAATGAGGCCCTACCTGGATCAATATTTCGGGAACCCCTCGAGCAGCCATTCCTTCGGGGGCCTGGCGAAAAATGCGGTTGAGAAAGCCAGGAAACAGGTTGCCATGCTCCTCAATGCCCGGAACGACGAGATCATCTTCACAAGTGGAGGGACTGAGTCGAACAATTTTGCCATCAAGGGGGTTGCATTTGCTTGCAAATCAAAAGGCAACCATATCATTACCTCGTGCATCGAACATCCTGCGGTTACGGAGGTATGCAGGTATCTCGAAACAGAGGGATTCCATGTTACGTGGCTGGGGGTGGATGAATACGGGATGGTTGATCCCGCCGAGGTTGCCGGGGCAATCAGGCCGGAAACCATCCTGATTTCAGTGATGCATGCAAATAACGAAACCGGGACCATCCAACCCGTTGAAGCGATCGGAGAGATCGCCCGGTCGAAGGGAATTCTCTTCCATACCGATGCTGCCCAGTCGGTCGGCAAGATACCGGTGGACGTGAACCTGATGAAGGCCGACCTCCTTTCGGTTGCCGGCCATAAACTCTATGCCCCGAAGGGTGTTGGCGCGCTGTACATCAGGCGGGGAGTTCAGCTTGAGAAACTCATTCACGGGGCCGATCACGAAACCAACCTGCGGGCCGGAACCGAAAATGTGATGCAGATTGTCGGGCTTGGAAAGGCTGCCGAAATAGCCATGCAATCCCTGCAACACGACAGTGCCAGCGTGATGCGAGAATTGCGCGACCTTTTATTTGAAGGGATCCGCGATACCATCCCTGCCATCAAGCTCAACGGTCATTCCGGGTCCCGGCTGCCCAACACCCTGAGTCTCGGTTTCCCGGGCGTTGAAGCCCCGCTTTTCCTGGATGAGATGAAAGAGGTGGCTGCGTCGGCAGGTGCTGCCTGCCATGCCGACCAGGTTGACATTTCCGCGGTACTTTCGGCCATGAGGGTCCCATATGCCTATGCCCTGGGCACTGTGAGGTTTTCGGTTGGCAGGATGACAACCCGCGAGGAGATCGGCAGGGCGGTTCCTGTGATTGTGAAGGCCTACCGGCAGATGAGAGGGGAGGAGGCTCCCCTGGAGGAGGGTTTCCCGGAATCCGGCACACCCGTGAGGCTGACGGAATACACCCATGCCCTCGGATGTGCCTGCAAGATCAGGCCGCAACTGCTGGAGAAAATTTTAAAGGATCTTCCATTTTACGATGACCCGGCGATCCTGGTGGGCCACCGGACATCGGATGACGCTGCTATTTTCAGGATCGACGACCATACGGCGATCGTACAAACGGTTGACTTTTTTCCGCCCGTAGTGGATGACCCATACATGTTCGGCGCTATTGCCGCCGCCAATGCCCTGAGCGATATTTACGCGATGGGAGCCAGACCCTTGTTTGCCCTGAGCATTGTCGGGTTCCCCGACCGGAAACTGCCGCTGGAGGTGCTTCACCAGATTCTGCGCGGGGCCGGCGACAAAGTTGCCGAGGCAGGGATCCAGATCATCGGGGGGCATTCCATCGAGGACAGTGAACCAAAATTCGGGTTGGTTGTGACCGGGATCATCCATCCCGACCGGATCCTGCGCAATTCGACGGCGCAGGCAGGAGATGCCCTGATCCTGACAAAACCGATCGGAACGGGGATCATCACCACGGCGATCAAACGCGGCCTGGCCGATCGGTCTGCCGTTCATGAAGTGATGCGCCTGATGGCGGAACTGAACGATAAGCCGGCGGCGATCATGGCCGG
>CAIMWF010000004.1 GCA_903845055.1 uncultured Bacteroidales bacterium | reverse complement strand
GCTGGTGCTTCCCTGCATGTTGTACAGGGAGGCACTCCACCTGAAGATGGCATAGTTGGCATTGCCCTCGTACCAGACTCCCTGCCCCGAAGAGGGATAGATGGCCAGGTCGGTCATGAAGGGACAGAGGATGCTGGTTTGTTTGAACAGCAGGTTCTTGTCGA
The DNA here is from genome assembly GCA_903845055.1 of uncultured Bacteroidales bacterium. Taxonomy (GTDB): domain Bacteria; phylum Bacteroidota; class Bacteroidia; order Bacteroidales; family FEN-979; genus CAIVAT01. Next base: position 33,311 of record CAIMWF010000004.1, on the reverse strand, counting down.
AGAGGTAGGGCCAGGTGTAGGGCTGGTCGTCGAACAGGATATACCCGTCGGCATATACATAGACCTTGTTGACGAATTTTTTATAATACGGAAACGGGAACGGGAGGGTTTTGATGGCATAACCGCTGTTGTTGTTGGTCAGCACCAGCTGCTGCTGGGTTGCATTCGGGATGGAGGAGGGGGAGACCGTTTCGGGGTAGGTAAGTTTTACATCCCACAGGTAGGGCTGGATGCCGCCGGTGGCGGTGAGGGTGGCCGAATAGGGCTGGTAAAGCTGTGCCGGCGGCAGGGTGGCGTTGACCACGTAAGGCTTGTTGAAACCCAAGGTGTAATTCATGCTGAGCCGGGTGATGTCGTTGTTTACCAGCGGGACATTGCCCGTTGGATAGCTGGTGGTGACCGGGGTCGTCGGGGTGTAATCGATCAGCGACCAGTTTACAATTTCACCGGAGTAGATATTCCCCGGGTCGGTTTCCTGCACCTGCAGGAAATACTTCGCCGGCTGGTTGTTGCTGATCTGGCTGATCAGCGGCGCCAGATCGAGACCGAATTCGATGGTTTTGTCGGCTTCGGTGGCTCCCCCCTGCATGTAGAGGTCACCGCCCTGGTTGTTGAAAATCGGGAAATCAAGGACTATCGAAGGGGTGGTGGCTGCCAGATCGGTATTCAGGCCGGCCGTCACCCTGAGCTTGTTTCTCGAGGTATGTTTCAGCGTAACCTTCATGGTGAGGGTCGGGGCGCAGGTTCCCTTCACGTCGAGCACGTAAACGGTATGGTTCCAGATGCCGCCGTAGCCGGCGTTGTCGGCAAGATCCTTGTACATGGTATAGCAGAACCCGTTGTTTCCCCAGCCTGTCCCGGCGTAACCGTTTGCGAATTTCAACCCGCCGATCTCCCAGTCGTGCATGTCGACCACACCATCGCCGTTGATGTCGATGTTGTTGGTATATTGCCCGTCGCCGTTGAAATCGTACCTGATCGAATCGTTGTACCCGCAGATGGTCCAGGCGTGCGAGGGGCTGCCGCCCCAGAAAGGCTGGACCACCTTCCCGCCCTGGGGGGTTCCGGCGGGCAGTACGAAGGTGGGGCTGAAATACTGCCCATAGATGTTGGCCACCCCGCCCACAGCCGATCCTTCGAGATGATCGAACAGCCAGTATTTAAGGGTCTGGAGCCCGTCGGGGGTATCCACCCGGATGGCCTTCACCGAATTGATCCGGTTGTGCATCCCGTTGAAGTACAGGTCGTAGCCCGATATCCAGCGGGTATACCCGCCGGTATTCTGCGCGCCACCGTAATCGGCGATGTTCATGTTGCCGCAGGCGCGCACGATCTCCCACGAATCAAAGAAGCTGGCTCCCTGGTAATTGTTCGCGTTGTTCAGGAAATCCCAGGTAAAATGCGAGGGATACTGTGTGGCCGTGGTGGTGGCAGGGATGCCGCGCAAACGATCGATCTCATAGGTGAAATTGAAGGAGATGCCCGCCGACTGGCCGCATTCATAGCCTGACTGCTGGGTGATGGGCCTGAAAAAGGGCTGCAGGGAGTTGTCGACCGAAAAGGGCATCAGCGGCGCATCGGGTCCCTTATAAAGGTCGGGGACCTTCAGCTCAGGCACCCGTGAAAGTACGTAAAGTTCATAGGGGGTGAGCGCCTTGGGTTCAAGCCCCTTCTGGTAGGGATAGTCCTGTGAATAGGACCGGAGGCCGGTGAGGAAAAAGATGAAAAAGACGGGCAACAATATACTTTTTTTCATGGCGCGGTTCCCTATGATTCATGACAAATTTAATGCTTATTTTTCGATTGACCGTAACAATAAACAGCATCAAGCAGCAGCATGGAGTCGACCGGGATCTTCCGGTCAGCGGCCTTTTTAACAACCTGCGCATACCATTCCGCGTTGTTTTTTATGTCGAAGGTGATGTGATACACGCTGTCCCAGTAGCTTTTTCCCTTCAGCTCGTTGTAATTGGTATAAAAGGTGTACCAGGCATCCTCGCGGATCATCTCCTCCAGCGGCCGGTGTTGGATCCGGGCCTTCCTTACCATGAACCTGAACCATTCGCGGTCGTTCCTGATGTCGTTCTCGATGCCCCAGACCAGCGGTTCCCTCAACCCGGGGTGAAAGGCGGCGTAAGCTTCATCGGCGAAATTCCAGAAGCCGCAGTGAAGGTTTATCTCCGAGATCATCAGCAGCACCAGGTTGTAATTTTCAAGTTTTTCGCGAAGGTTTGATTTATCGACGTAAAGAGGCGGGTTGTTGTTCTGGTAGGGAAAGACCTTCTTGTTGTAGTACCAGTAGTCCTGGCTGGCGAACATTTTCCGGCCGTATGCCGTGATGATGTTGAGGTAATAGCTGTCGGCGATGGCCAGCACCTTCAAAGGCGCCGGCGGCGATTTTGCGAAGGTTACCTGCGGGAAGCCCCCCTGGGTGGGGTGCAGGGGGCATACCACGTTGAGTAGTTCGCCGATGTCGTTGTCGGAACCCATCGGGATCCCTGACCGGATATAGCGGCCTGATGAAAAACGCGGCAGCGCCACGCCCGTTTCATGCTCAATGGCGCGGGCGACCGTATCCACGGCATAAGGAACCCCGAACAGGCTCCAGTGCATCCCGTACTTCGGAAACAGCGGAAACCTGGCTGTATCCTTCATCAGCAGGAAGTACCGGTTCATGTCGAGAAACCCTATCCCCAGTTCGGCCGACCGCCTGGTCATGTATTCATAGTTGGTCAGGCTCCTTTTCTCCGGGTGAAACCGGAGGGGGATATGTTCCGGGTAAAAACTGGCCTTGCCCGGCTCGTAAACCAGCAGCAGCGTCACATGACGGGCCCTGAGACTGTCGATGACATCCTTCAGCCGCAGCAGCTTTTTGTCGATGGCAGCCTGCCCGATGAAATATTCGCCGGTATATTCATGAATGTAATCCTCCTCGTAAAGGTAACCCTGTTTGCCGCGGATGAAGCCTTCGGCGTGGATGATCCCGAAAAGGGAGTAGTCGGCCTGGTTGCTGATGCGGATCAGGGTGTTGCGCAGCCCCGTGTGGTCGTTGAGATGCTGCGTGAACGCATCCTGGAAGCGGGAGGAGAACCAGCCTGAGGGGGTGAGGGAATCAAGCGAAGGAGGCGGGTACTTGTGGTAGAAGCCCTTCAGCGGGGTTTCATTAAAAATTTTCAGCCCATACTGGAATGAAGGGGTCGCAAAAACCAGCAGGACCAAAGAAAGGAGCAATACCTTGATAAAACGCATAAACAGGCAGGAAATGACGAAATACCATACAAAACTAAGGATTTTTAAAGGCTTGGCGCCGGTTTTTTATACATTTGCCCCGATCAACTTCAAAATCCCATGTCCGACCGCCTGAAACAAAACCTTCACTGGATCCTCCTCGGGTTCCTGTTGCTGCTTTTCATCATTTACTCCTTTGTGTCCACTGGTTATTACGGCGGGACGGACAACGTGGCGCATTACCTTTTCTCCCACTTCGCTTTCAGGCACCCGGAACATTTCCTAAACACCTGGGCGCGCCCGATGTACACGATCTTCAGCTCCCCGTTTGCACAGTTCGGGATGCAGGGTTTGAAACTGTACAACATCCTTACGGGGATCGCCACGGCCTATTTCTGTTTCCGCATCGCCGGGATGCTCGGCTTCAGGCACCCGCTGGCAGCCATCATCCTGGTCCTTTTCACCCCGCTCTATTTCATCATGCTGCCTACCGCGCTCACCGAGATCATCTTCAGTTTCATATTCGTGCTCTCCCTCTTCTTTTTCCTGCGGAAAAATTACCTCATGGCGGCCATTGTCATGTCATTCCTGCCATTTGCCCGGTCGGAAGGGTTTATCATGCTCCCGCTTTTCATGTTCGTCTTATTTGTTTACAAACAATACCGGGCCATCCCCTTCCTCGTATCCGGTCTTGTAATTTTCAGCATCATCGGCTCCTTTTACCACCATGATCTTTTCTGGGTTTTTACAAAATTCCCCTACCCGGTTTCAGGGCATCATCCCATCTATACCGAGAAGGGCAGTTTATGGCATTTCATCCAATCGCGTAACTCCATCATCGGCCTGCCGCTCGAACTGCTGTTTCTGGCCGGGATAGCCGTAACCGGCATCGAATGCTTTGCACGCGATCCCCTGGTCCGCCGCCGGGCGGTTCTGCTCGGCCTCCTGGCGCTGGCGCCCTTCCTGCTCTACCTCGCCTTTCACTCGGTGCTATACTGGAAAGCACTCGGCGGTTCCATGGGCCTGGGCCGCGTGATGGCCGCCATGCTTCCCCTGGCGGCACTGGTGTGCCTGAAGGGTTACGAAGGGCTGGAGCAAATCTTTCGTTTTTCTGTTATTGCCCAGCGGATCTTCCTGGCCCTGGTGCTGGCGGTGGTGGTAGTCACCACCCTCCTTTCCTTCCCGATTCCCTATACCCCCGGACCGGAAGAGGCGACCATCCAGCGTGTTTCGGACTGGTACAAAAAATCGCCCTATGCGGGCCGGAAGCCCTATTTTACCGATATCAGCACCTCCATGCAGCTGGGGCTTGACTATTTTGAGACAAAGAACCCCGACTGCTACCTGCTGAAGGACTGCCGTTACCTCGACACCATCCCGCCCAATTCGATCCTTATCTGGGACGCCCATTTCGGATCGAATGAATCGCAGATCCCCCCCGATTCGATGCTGAGGCGCACCCATTTCAGGCTCATCAGGTATTTCAGACCAACCGAAAACTGGATCACCTTCGGCGGTTATCCCTACGAATGCTATGTGATGAAGGTGCTGCAGCCCGGGCAGCATGCCGACAATTACGCAATCCGCGATTCGCTGATCGAAGCGGATGAGAACAACTCCGCCGTTAAGAACATCCTGTTCAACACTTTTGAACCGGCACCGGGATCGGATACGAGCATGTTATCGCGCGATTTTGCCTTTTCAGGCCTTCATTCGTTCAAAATGGATGAAAAGACGGAGTTCAGCCCGGGAGCCTGGCTGCTGGTTTCGACACTTCCGAAAAACACCGGGATGAACGGCATCAGGGCCGTGGCTTACGTGTACCTCACGGCAGTCGATCGTGAGGCAAACACGCTGATGGTGATTTCATTCGAGCATAAGAACCAGTCATACAGCTACACCTCCATGAACATCAACCAGCAGAAACTCAAGCCGGGTCAATGGAACAGGATCTCCCTCACGGCCCGCCTGCCCGGGTTCAAATCACCGGACGACTGCATGAAGTTTTATATCTGGAACCCGGGAAAACAGGTGTTTTACATGGACAACCTGAAGGTTGACCTGGTGAAGATGCCTTAGGAAGGAAGCTCCCGGGAATCTTCCTTTTGTCCCCGGTAATAGCCCTTTACGTTGTTGATTTTGATTTTGAAGAGGTCGAAGAACATGGTGATGCCATGCCGGAAAACCCTTACAGTCGACTTTTCACTGTTGTTGTTCAGCCGCACCGGGATTCTTTTGATTTCGAAATTCTGCTTCAGTGCGATGTAGAGCAATTCGACATCGAATGCAAAACCGTTGATCCGGGCGTGTCGGAAGATAAAATCCGCGACATCCCCCCTGAATCCTTTGAGCCCGCACTGGGTGTCGAAAAAATTGGCGGTGACAATGGTGCCCACAAACCGTGTGAAGAAGATGCTGGTGAATTTCCTCAGTTCGGGGATCTCGGTAAGGTAGGTGGATCCCCTGAGGTTACGGTCGCCGATGACCAGCTGGAATTCCTTGAAATCAAGATAGCGGAGCATGGTACCGATGGCATCGAGTTCGTAGGGAATGTCGGCGTCGGTGAAAATCCTGAAGAGTCCCCGTGCTGCCATCATCCCGGTGCGGACGGCCGCACCTTTTCCCATGTTTGCAGGGTTGCTGAAGAACAGGCAGCCCAGTTTACGGCAAACCTCCTCCGTAGCCCCATGGTCGTTGCTCCCGTCGTCGACCACCAGCACTTCGGAACTATAGTCCTGCTTCTGCAGGTAGGCAAGCAAAAAGGGCAGGTTTCTTTCCAGGATCTCTGACGACCTGTAAGACGGGACAACGACACTGAGGTAAATCTGATCCGGCATGATGGTTAATTTGTTTTCAGGGCTAAAGATAAGCGTTTAAGGGGTTCATTTCATTTCCGGTCCTTCAAACCCGCGAGATAGTCACGCGCCTTCCCGGAATCAGGACCGGTACAGGCCATAAAACGGTAAAAAGCCAGTTTTTTGCTAATCCCGAAAACGCTGGTCGAAACATCGCGGAAAAAATACTTCATCACCGCCTCTATTTCATCGGCTGTATTTACGTGTTCATAATGCATCAGCACCTGGTAATCGAGTCCGTACATCCGTTTGAATTCAAACCCGGTTATTAACGTTCCCAGTTTCCATAAAATTGTACCCTCGTTTGGTATCGAAACCCTCATCGAACCTTTTGCACTCATCAGGAGGACCCCTTTCGCGACCACTTCGGGCAGGTTCAGGATGTGTTCGAAGGCCGCCACCGCGGTAATCCGGTCGTAACGGTTCGTTACCGGCACATCGCTGATATCATTGTAGATCTTGCGGATGCGGTGAAGGTGGGGCGATCCGCGGTACAGTTCCCCGAAGGGCTCCACGATGTCGTATTGCCCGACATGAGGCTCCAGCGGCAGCTGGTTCAGCGTCCCGGCCCCGATCTCCAGCGTGACGGGGTCGCCTCCCTGCGAATGCTTTACGTCTTTGGCAACCTTTAGATGAAGCCAGTGTTCCATCCTGCTCGACAACGAAGTGGCGGCGGTCTCCCCCTGCCTGTTTTTTTTATAATACGTTTCATAAACCGCCCTGAATTCGGGGGGGAGATCTGGTTTTGTTTTCGGGAACAGGCTAGTGATGTTGTTGCCCACGGAGCCGGGCTTAAGATCGTTCGTCATGGTGCTGATTTTGTTTAACGGGTAACAGGTTACAGGTAAAAGTATTTATTGGTTTTGTTGGTCATGTTGGAGATCATGATGGAATTGAGGTCGATGCCCGGGAACTGGATGGTGAAAATGGTGGCCGGATGTCCTTTTTTGGTATCGTAAACGTTCATTTCAACCGTCCGCATCGGGACCTCCTTATCATTAATCTGGTTCACCCGGATCGGGATCGTATCGCCGGGCTGGCTGGCCCTGACCCTGAAACTCACCGTGAAGATCTTATAGGACGAATAGTAAATCACGGTGGCGCGGTCGGCAAAGTGGTCAACGACCGAATCGCGCGGCTGCAGCGGCAACATTTTGGCCATGACCAGTGTCACATCCTCCGACTTCTCCGCCTGGCGCAGGGTCAGGTACCAGGGCACCTGGGGAACAGTTTTCGAATAGGTCAGGAAATAACCTGAATCACGTCCCACTGGGTAAGTTACCTTGTTTTTGGCTTCGAAATATTCATACCAGTTAAAATCCTGCTCCGTGACACCGCGCGCGCAGGAGGAGGGATTGTCCCACAGTTCCTTCGCATAAAACGGTGTCCCGGCGGGGATGGCCCTGAATTCATCTGTTTTCAGGAGTTCGTCGATGGCGTAGAACCGCAGGTTGGCGCTGCGGATATCCTTTGCAACGGTATAATTCGAAAAGTCGGTAAGGACGGAACAGATGAAAAATCCCAAAACGAACAGCGAGGTGATGATCCGTTTGGCAATGAGGTTGAAGTTGAAGAGATTCATCAGGTAACTCAACAGCACCGTGATAAGGAGCAACACCCCGAAGAAGGAATAAAAGGTGGTCACGTACCCGAGCATGCCGTGCTTGCCGGCATGAAAAGTATATTTCTCAGTCAGGGCCAGTGGAAGGTGCGGCAGGAAGATCATCATCAGGGCGATCAGGATCGCACCCAGGAGGCCTGCTGTTTTCAGCCTGGGAGAGGCAAGAAGCAGTTTATACCCGCAGAAGGCCACCACCACTCCCTTTACGATCCACTCCACATGGGCGCTCAGGATCAGCCGCAGCAATACCGGGGAGTACCCGCTGACCAGTTCCGACTTGTCCCAGAACAGCGTGTGCTCTGTCGAGTAAATGGTAAGCGGGAAAGCGGAAAAGGAGAGGTGCCACAACACCGCAAAAAAGGTCTTCAGCGTCACCTCCTTCATCCCGAAGCTGGTCCCAGCATACTGCGACGGGTGATAAATCCTGAAGATAAAATAGGTGGCGATGTAGAGGATGCCGATGACCAGGAAAGGAAGGAGTTGCAGGAACGAATCCCTTGCCGCCTGCTGCCACGGTCTTTTTTCCCGCAGGTTGTGATAAGCGATGGTCAGCCCGGCAAAAAGCAGGAAAAAGATGTAGGTTTCATAAAACAGCAGCCCGACGAGGAAAAAGAGCGCCGCCAGGACGAGCATGCTCCTTTTTTTATTTTCGTAATAGCGCAGCAGCAGGATAAAGGAGATGAGCAGCAGCGAAAAGGAGAAGGTGAAAAAGAACGGGTACGCCAGGAAAAGGCTGGTGTGCTGCGAGATCTGCATGGTCATCAGGAACACAAGGAGGAAAAGCCATGAGAGTTCCCTCGACCCGGTCATCATCCTGATGATCCTTGCGAAGAGCAGGAAGCAGAAGATCAACGGGACAAGGTGGAAAATCTTTACAACCACCATGTTGTCGAAGACATACGGGAGGTTGTACAGCGGTTTCACGATGTAAAAGTAAAACCGCCCGGCAACGGTGGCAAAATGAAAGGCGTCCTCCTTGACCAGGCCCCTTCGCGTCATCAGGTAAAAGTGAAAATCGTCGGCCGTGGCAAAGCCGGTAAAAAAGAGGGGGTAAAAGGTGATCAGGGCGACAATAAAAAACGCCAGGTAAAAATATTCCTTGTTTTTTGTGACAAAATCGCTGTTCATACCGGGTTTTATTTGTTTATTTTCTTTTTAAGTCATCATTGAAGAGGCTGATCGCATCGCTGCGCATCATCACAGGCAGGGGCAGGTTCCGTTCGGCCGATTTACGCTTTTCTGCTGCAAGCCATGCTGTATCCGAAAGCATGGTCCGTTCAATCTTCCTGATCGGGTTGCCCGCCGAAGTATCAAATTCGGCGAAAAGGCGGTCGATGATCCCCGACCCGGGATTCCCGCCGCCTGCTCCTACCTGCAGCAGAACGATGATGTCCTGCCGTTCTACCGTCTCCCTGAGGCCGGCCTCCCACGTGTGCTTCGTCCTGGTAAAACTTTCGGGGTAGATCTCCTGGTCGTAATACCAGATCTCCGGGTTCCTGAAGAGATTCTGGATGATGGGCTGATCCCACCACCCCCAGAAAAAGCTGTCGGCCACGAAAAGCGCCGAGGGTTTTGACATGGTCTTACCGGACACGAAATGGAAAGCCGGGTAGGCCAGCCTGGCATGCGGAGCGTTCCATACCAGGTTCATGGTTTTATTGATATCGTCGTCCTTGTGGCGGGGATGCGTGGAGGTTACAACCGAATCAAGCACCATCCGGGGCATGGTGCAACCGGTCATCCGCTCAAGATACCGGGTGGCCGAGTCGGCCGACAGCCAGGCGCCGTATTCGCTCCAGTGAACCCCCGTCGTGGGGATCAGCCGGTAAGGTGAAGTGTCCTTCATGGCCAGGAACCAGGAGTTGAAATCGAGGATGTTGATTCCCGCCTTCCCTGCTTTCTGGAGGAAATAATCGCGGGCTGCCTGGTGCCGTTTTACCTTCAGGAACCTGCCGGGGATGCATTCGGGGTAAAATGAGCCTTTGTCGGGCGGGATCACCACCACCACGAAAATGTGCTTTTCTTTCCACAGGTATTCCTGCAGATAGCGGAGCATCTTCACCTTTTCGTCAATGTAACGGTTCCCGGGAAAATCCTGCCCCAGGTAACCCCTGATGTACCCGCTGGCAAACAGTTCATGGTTTTTCCCGATCACCACCCTTTCGGCGTGGGGAAGTGAGAAAAAACTGAAATCCACCTGGTTGTACAATCTCACCAGGTCGGGTCGGAAACCTGTATGATCCTCCAGGTAACGTGTACAGGCATCCTGGAATTGCCCGGTCATCCAGGCTGAACATGAAAAAACAGGTTTGGCGGCATTGGCGAACACCCCGTTCAGTGGTCTGGACGAAACCGGGTGGAACCGTTTCTGCACTGCAGGCAGAACCAGCAGCAACAGGATGACGAACAGGAGGGTCCGCTTTATCCGCATCGGGTCAGAACCTGAAATAAATGAAGGGGTTGAACCCCGAAGAGGTGATGGTCGCTTCGCACAGGATAAACAGCATCAGGGCCATGACGGTGGAGGTGAACATCAGGAAGTTGCCGGGGTTGTCATAGAGTTTCCCGATCCAAGTTTCAACTTTCCTTGAACCGCCCCAGAAAGAGAAGATGATGGCCAGCACCAGCATGGTCCAGAATTTCGGGTTGAGCCAAACCATGTTGTCGCCCGGCAGGAAAAGGAACAGCCGTTTGATCAGGAACCAGGCATCGGACAGGGTCTGCGACCTGAAGATAAGCCACCCGATCATCAGCAAAAAGAAGGTGATCGCTACAGAGGGGATCCTTCCTGCCTTTTTCAGATATTTGATCAGGAAGAGACGGTCGATGATGAGGAACAGACCCATGTAGGCACCCCAGATCACGAAGGTCCATGCCGCACCATGCCAGAAGCCGCACAACAGGAAGGTCACGGTGGTGGCGACGAGGTAGATCACCTTATCGGCGCGCAGGCCGATGTAGCGTTCTTTGGGCAGTTTCCGCGAAGTGGCGTAAGCCAGTGGCAGGAAGATGTAATCGCGGAACCAGAATGAAAGGGTCATGTGCCAGCGCCGCCAGAATTCGGTGATGCTTTGCGAGACATAAGGGGAGTTGAAGTTTTCGGGCAAGCGGAAACCCAGCATGCGGGCAAGGCCGATGGCCATGTCGGTATATCCGGAGAAGTCAAAGTAGATCTGGAAGGTGTATGCAATGGCCCCTATCCAGGTGATGCCGCTGGAAAGTTCGGCCGGCGAGAGGGCAAAGATCTCGTTCACGGTGACCCCGAGCACGTCGGCGATGAGCACCTTCTTGGACAACCCGATGATGAAACGGTAAAACCCGGTGAGACGCGCGTCAATGTTATCCTGCCCAGAGCGGTCGGTGATCTGGCCGGAAATCTGCCCGGGCCGGACGATCGGGCCTGAAAGCAATTGCGGGAACATAAAGATGTACAGGGCATAATCCTGCAGTTTCCGGAAAACAGGCTGCCGCTTTTTATGGACTTCGAGGGTATAGGAGAGTTTCTGGAAGGTGATGAAGGATATTCCCAGCGGCAGGGCGATCCGGGTCCATACCGCAGGTTTCGACCCGATGAGGCCGAGGATCGCCTGGAACTGGTCGGCGAAGAAATTCATGTATTTGAAATAGAGCAGCAACGCAAGATTCAGCATGACCGACAGCCAGAACAGCCGCCGGCGCGCGGAACCCTCCCGCCGGCTCATCTGCCCGACAACCACGAAATCGGCCAACACCGAGGCCATCAGGAAAAAGAGAAATTTCGGAGCCCCCCATGCATAAAAACCGATGCTGGCCAGGAGCAGCACCCAGTTGTTGAACCGCCGCCCGGCCAGGTAATAGAGAATCAGGAAACAGGGCAGGAAATAAAGTAAAAATAAACTGCTGTTGAAAACCATGGCTAATTGTATTTTGAAAGACGTTTCAGTTCGGTATTGTAGAGAAAAACCGCATCGGTGTACAAAACAGACTCAACGGGGAGGTGCTGATCCGCCGCCTTTTTCCTCATGATATCCATCAATGCCGGGTTGGCCCGGTAGTTCGCCTCGATCCGTTTTACAGGCGTCATGCCCCGGTAATAGTATTCGTAGGCCCGGTCGACGAACCCGTACCCGATGTTCCCGTAACCGGCATTGGTCTGCATCAGGATGACCACCTCCTGCCGGCTGATGGCACTGTCGAGACCGACCTCCGCGGTATTGAGCGGACCTCCGGCCGGGGCGGGATAAACCTCCTTGTCGTAATACCACATATCCCCGCGGCTGAAAGTGTTGCGGATGATGCCGGTGTGCTGCCAGTTCCAGTAAAAGCTGTCGCTGATGAACAGGACTGCCGGTTTCCGGGTGGTATCCGCCGCATTGAACCTGAATACCGGGTAGGTCATCGGCGGGACCGGGATCTTCCAGAGGAGGTTCAGCACGCGGTCCATATCGTCGTCCTCCTTATCGGCCCGTTGCATGGTGACCCACTTTTCGACCCCTGGATGCGGGAGCCTGCGGTGAAGCGCCGATTCAAGGTAGCGGATCAGCGAGTCGGCACAAAGAGTGGCGCCAAAGGTGCTCCAGTGGATCCCCGTTTTCGGGTAAAGGACATGACGCGAGGTATCCTTCATGCCGAGAAACCACCGGTTGAAATCGATCAGGTTGATGCCGTTCTTTTCGAGCCCGGAGGCAAAATAATCCTGGTTGGTGGTGCTTTTTTTTCGTTCCAGGTACCTCGCGGGAATGCTTTCGGGGTAATAAAATCCCTTGCCGGGGGCAAGAACCACCAGCAGCAGGATGCCCTTCTCCTGCCGGAGGTAGTCCTGCAGGTATCTGATCCGCTCGATCTTGTCGTCGAGGAAGCGCTTCCCGGCAAAATCCCGGCCGAGGTATGCATCCACATGCGAGTCGGCCTGGAGCAGGTTGTTTTTGCCGATGATGATCTTTGCCGCGTGGGGTATCGAAAAGAAGGTGAAATCGGCCTGGTTGAAGATCCTCACGAAATTTTCGTGAAACCCGGTGGTACGCTCGATGTGCGGGGACATGGTTTGCTGGAACTCACCCGAGCACAGGGAGGCCAGCGAGAAATCGGGCCTGGGACTCGGCTGGAAATAGCCTTCGAGGGGGGCCGGGGTGATGAAATGGAAGCACTTTTGTAAGGCTGGGAAAACAAGCACGGCAAGAACAATAAAAAGGAGAGTGCTTTTAATCCTCGTCATCTGACAATCTGTTATGGCTGAAATTATTACCGGGAACCCAATCAAAAGGCAAAGTTAGCAGAAAAAAATTACCTGATTCCCCAATCGTTTCAATCTGCATTCTCCGGTTCAACAGAGGAAGAATGAAATGGCGGTCAATAATAGAGTGGCTTCATAAATATCCTGATTACGGCAGGATCCTCCTTCAGGTAAACCGGGATGTTTTCATCGGAGAAGGTGGCGATTTTTACTCCTTTTTCCTTTAGTTCCCTGTACTGCGCGGGATCCGGATAGTTTCCGTATGCCGTGGTTCCCGAGTAAAACATGAACATGATGGCATTGTTCCCGCTGCAGTTGAACACCACGTAATCCTTCGAAGGCAGCTTCGCGATGGCCTGCCGGTCGATGATGGCTTCGAGGTTCCTGAATTTCCAGTGTTCGAATTTATCCGAATGCAGCACGTCGATCTTGTTGATGTTCAGGGTATCCCAGGCCAGGAATCCCAGCAGGAAAAAGAGAATCCAGAATACGGCGCGGGCTGCGACACGTTGGCGGAGCTGGCCCGCCAGCCAGTCGATCAAAGCCCCCAGCCCGAGGAAGATGACCGGGCAAACGATCAGGCAGAACATATCCATCTTGGTCGGGATAAACGAAAAGAACAGGTACGTGCCTGCCAGGCAGGTGATAAGCCCGACCCGATGGGTTCGGTTCTTCATGGAACGAAAAAGAATAAAAAGCCCCGGGACGATCAGGAAAGTCGCGAGGATGCCGCCATATTGCATTTCCAGCCGGTCAAAATAAAAATGGCTGTTGCCGCCATTGTGTTCAAGCGTCTCCAGAACATGCCTGCTGTAACCCAGGAGTTCAAACCGGCTTTCGGCAGGATAGGCATGCAGGATAAAGAGTTCCCAGGGCAAAACGGCCAGCAGGGTGACCCCCACCGAAATCGCCATCGCCTTCAATGCAGGCAACCATTCCTTCCCCGGACTGGCCACCAGGATGGCCATCAGCCAGCCGGAATAAACAAGCAACCCCGCGACCCATTTGTTGAGGACGGCAATTCCCGCAAACAGGCCGATGAGCAGGAGCCAGCGGCGCCCTTTCGAGCTGGTATACTCAGCCCAGGCCCAGATGCTGAGCCCGACAAAGAAGATGAAGGCGCTGTCGTTGTGGTCGGTGGCGATGGAACCCGAAGCGATCTGTACAAAATAGTAAGTGAAGGTGTAGAGGAAAGCGGCATACCAGGCAGTAGCCGCCGTGCTTGTCAGCCTGCCGGTGCGCCAGATCAGCGGGATCATCAGCGACATCATGATGGCCGTAGGCAGCCGTAGCACGAACTCACTGGTGCCGAACATCCTGAAAAAGAGGGCGATCTGCCAGAGGAAAAAGGGTTGTTTGTGTACCCACACATGGTTCGCCTGCCAGTTCCTGAAATCATATTCCAGCAAGGGGTTGCTCACGAGCATGGGTTTGAAGGGGTGGGTCATCATGTTCCTGGCCACGAGCGCATGGTATTGCTCGTCCCAGGTCCACAGGAAGGGATCAAGCCCGGCAACCACCAACCGCAGGATCAGCCCTGCAATAAACAGGAAGAGAATGCTCATGCCCTGCCTGTCCTTCAGGAATAAAACAATGCTGAAAATGGCGAAGCCAAAGGCACAGAAGATCCAGCAGAGCTGGAGCGTTGAAAACTGGGACTGGATGATCCTGTGTATATCCATACGGGCAAGTTTGTGATCTCATGAACCTTCTGAGGCCAATCGGCAGCCACCATGCAAATCTGTATCAATTCCAGCTATACCGGTACCGCACCAACAGGTCGTCGGCGAACAGCAGGGCATGTTTCGGATTTTTTATAAAAATCCTGATCTGCAGCGACGAATCGTTGACATCGGGCACGATGAAGGTTTTGTATACCCTCGCCCAGGTCAGCGGGGCCCGCACCAGGCTGTCGACCGGTTGTTCCTCGCTGAAAAGGACTTTTGCCCCGTTGTTCAGGCTGTAGCCCAGCGATGCGCCGGTAGGCCTGCTCCCTGGTTTCAGCATCCATACCTCCACCCCGATCCTTTTCGGGTAGGGATAACCCAGTTCATCGAGCCGGGTTGAAAACAAGGGGGTCTCTTCCACCTTTTTATCGGCTGCGACGCTGTATTGCCCCGAACGGGTGAACACCTGCGAAGGCCTCACCACCGGCAGGATGGCCATGTTCTCAAAATCGTTTTCAAAGGTGGTGGTCCGGCAGTCGGCAGCCAGGATTCCCGTCTTCCCCAGGGTATGGTAAAAGTGGTCCCAGTCCCAGGTGGAGCCGTAATAACAACGCTCATACCTGTAGCCGGCAACGGTAAACCTGAGGTTTACATAAATGAACAGGAATAAAACAAAAAAGAGAGCGGTCGTGGCAATGAAATTCCGCCTTGTAAAAACATGGTTGATAAAATAGCCGAACGGTACGGCCATGATCGCATAGTATTCAATGTATGATCTTTGCCCGAAGCTGCACCCGAAATACCACATTTTCCAGGTGGCGCAGGTAATGGTAACCAGCACGAACATGGTTGCCGCCGACAGGCCGTTGCGCGCCTTCCTGTAGAGCATCATGAACATGCCCGCCACGAAGAGCAATGCCACCGGGGTGTATGGGAACAGTCCGTTGACGGGTGAGAAGAGAACGGCCGCAAACTTCGGGTGGCGCCAGTTGGTGAATCCTTCGCCCTGGTATGAAAAATGAAGCCAGTGTCCCGAAAGGTACTTCCAGTAAACAAGCTGCGGCAGGAACAGGACAAAGAGGACGGCCAGGAAAAAAAAGAGATGCGATGGTTTCAGGAGTTGCTTCAGCCGGCGGGTCCATTCGGCAGTACCGGTTGCATCCCAGGTGAAAAAGAGGAACCCAAGGATGATGTTCGTCGGCCGGATGAGGATGGAAAGTGCAAGGAGGAAGGACAGCAGCATGAACCAGGAACGGGCCGGCAGCAGCAGGTATCTTTTGAGGGCATACAGGAACAGCGAAAAGAGGAAAAAAGAAAAGACATGCGACATCATCCCGTCGATGAGCGCATAAAAAAAGAGGTTGGTGCCAAGAAAAATCAGGGTGATAACCGCATAGCAGGTCAGCGGATCATAATAAAAGCAGAGGAATTTTTTCAGGAACCATAACCCGAGCAGCAGGTAGACAACCGCGGCCAGCCCCATGAAGCGCATGTATAGCATGGAAAAGCCGTTTTCATCGTCAAAACCGCAGAGGCGCGAGACCAGTCCCGCCGTGAAAAAAAAGGGGGCGACCATCAGGGCAACACCGCAGGTGTACTTCGTGTCGAGTTTGTTTTTAACGGTATCGATGCTGAACCCGCCACCGGTGACGATGTCGAGGTCGGCGGGCATCCGGCGCGTGTCGAAATGGTAAAAGAAGGTGGCCGGCAGGTATATATAGTAACCCGCCCGGTCGGACCAGAGTTCGCCCCGGTCGTTAAAGCGGCCGGCATCCTTGTGGAAAAACCAGGTAAGCACCAGCGAGGTGCAGAACAGCAGATAAAAGAACCAGTTGCCGGCGGAAAATTTCTTCTTCAAGTTTGCTCTCTTTTCATTGGTTTTAAGACTTTGTCCTCTGCACGCTCCGTGCCCCTGTGTTTGAGTTTTATTTAACCCTCAGCAACTCCACCCCGATGTCATCCGCCAGCATCTCCCCGTTCCCGCGGTACCAGAAATAGACCTGCAGGATATCCTCCCCCAGGGGAGGTTCAGGGATGCGGTAGTCGATGGTTATTTTGTTCCAGCGATTGGGCACGAGGTTTTCCTTTTCAAGGGCGATGAACATGTATTTGAAATTGGCTCCCTGGTGGTTGCAGGTGGCAACCAGGCTGCATTTCACATCCCCCGGCAAGCAGGAAAACCAAACGTACCCGGTCGCGCGGATCCAGCCATGCCCGCCGGCAGGAAGGTCCCTGAAACGGGTCCACAGTCCCGGGGAAAACGGCATGGCGGAACTCATCTTCAGCGACTGCTTTCCCGTGTGGCCGATGGCAGCAAGATGCAGGGCCGGATCGGCAGGGTCGCCGGCTTCAAAATCGTGGAAAGCCACCCGGCTGGTAACCATCCCGGCCGTGTCGGTGAGGTGCTCTGTTTCGTGAAATTCACCCGCCTTCCTGCTTTTTTCAAGGGAGCCTTCATGGAGATAGCTGTTCAGTACGATAAACAGTGAAAGCAAACCTGCTGCTGAAAGGAGGGAAAAAAACATCTCTGAACCGGGATGACTTGTGATATTTTTCAAGGATGGAGAGGATATTTCACGGATTCAAAGGTAAAAACAATTTTACTCATAACTTTGAGCCCGGAAACAAATGACGGGTGACGAATCCCAATTTACGATTTACGATTTAGAATTTGTGTTTGATGGAAAAGCAGGCAAAGGTTTTTTCGTGGGTTCTGATTGATGTGCTGGCGGTGCTTTTGCTGGGCATGGTCATTCAAAAGGCCGTTACCTCCACTTTTACGCATGATGAGAGTTTTACCTACAATCGCTTTGTAACCGCGCCGCTTGCGGATATTTTCAGCTACAAGGTCGCTTCGCCCAACAACCACCTGCTCAATACGCTGCTGATGAAATTCCTTTCATGGGTTTTCGGCAGCCCGGTGATCATCCTGCGATTGCCGAACCTTCTGGCCCTGGCCGGTTTCCTGGGTTTTACCCTGCTGCTGTTGCGGAAACTGGAGCCCTGGGTGATGTTGCCCGTCTTCGCGCTGGCAACGTGCAATCCCTACCTGCTCGACTTCTTTGCGCTGGCGAGGGGAAACGGTCTCTCCTACTGTTTCCTGGTGACCAGCATTTTTTTCCTGGTGCGGTATACAAGCCGCCCGGGATATGGGAATTATCTCTGGTCGGTCCTCTTTGCCTGCCTCGGGGTGTTCAGCCATTTCACCATGCTTAATTACCTGCTGGCGCTGGTGGCGACCGTAAACCTATGGCACCTGCTTGAGTGCCGGGTGAACGGCGAACTTTATTCCACGAAAACCAGGGTTCTCGCCAGGATCAACCTGATCAACCTGGTCGTTTTCGTGGTACTTGGCCTCATCCTGGCAGGGCCGGTGAGGAAACTGGTTGTGGCCGACCAGTTTTTTTACGGGGGCGAATCCGGTTTCTGGCACGATACGGTCGGGAGCCTGGCTGAAACCTTTTTTTACGGGGCAGGCTATGCCCATTGGGGCAAAATTCTTATCCAAATCCTGGTGGTTGCCGTTATGGTT
The DNA here is from genome assembly GCA_903845055.1 of uncultured Bacteroidales bacterium. Lineage (GTDB taxonomy): Bacteria > Bacteroidota > Bacteroidia > Bacteroidales > FEN-979 > CAIVAT01. The sequence goes on along the minus strand of CAIMWF010000004.1, from coordinate 15,196 downwards.
CCGGCAGCAGTCATCCTGGCCGTGATGTTCCTGAAGAAAAGCAAGGCACTACTGCACGAAGACCGCATCCTGCTCCTGGTTTTCCTGCTGCTGATGCTGACCGTTTTAATCAATGTTTCACAATTTTACCTCCTTGGCACCAAACTGCTGATCAGGCGTTACGGGTTGCTTTTCGTCCCGATGTTCATGCTTTGCCTGGGATTCCTGGTTGCAAAACTTTACCGGGAAATGAACGCCAAATTCATCCCGCTCACCCTGGCAATGCTGCTCGCCATCGCAGCGGTCGTTCACACCTTTGCCGTATTTTCCTCCACCACCTTCCTCGACTGGAACTACGACAAGGAGTCGGGGCATGTCCTGGCTCTCCTCGGGAAGGAGGTCCGTCTGCATGAACATCCCGGACCCGTCACCCTGGCCATTTCATGGCCGTTTGAACCAACGCTGAATTTCTACCGCGAAACGGGGGGCATGACCTGGCTGAAACCGGTCACGCGCGACGGGCCCTCCATTGCAGCTGGCTACTATTATGTTTTCAGGGAGGATATCACCCTTATCCCATTGCGGGGAGGGCTGCCGGTAATCCTGTTCGACGATGGAAAAACCGTCCTGGTAAAGGTGATCAGGAAATAAAAAACGGGTTATTCAATTTTCACGCGGACATCATCCAGGTAAAAGGTATGGTGGTGAACATTCCAGAGGTAGATCTTCAGCGTGTATTCGGGTTCGCTGAGCCAGTGCGGGATTGCAAACGACAGCCGCACTTCCGACCAGGTTCCCGTCTTTGTTCCCGACCTGTTCACCGGCATGATCCTGTAGAACCAGGGATGGTGCTGCTCGTCCTCGATGGAGGCTACCAGCACCACATCGGTTGAATCGGAACCGACGGGGCTGACCCACAGACCAGCCGTGATATGACCGGCAGGGTGGTCGAGGATCGCGTTCATGCCGCGCCGGTATACGCCGCAATACTCATATCTTGAATCGACCAGCCCCGAAATATTGCGCGAATGATACCAGACGTTTGAAATCACGATCGCCGGCTCGAAGGAGATATTCTCAAAATCGTTGATGTAGGTGTAGCTGTCTTTTGAAAAGTGCAGGATGGATGCATCCTCCAGGCGGTTTTTATAGGCATCCCAGTCCCAGACCGAACCGGTGTACCAGCTGTTGTGGTATACCAGTTTCAGGTTGTAATAACTGAAAATGATCATGCAAAGCAACACCAGCGACCGCGTGAACAGATTCTTCAGCCGTGCGGTTTCCGCAAGGAAAAAGCCAAAGCCGAGCGACAGGATCGCATCGTATTCCACAAAGGGCCTTGAGCCGAAACTGCCTCCGAAAAACCACATGTGCCACGAACCCGAAATCCAGGCAACCAGGGCAAAGGTGAACAGAAGCACCAACCCGTTCGCCTTCCTGCGGAAAATCATCCAGGAAGCGCCTGCCACGAAAAGCAGCACCATCGGGTTATAGAGGAACAGCCCGTTGAACGGCGAAAACAGCAGGGGCAGGATCACCGGGTTCTTCCAGTAGAAGAAGCCCTCTTTACCGTAAGAATAGTGCAGGAAGCTGCCCGAAACATATTTCCAGTAAATGAGCTGCGGCAGGAAAACCAGGAAGACGATGAGGGCGAAAGTCAGCAGGTATTCAGTCCGGAAAAAGATGCGTATCCTTTTGGCGATTTCCTGCAGGTTCGCGGCATCGAGCAGGAAAAACCAGGCGAGGATGACCAGGTTGGTGGGCCTGACCAGGATGGCAAGGGCGACCGTGGCGCTGATCGCGGCAAACAGTTTCAGCGACCGGCCGGGATCGCCGTGGAATTTCTTCAGGAGGTAAAGATAAAGTGCAAACAGGAAAAATGAATGGACATGCGACATGAGACCCTCCACCAGTCCGTAATAGAACAGGTTCGTCCCCGCAAGCAGGAACAGCAGGCAGGTGTAAACAACGGGGGGCGGGAAATAATACCGTAGGAACCGCTTTGTAAAAAAAAGTCCCAGCACCAGGAAGAAGACCGGGGGAATGAGCGCCATCTCCTGGTAAAAATCGGAAAAACCATCGGGGTGCAGGTTGAAAACGGTGGCGATGGCATGGGTGACGAGGAAAAAAGGGGTCCACAGCAGGGCCACGCCACAGGTCATTTTATTGACGATCTTACCTGTTTTATAGTCGAGGATAAAACCTTTGTAGATGGTATCGCAGTGTCGGGGAAATTTATTTACGTCCCACCCGTAAATGAAGGTTGCCGGCAGGTATACGTAATAGATGCTTTTGTCGGAAGCGAACACCCCGGCCCCGCGCGGCTTTCCGCCGATGAAATTGAGCTGCGCGGCAAGGTACAGACAAACCACGAAAAGCGTGGAAAAGACGAGAATTTCCTCAAGGGCGCCACGCGATATCATTGACTTCTTTTTCATGGTGCCGTTTTACAGAGGTTGATGTCGAAATCGTCGATGAAACACTCCTGGTCCCCCCAATTCATAAAATAGACCTGCAACTGGTCATCCGTGTCGACTGGAAACGGGACGAGATAACTCATCTCAACGTGATTCCATTGTTTTGGATGGAACCGGTCGGAGGAGAGGTCGACGACCCGGTATTTGTAGGGATTACCCATGTGAATGCAGGTGATCACCAGGAAGACCTTGCTGGCCGCCGGGGTACATGAATAATAAAAATATCCTCCTGCCCTGAGCCAGCAGGAATCGCCGCAGGCCAGATCTTTCATGGAGATCTTCAGCCCGGGTGAAAACCTCCGTTGTTCGTTCATCAGCAGGCCGTATTTCCCCGAATGCGCCGCGCGCTCAAGCTGCGATGGTCCGCACTCGGCCATCGGCTGCTCAAAATCAAACCGTGCCAGGCTCTTGCAGGTTAACGGCGGATCGGCAGGGATGGAGTCGGGTGTCGTGGGAAAACATGGTCTCAGCAACCCCTGGTCATGCGGGTCGATGCGGGTTTTACCGAAAGTGGCGGCATACCAGGCCGGGGTCATCCTCCCGGGCCGGAGGATTTCCCGGCTGAACTGCCACTCCTGGAAAAGATTCAGGGTGATCAGCAGGATCGACACAGTGAAGAGAATGACGCGGAGTTTCGCCCTGCCGTTCCACAACCTTTGCACCAGGGAACCCAGCGGCAGACTGAGCAGGGCATAGGTCTCAACGAGGTATGGATACCCGAAGCGGCCGGGGAAAAACCAGGTCGGGATTCCGCCGGCGTCTGCCAGTGAAACGACCAGGACCAGAAATGCAGCGGCGAAATATTCGCGGTTATCCCGCGCCAGGAACCAGTACCCGGCAATTGCCGGGACCACCAGGGGGGTGTATACCAGCCAGCCATTCTGGATGGAAAACAATACCCGGTGGATGTTAACCGGCCCGGCAAGGAAGTGACTCCCGTCCGGATAACCGGGAAAGAGGACCGCAACAGGATCGGTGAAGGCCGCGAACTGCCTCAGGAGTGAGCAGACCAGGGCGATGGCACCCAGGAACATCAGCTGCCCCCGTGTTTTCGGCGTCAGCCGCAGCGGGTGAGATTTGCTGAAAATTGCGAAAACCGGGAATAAAATCATGGAGATCCCCGTGGCGCCCAGGAATGCAATTGCGATCATCCCGGGAAAGAGCAGGAACAATGGGAGCCATTTCCGGCCTTCTTGAAATTGAATCGTCAGCAGGATTACCAGCAGGTAAAGCGGGAAAAGGATGACATTCGCGGAAAGAGGGGCCGTAAAAATCTGTCCCGTAAGGTTGGTCCCTGCCAGGATCAGCAAGGTGGTGACGAGCGCAACAGGAAAACGGAAGAGGGCAGATAACAGCCGCCACAGCAGTATGACTGCTGCTGCCGCCAGTACCATGGAGAAGGGGCTGTAAAGGGTAATGAAAAGAGCAGGCATCTGGACCATGTTCAGGATATGTCGTTGCTCATCGTCCCGGTGGCCGGTGAACCGGTCAGTTGCCCGTGTTAAGGTACTTCCGGTCGAATATGTTATATTTAATGAGGCACCATACAGCCCGCACGGCATCTTTCATCCCGATCTTCTTTCCCTCTTCGTAGGTACGTCCGTAGTAGGAGATCCCGACTTCGTAGATGCGGATTTTCGGGAAACGGGCGATCTTGGAGGTTACCTCCGGTTCGAACCCGAACCTGTTCTCCCTGAAACGGATCTGTTTCAGGTGTTCGGCACGGAAAAGCTTGTAACAGGTCTCCATGTCGGTAAGGTTGAGGTTGGTGAACATGTTGGAGATTACCGTGAGCAGTTTGTTCCCGATGGAGTGCCAGAAAAAGAGAATCCTGTGGGGTTTTCCTCCCATGAAGCGTGAGCCGTAAACCACATCGGCGAAGCCATCCAGGACCGGTTTCAGCAGTACATTGTAATCGGCAGGGTCGTACTCGAGATCGGCATCCTGTATGATGATGAACTCACCCGTGGCCTCTTTGATCCCCCGGTGCAGCGCGGCGCCTTTGCCATGGTTTTTCGGCTGGCTGTAAAGCCGGATATCGCAGCCCGGATGTCCGGAAATATAGGATTCCACCACCGCGATCGTCTTGTCGGTGCTGAAATCGTTCACAATGATGATCTCTTTCTGCACCCCTGACGGAAGTTCAACCGCAAGGATCTTGTCCAGGATGTGGTGAATGGTGGCTGCTTCGTTGTAAGCCGGGATTAATATGCTTAACGTTCGGGATTCCATAGTCGGCTGGTCAGGGGGCAAAAATAAGCGAATTTTTCAAGGTAATGGTCATTCATAGTAATAGATCCGCTTCACACGACGCGAAATGGAGGTAAGGACCTCGTAGGGGATGGTTCCCATTTCGCAGGCGAGCCCTGCCAGGGGATGGTCATCCCCGAAAATGATCACTTCGTCGCCCTCCTTCACCATCAGTCCGGTCACGTCGATCATGGTCAGGTCCATGCAGATGTTCCCGACCACCGGTACCGGTTTACCGCTGATGTAAAATCTTCCGCGGCCATTGCCAAGCCTGCGGTTCAGCCCGTCGGCATATCCTACCGGGATGATGGCGATCACCATCTCCTCCTTTGCAATTCCCTTCCTGTTGTATCCGATCGTATCGCCCGCCGCGATGGTTTTTACCTGGGTGATCACGGTTTTCAGGGTGCTGACATTCCTCAGTTTTTCCTGCTCGGCCGGGTTGCTCCCCACGCCGTACAGGCCGATGCCAAGCCTGACCATGTCGAAATGGGCTTCGGGGAACCGGTGGATCCCGGCAGAATTCAGGATATGACGCAGCACCGGATAACCGAGGATGCCGGTGATCCTGGCACTCATCTCCTCAAAAAGGCGGATCTGTCCGCGGGTGAAATCATCTTCCGGGGGATCCTCGCTGGCTGCCAGGTGCGAAAAAACCGACTGTACGTGGAGGTCGGGATTCGACTGAAGCCGTTTTACCAGCGGTTCCAGTTCGCCGGGTGAAAACCCAAGCCGGTGCATTCCCGTGTCCAGCTTGATATGGATACGCACCTGCTGCTGGATTGCGGTCTGGTTGCGGGCGATGGCCTCTTCAAGCAAACGCAGGATGTGGAGGTTGTAAATTTCGGGTTCAAGGTTGAACTTCAGGAGGGTGTCGAGGCTCTCCTCCTCGGGGCTCATTACCATCACGGGCAGGCGGATCCCGGCCTTCCGCAGTTCAACCCCTTCGTCGGCATAGGCAACGGCAAGGTACCCGACGCGGTGGAACTGCAGCACATTTGCGATTTCATAGCTCCCGCTCCCGTATGAAAATGCCTTCACCATGGCCATGACGGTGGTGCCGGGCTTCAGCAGCGAACGGTAATGGTTCAGGTTGTGGACCAGCGCGTCGAGGTTGACCTCCATGACCGTTTCATGGGCCTTTTGCTGTAACACCTGGCTGATTTTCTCAAATTCAAAGATCCGGGCGCCCTTGAGCAGGATGGTTTCATGCTGGAAGGAGGAGACCGGGAAATGCTGCAGGAAATCGTCCGTGGCCGGGAAAAAGTCCTTGTGCATGGGAAACTTCCCGGCATGATGCACCATGTCGCGGCCGATGCCGATCAGGCGGGTAATCCGTCTTGAAACAAGCATGGAGGCGATCTCCCGGTATAGTTCATCCTTGTCGCGGCCGGTTTGAAGCAGGTCGGAAAGAATGACGGTCTTTTGCATCTGCTGGTTCTGCTGATCGAGGAAATCAAGGGCAATGGCCAGCGAATTGATGTCTGAATTATAACTGTCGTTGATCAGGGAGCAGTGGTTGATGGCCTCTTTGAGTTCGAGGCGCATGGCGACAGGCTGCAGCAGGGATAACCGGGATGCTATGACATCGGCAGCGTAACCCAGGTAAAGCATCGTTGCAATGCAATGGATAGCGTTTTCAACAGAGGCATCATCGGGAAAAGGGATCACGAAGGAATGCGTCTCCATCCCTGACATCATCCTGACCAGGGTTCGTCCTCCCTCTTTCTCCGTGGCCGTGATCCGCAGGTCGGCAACCTGGTTCCGGCTCCAGGTGAAGGTGCGGAGGTGGCGGAAAGCCTCAACTTCGCGGAGACAGGTGGTTATCGCTGTATGGTCGGCGCAGTAAACGAGCGCGGAGGCGCGGCTGAAAAGCTTCAGTTTTTCCTCCACCTTCTGGCGCTGGCCGGTAAAATATTCATCGTGGGCATGGCCGATGTTGGTAAATATGCCGATCGTCGGGCGGATGATGTCTTCGAGACTTTCCATCTCGCCCGGTTTTGAAATACCGGCTTCAAAAACCGCCAGGTCGTGTGAAGCAGTCATCTTCCATACCGAAAGCGGAACGCCCACCTGCGAATTATAGCTTTTCGGGCTGCGTATCACCTTGTGATCCGGGCTCAGCAGCTGGAAAAGCCACTCTTTGACGATCGTTTTCCCGTTGCTGCCGGTTACGGCAATTACTGGTATGCTGAATTGCCGGCGGTGCCAGGCACCGAGTTGCCTGAGGGCGACAAGCGTATCGGCCACCAGGATAAAGGAAGGGTTGTTTTTTACGGCTGCCGGGGAAAGATCGGGGAGTTTTGAAACCAGGAAGGTTCCCACCCCCTTTTCACAGAGTTCGGGAATGTAGTTATGACCGTCGTTGCGATCGGAAACCAGCGCGATAAAAAGGCAGTGATCCGGGTGTATCAGGCTGCGGCTGTCTATGAGCAAGTCGAGAACCAACCCTTCATGCCTGCCGGCCGGGTGTATCTCCCCCTGGCAGATGGAGGCAATCTCAGAAACCGTATAGCCGGGTCCGGTCATGAGGTATTTTATTGATTTCCGGAAGGGTGCAGCTGGTTGGCATGGAGCTCGTCATATTCGAGACGATGCATGAAGATGTCGCCGGCAAGGTACAATGCATTGCGGAAGGCTTCGGGCGAAGCTTCGTTCTTCCCGGCAAGGTCGTAAGCTGTTCCGTGTGCCGGCGAGGTGCGGATAACGGGCAGTCCCGCGGTGAAATTGACCCCTTCATCAAACGACATCAGTTTAAAGGGAACCATTCCCTGGTCGTGGTACATGGCCAGGATGCCGTCGAAATTCTTAAAGCTGGTGGCTCCAAAAAAGCCGTCGGCCGGGTAGGGCCCGAATGCAAGGATGTTCTGGGCATAGGCCTTTTCGATGGCCGGCAGGATGAGGGTTTTCTCCTCCGAGCCGATCAGGCCGTCGTCGCCGGCATGCGGGTTCAGTGCAAGAACGGCGATGCGTGGCTTGACAATGCCGAAATCGCGCTTCAGCGACTGGTTCATGACCTGGATCTTCGAAAGGATGAGCTCCTCGGTGAGCGTTTCCTTCACCTTCCCAAGGGGGATATGACCGGTCACCACACCGATCCTCAGGGCACTGGTCACCATGAGCATCAGGTAATTATCAGTCTTGAATTTCCCTGCGAAATATTCGGTATGCCCGGGGAAAGCAAAACCGGGCGACTGGATGTTCTTTTTATTGATCGGCGCGGTGACCACCACATCGATGTTGCCCTTCATCAGGTCATCGGTGGCGGCTTCAAGTGAAAGCAGGGACAATTCCCCGGCGATGGGGGTTGATTTCCCGAGGTCGATCTTGATCTCCTCGTCGTGGATGTTGACGATGTTCGGCCTGCGCGGGTGGGCCTGGTCGGCCTTTTTCACCAGGTTGAAGTTAAAATCGCTGATGTTCAGGGTTTTCCTATGGTATGAAGCTACTTTTGACGAGCCATAGACCACGATGGTGTACAACTCCATCAGCCGCTGGTCCTGTAGTGTTTTGATAATGATCTCGTAACCGATTCCATTTACATCGCCATGCGTGATCCCGACGCGAACCCGCCTTTCTTTTTCTGCAATTTGTTCCATAAAGCTGTCTTAGGGTGCAAAGATATCAAAATTAACTGGTGAAACGGCTTACGAAGTCAAACAGCAGGCGGACCCCGAAGCCGGTGCCTCCCTGTCCCCGGTAGGAGTCGCGTTTGTCGAGGAATGCCGGTCCGGCAATGTCGAGGTGGATGTATGGATAATCGGTGAACTTCTCCAGGAATTTACCTGCGGTGATCATCCCTGCTTCCGGTGGCCCGAGGTTCTTCAGGTCGGCCAGGTCCGATTTGACCAGTTCGCCGTAGTCGTCCCACATGGGGAACTCAACCAGCCGTTCACAAACATCAAAACCGGAGGTTTTGAGTGACTCGAGCTGTTTGGCCGCCTTCGACTGCATGGCAGCGGCGCCGTATTTCCCGATGGCGCGCACGGCTGCGCCCGTGAGGGTTGCCAGGTCGATCACCAGCGCCGGGTCAAACTTTTTTGCATAACTCAGGGCGTCGGCCAGGATCAGCCTCCCCTCGGCGTCGGTATTCAGCACCTCAACGGTCATGCCGTTGTGCATGGTGATGACATCGCCCGAAACCAGCGCCTTCATCCCCGGGCGGTTATCGGTGGCGGGCATGAGGCCGACCACGTGAACCGGCAGCTTTGCCATGGCTATCGCGTATACCACCGAAGCCACCGCGGCCGCCCCGGCCATGTCGCACTTCATGTTCAGCATCGAATCGCCCGGCTTGAGGTTCATCCCGCCGGTATCATAGGTGACCCCTTTGCCGACAAGGACCAGCGGTTTATTATTGACTGCGTTGCCAGGATTCCACTCCATGACGGTAAAGGTGGGTGGTTCGGAACTTCCGCGGTTCACCCCAAGCAGTCCTCCCATTTTCAGTGCCTCTATCTTCGCTTTGTTCATCACCTCCGCCGTCGCTCCCGAATCATGGGCCATCCGCATGGCTTCCCGGGCAAAGGAGGTGGCGTCCTGGTGGGAATTGGGTTCATTGACGAGGTTGCGGCAAAGTTCAACAGCCCGGAGCAGGATATTGAGGTTGGGGATCGAGTGACGCGTGACGTGAAACGCATGATGTTGGCCTTCATGTTCATCGCCTGCATCCTCCAGCGCTTTTGAATATATCTCAATTTCACGAAGGGTGCTGTCCTGTTCCTTATCCTGCTTGTATTTGAGGAACCGGTAACTACCAAGTGCCATCCCTTCGGCAACGGCCAGCACTTCGCCGGGCAGGTTCGCGGCATCGAAGATGGCTGCGCGCCCGGCCTTGTGCTCCGCAAGGAATCCGGCAATCCGGTCACCGGTCTTCCGGCATGCCTCCAGTCGAACCGGGGGCTCCTGCTCTTCACGGATAAAACATACGAAAACCTGGTAATCAAGACGGTTAAAGGTTACCAGCTCCTTTTTATGAGTTTCGACCTGCTCCCTGATGTATTTTTTTTCCGCCTGGCTGAATATGGAGGCGGGCAACTTCGAAAGCTTCGATACAACGACCACGAGGTGTTCGAGTTCCTGTTCTTTGCTGGTGAGGATGATGGATGGGATCATGATTTTATGTACTTTTGGCGCGGTTTAAAGGGACAAAATTAGGAAATTTTCTGCTGGCCGGGTTCATTTGATTGCGGCCGCACGCTGATCGGGTATGAAAAACAACACGTTGATTGAAAAAGCGCTTGCTCTTGAATATCTGACCATTGAAGAGGGGAGACAGCTTTTTGAAACAATGCCGCTGGCAGCGCTGATGCTTGCAGGCAATGACATGCGGCAACGGTTGCACCCGGGAAAAAACGTGTCCTGGATCATCGACCGCAACGTGAACATCACCAATGTTTGCATTTCGGGCTGCAAATTCTGCAATTTTTACCGCAACGGGCACAGCAAGGATGCCTACGTAACCACCATCCCCGAATACTGCAGCAAGATCGAGGAGATGAAACGGCTGGGAGGCAACCAACTGCTGCTCCAGGGCGGTCTGCACCCGAAGCTGAGCCTCGACTTCTATGAAAAACTCTTTACCGACCTCAAAAAACATTATCCCGATATCCGCCTGCATGCGCTGGGCCCGCCGGAGATCTCGCACATCAGTAAAATGGAAAAACTGCCGGTCAGGGCGGTGCTTGAACGGCTGGTCGATGCCGGGCTCGACAGCCTGCCCGGGGCCGGAGCCGAGATCCTCTCTGACCGTGTGCGGAAGATCCTCTCCCCTGCCAAATGCAATACCCGTGAGTGGCTTGATGTGATGCGCGCCGCCCATGCCCTGAACCTCACCACCTCCGCCACCATGATGTTCGGACACATCGAAACGCTGGAAGAGCGGCTTGAGCATCTTGCGGCCATCCGCCACGTACAGGGCGAACGCCCCGCCGGGCACAAGGGATTCCTGTCGTTCATTCCATGGCCTTTCCAGGATGACAAAACGGTGCTGAGGGAAAAATCGGGGGTGTTCAACAGGGTGACACCGGAAGAATATATCCGGATGATCGCAATCAGCAGGCTGATGCTCCCCAACGTCCCCAACATCCAGGCATCCTGGCTGACCGTTGGAAAAGAAACGGCGCAGCTTTGCCTGCACGCCGGCGCCAATGATTTCGGAAGCATCATGATCGAAGAAAATGTAGTGCGGGTGGCTGGCGCCAGCCATAAATTCGATGCGGACGGAATCCAGGAGGCGATTCGAGAGGCGGGGTTCAACCCAAGACAGCGCAACCAGGATTTCCAGCTGGTCAGCGGTTCTCCAGGAAATAATCCATGATCTTACCCGTAGCGCCCCGGTTGTCGTCGACATAGCGCCGGCAAAGGTCGCTCATCAGCAGGTAACTCTTTTGATCTTCCATGATCTCCGCAACCTTTCCGCGAAGTTCGGCGGTCGTGTACACACAGAAAGCCCCGCCCTGCTCAACCAGTTCAACGGCCTCCCTGAATTTGTGATATTTCGGACCGAAAAAAACCGGCACGCCAAAGGTTACCGGCTCCTGGATATTGTGGATCGCCACACCGAAGCCACCGCCGATATAGGCCAGCTTTGCGTACTGGTAAAGTTGTGCCAGGATGCCGACCGAATCGACCAGCAATACGCTGGCCTGTGCGGCGCTGGCAGCGGTGAGCTCAGAATAGCGGACCACCGGCACCTTCAGCTGGCCAATGATGTACTTTATGCGTTCGGTGCCGGTATCATGTGGGGCGATGATAAATTTAAACTTGCCTCCGTTCTCATGAATAAATGGAAAAAGCAGTTCTTCATCTTCTTTCCATGTACTCCCGCAGATAAATACCGGTTGCCCGTTTGCAAAATGTTCCACCGCAGGAAACGAGTCCCTGTTGGCCGCCATGGCAAATACCCGGTCGAAACGGGTGTCGCCGGTCACCGAAACATTCTTCATGCCGATGGAATGCAGCAGTTGCTGCGATTCATCATTCTGTGCGAAAAACCAGGTGATGCCGTCAAGCTTCCGCCGGAACCACCCCCCGTACCACCTGAAAAATAGCTGGGAAGGGCGGAATTTCACCGAGACGAAGAAGACCGGAATCTGCTTCACCCTCAGCGCGTCGAGCATGTTGAACCAGAAATCATACTTGATAAAGACGACCCTTTCCGGTCTTACGATCTGCAGCCAGCGGAGGGCATTGCGGGGGGTGTCGAGCGGCAGGTAAAAAACCTCGTCGGCCTGGTCATAATTGTGACGGACGGCATACCCCGAGGGGGAAAAAAAAGTAAGCAGTATCCTGCTGCCGGGGTAGGCTTTTCTGAAGGCTTCGATGATCGGGCGTCCCTGTTCGAATTCCCCCAGCGAAGAGGCGTGGAACCAGGTCACCGGCCTTGCTTCCCTGTCTGCATCCCTGTATGCCGTCGCCAGGGCTTGGAACAACCTCTTACGGCCCTCCACCCACTGGCGGGCCTTCGGGTTAAAGGGCGATGCGGCCTTTAAAAGGAAACCGTATAAGAAAATCCCCAGGGTGTATAACAGCCCCATGTAAAACTATTTTAACCTGTTAATTGTCATCATTCGGAATGAGTCGCGGCCTAGTAATAATAAAATTCCTTCGGCGTCCTGCGGTATAAAGGGATCATCCAGAAGACCTTGATGGTGTAATACTGGCTGTTCAGCTTCTGAGTGTCTTTTTTACCCGTATCGAAATCGCGTTCACGGTAAGGGTTGGTCCAGGCCTGGGTGAATTCAAAACTTACAGAAAAGTTCAGCAGGCGCGTGTTGCTAAGGTACATATACCCCAGTGCGCCGGTGACCGCGATTCCACCATTGAGGCGGTCGTAACCTTTGTTGTAATCGCCGTTGAGCTGGGGGGCGGTATTTCCGATCTCGTGGATCCTGATCTTGTCCTGCATGTAACCGGCACCGGCCAGGAGGGTGAACCCCGAGTTGGGGTTGGGCGCCAGCAGGGGGATCACCTTGCCGAATTTGAAAAAGGCATTATACCCTGCTTCATAAAACACGATATCGGCCATGTAGCCGTTGCCATCGATGACAAATCCCTCTTTGGTCGCAATGCCTTTGATGAGTGCGTCGCTGTTGTACACGCTCTGGCCAAAGAGGTAATTTCCTTCGGCGCCGAACAGCCAGTTGTGTTTTGTTTTAAACAGGAACCCCCCGCCGATGCTCGAATTGCTTCCAAACCGCTTCGCCAGGTCACCCCCGGGAAACTGGTACCCGTAGGTGGCATAGACAAGCGATGTGGAGATGACGGAGTCGCGGATGTTGACTTGTGCCGACACCATGGACGACAAAAGAAGCAGGGCAGTGAAGGAGAGTGTAAATCGACGGTACATAGAGATATTTTAAGAATAAAACAGGTTTTCAGCGATCCGGTTAAAACTGGTAAACCAGGCCGAAGGACGGATTCAGGGTCATCACGGGTTTCTTTACTTCCAAATCCACCGGTGCCGAGTAAACCGGAGTGTCATAACCGATGTGGGTTACCGGGTCAACCATATGCTGATACCCAACCAGGACGGATGGATACTGTTTACGGGCGACCGGCCATCCGCCCAGCAGGCCCAGGTTGAATTTAAACGTAAGATTCCTGACAATCGTATATCCAACCCCGGCCGAAAGCTGGAAACCAAACCCCGTGCCCGTGTTCTGGCTTGACCGGGTTCCCGTTGTATCGGTAGGATCGGGCGTATTGAAAATTTTGCCGGTCGAAAGCATGACCCCGCCCAGCAATTTGGCTTCGAGGTAAAGCCTTTTGATATTCATCATAAAAACGGGACCCAGCAAAAGACAATGGCTGGTAAAGGGCCCTGATCCGACCGAATCGGGCACACCGTTCGGATATACCAGGTTGGCCATATTTTTCGCCGGGTTCTGCAGAAAATCATACTGTACGGCCAATCCCAGGTGTTTTTTTCCCATCCAGGCCACGCCGGCTTCAACGGTGAACCCGCCTCCGGCATATCCCGAATTTTTATTCGTCTTATCGGAAGACGCATATATGCCGAGGGGTGCCGAATACCCGCCTGACACATAAACGAGCATATTGCGCCGCCTGACCTCCTTTGCCGTGGTTTCCGCTATCTGGGAATAAAGCATGTTAAAAACGGAGAAGAAGACGATGACCAGGTACGTTGTTTTCATATGCGTTTTTATTCGGGATACAAAATTAATGAAATAAACCACTGCAGGGAGCAACCATAACAGTCACTGCCTTAAAAAAAGCGAAGATAAGTGGTTAGGGTGATCACTTCATCCGTAATACGTTCAGGGAAATTATGTAATTTTGACACGCATTTCTGAGGTTATCATTCGCTTGCAGGAATGCATTCGGGAGATAGACCCTATTCATTCATTCACTAATTCCATATCCAATATGAGAAAAACCTTTGCTGGCCTGATGTTGATGCTGCTCCTGGCAGGCTTCAATTTCCACTCGACGGCCTGTACCAATTTCATCTTTACCAAAGGCGCCACGACCGACGGGTCGGTAATGATCACCTATTCGGCCGATTCGCATTCCCTGTACGGGGAATTGTACCACTGGCCGGCCCGCGACTGGCCCGCCGGAGCCATGCTCGATGTTGTGGAATGGGATACCGGCAAACCACTGGGCAAGATCACCCAGGTGAAACACACCTACAATGTGATCGGTAACATGAACGAATACCAGGTTGCCATCGGCGAAACCACCTTTGGCGGACGCGAAGAACTTCAGACCCAGAAAGGGGCGATTGTTGACTATGGCGCCCTGATTTATGTCTCCCTGCAGCGTTCGAAGACCGCCCGCGAAGCCATCAAAATCTTCGGCGATCTGACCGAAAAATATGGTTATGCCAGCGAAGGCGAATCCTTTTCTATTTCCGATGCAAATGAAGCCTGGATCCTTGAAATGATCAGCAAGGGCGAAGGCCAGCTCGGTGCCGTATGGGTTGCCATGCGTATCCCCGACGGGTATGTGTGCGGCCACGCAAACCAGGCCAGGATCACCACCTTCCCGCTGAACGATCCGCTGAATTGCATCTATTCGAAGGATGTAATCACCTTTGCGCGTTCAAAAAAATATTTTGACGGGAAAGACGAAGAGTTCAGCTTTTCCGACACCTACGCACCGGTCACCTTCAGCGGTGCCCGCGCCTGTGAAGCGCGCGTCTGGGCGATGTTCAACCACATCAATGCCGGGATGGGCCAGTACCAGGATTATGCCATGGGCCACCTCACCACGGGAAAATGGGGTTACACCACCAACCGCATGCCGTTGTGGGTGAAACCCGACAAGAAAGTCAGCGTGAATGAGGTGATGAACCTCATGCGCGACCACTATGAAGGCACCAAGATGGACATGACCTACGACATCGGTGCAGGCCCCTTCCAGTGCCCTTACCGCTGGCGCCCGATGACCTGGAAATCGGACAGCGTGCCCTATGTGCACGAACGCGCGGTTTCAACCCAGCAAACCGGCTTCGTCTTTGTCGC
>CAIMWF010000003.1 GCA_903845055.1 uncultured Bacteroidales bacterium | reverse complement strand
TTGACCGCAAGGTCGCCCAGACGCTCCAGGTCATTGTTCATCTTGAGCGCCGACATGATCAGTCTCAGGTCGGTTGCGACCGGTTGAGTAAGGGCAAAGATGCGCTGGCATAACTTGTCAATCTTCACATCCAGTTTATCAACCTGGTAATCATTATCGACAACCTGCTGTGCCAGTTCCGGGTTGCAAGTCAGAATAGCCTCCAGTGCATTATGAACCTGGTCGTACACCAGGTTCCCCATCTTGAGGATCCGCTTGTTCAGCTTATCCAGTTCCTGTTCAAAATGACGTTCCATATGTTGATTTACGAATTACGAATTACAATTTACGATTGAAAACATTTCCACAAAAATAATCAACCGAAACGACCGGTGATGTATTCTTCGGTATGTTTTTTATCGGGTGTGGTAAATATTTTCTTGGTTTTTCCATACTCGATCAGTTCCCCGAGGTAAAAGAAGGCCGTGAGGTCGCTTACACGTGCAGCCTGCTGCATATTGTGGGTAACGATGACGATGGTGTAGTTCTTTTTCAGTTCGAAGATCAGCTCTTCGATCTTTGCTGTCGAAATGGGGTCGAGAGCACTGGCCGGTTCGTCCATCAGGATGATCTCGGGTTCTACTGCCAGGGTACGTGCAATGCACATGCGCTGCTGCTGACCGCCTGAAAGTCCCATGGCCGAATCGTGGAGCCGGTCCTTTACCTCATCCCATATAAATGCCTTTTTCAGGGAGTTTTCGACGATCTCCCCAAGTTGTCCCTTGTGGTTGATCCCGTTGATCCTGGGTCCGTAAGCCACATTCTCGAAGATAGATTTTGTGAACGGGTTTGATTTCTGGAACACCATTCCGACCTTCTTCCGGAGATTGACAACATCTATCTGCTTGTCGTAGATGTTGAGCGTATCGACCAGCACCTCGCCGGTGATGCGCACGGTTGGGATCAGGTCGTTCATGCGGTTCAGGGTGCGGAGAAAGGTCGATTTTCCGCAACCCGACGGCCCGATAAAGGCAGTGACCTCGTTCTCGGGAATATCCAGGGATATGGAGTTCAGCGCCATCTTGGCACCGTAATACAGTGTAAGGTCCCTGGTTTTTATTTTCGTCTCTTTCATTATTCAGGTTTCTTCGTTGTCATTTTGTTTTCCGGCGCAGCCTGGCGCGGATGATGACGGCGGTTAAATTCAAAGTGAAAGTAAGCAATAAAAGCACCATGGTGGTGGCGAACTGGATGGGCAGTGTTTTGTCGACATTGGCCGACTGGGTGGCCATGATGTAGATGTGGTACCCGAGGTTCATGAACTGGTCGCTCAGCGAGGTGGGAAGGGTGGCCAGGTAATAGGCCGCCCCGGTAAAGAGGATCGGCGCCACCTCGCCGGCACCGCGGCTTACGGCAAGGATGGTCCCGGTCATGATCCCCGACCGCGACCCGGGAAGAACAATCCGTAAAATGGTTTCCCATTTGGTGGCACCCAGGGCGAGACTTGCTTCGCGCATTTCACGCGGTACTGTGCGGATGGCCTCTTCCACTGAAACGATCACCACGGGCAGCGTTAATAACGCCATGGTAAGGCTCGCCCACAGGATGCTGGGTTGACCCCATTTCAGCTGGCCGCCAAGGAAGAGGTTATCCATTCCTCCCCCAACGAATTTGATGAAGAATCCCAGGCCGAACAGCCCGAAGATGATGGAAGGAACGGTTGCCAGGGTCCTGACGGCAAAACGGATACTCTGCGCAAGGATCGATTTTTCGCTGGCATACTCGGTGAGGTAGATGGCCGTGATGGTCCCGAAGGGGACTGCTGCGATCGACATGATCAGCACCAGGAATACGGTGCCGTAGATGGCAGGGAAGATGCCGCCCTTCATCATACCGTCCTGAGGGAAAGAGGTGAGAAATTCCCATGAAAAGGTTCCTTTTCCCCCGATGATGATAACCACCAGCAGAATGACGATCACCGCGATGATGAGGAGGGCTGAAAATGCGGTTACACCGATGAACAATCCGCCTGTTATGTCTCTTTTCCTGCTCATGACTGCTTACCCTGAAAACGTTTGACTAATTTTCCCTTCACGTAAAACTCGGCCAGCGCATTGAGGCTGAAGGTAAAGACGAACAACATCGATCCGATGAGGAACAGCACGCTGTAATGGGTATCACCGAAAACAACCTCTGCCATTTCAGCACCGATTGTTGCAGCAAGGGTCCTCACCGATTCAAATGGGTTGATGGAAGAGAGTGCTGCATTGCCGGTCGCCATCAATGCGATCATGGTTTCACCGAAAACACGCCCGATCCCAAGTAGGATCGCTGCGAAAATCCCTGGAGTGGCCGCCGGCAACGTCACAAATAAAGCAGTTTGCCAGCGTGTGGCCCCGAGGGCGAGGCTTGCTTCGGTGTAGGTGTGCGGGATGGCGGTAAGTGCATCCTCGGTTATGGTGAAGATGATCGGGATGGCCGCCAGGGCCATTGCCACGCCGCCGACAAAGGCATTCAACCTTCCGTCGTAACCGAAAATATTCTGGAAAAAGGTCGCCATAACCATCAGGGCGAAAAAGCCGATGACCACCGACGGGAAACCCGCCAGCAGTTCAATTGCCGGCTTGAGGAGCTCTCGCAACCAGTAGGGGGCAAACGCTGCTGAGAACAATGCCGCAAGAATGGCAATTGGCGCTGCGAAAAGCATGGCGATCAGGGTAATTTTGAGTGTTCCTACGAACAGCGGGATCAACCCGTACCGCGGCCGGTCCGACACAGGGAGCCACTGGGTCCCCGCCAGGCTTTTCAGCGTGGCTTCATCCGATCCGTGCACAACGGTGTCCTCCACCGGGGTTTTGTTCTCGATCATCATGGTGTCCTTCGTGGTAACCCCATACTGCTCCTGTCCCGATGAATTGGTCTTGCCTGCATTCGCATCGCTGCCATACTTTTCCGGCTTAACGACATTTTCAACCTTTGCGGCCTCCTTTTTCTGGTGAAAGATCGGCAGCGTTTCCCGGAAGACAAAGAAAAAGATCAGCACGATGATGGCGATCGAGAGAAATGCCACCCCGGTGATGATCTTTTCGGAAAGAAACTCCGACAAACGGAATTTTTTCTTCAGCGAATCGCGGGTAAATACAAATCTGTTGTGACCGGCGTTATTATCCATTTTGAAATTTTAACGATAGAGGGCAACACTTGACCGTGTTGCCCTCATCGATTTGCACACTGATATTAACCAAAACTACTTTACAGGGAAATAACCAATCTCGGTCACCAGTTTCTGTCCATCGGGGCCAAGGATCCAGTCGATGTATGCCTTCATCTCACCTGTGGGCCTGTTACGCAGGTACATATAGAGATAACGGGTGATGGGGTACTGACCGCTCTTCACGGTTTCAGCAGTAGCAACATAGGCGGTACTCTTATCGTCCTTTTTTACAGGGCATTGTTTTACGCCGGTGGCGTAGGCGGCTCCGCCGTAACCGATCCCGTATTTATCCTTTGCAACTGCATTGACTACTGCAGCGGTACCGGGGAGGGTCTGGCAACTGGCGGCATAATCGGTCTTTACGACGTTGTCCTTGAAGAACACGTAGGTACCCGAACTGTTTTCACGGCCGTACAACTTGATCTCCTGGTCGGGTCCGCCAACTTCTTTCCAGTTTTTTGTTTTACCGGAAAAGATGTTGCTGAGCTGTTTCAGGGATAATTCTTTAACAGGATTGGTTTCATTCAGGTACACCGTGATCCCGTCCTTTGCGCAGGGGATCTCAATGCCGAATGAGGCATAGCGTTCTTTAAGTTTGTCCATTTCCGACTGCTTCATCGGGCGGCTGGAATTGCAGATATCGGTTGCCCCGTTGATGAGGGCGGAGATCCCTGTTCCCGAACCGCCACCGGTTACCTGGATAACGGCATCCTGGTGCGATTTCATGTAAACCTCGGCCCATTTCTGGGCAAGGATCACCATGGTGTCGGAACCCTTTACTGTTATTTTTTTCGGGGCCGGCATAAAGGCTAATCCCGCAAGGGCGATCGCGAGGATGGCCAGGATACTGTAAAATTTATTTGTTTTTTTCATAACTGTATAATTTCGTGTAATATGGTAATTAATTCTTATAATTTTTTATCCTTAGAATTTGGCCTGGATACGCAGGGTGAGCATGTTCTGCTTGATGGCCTGGCTGTAATCCCAGGTACCTGGTATGTTGTTGACCGTATACCCTGAGGTAACGTTGCCGACACCCTTTGCATTTACGCCAACCTTTTCGTTGAGGGGAATATCATAGTTGAGGGAGATTTTGATATTGTCGTCGAAATAATAGGACCAGCAAATTGAAATCTGGCTGTAGGCAAGGTCTGAAAGACTGCTCATGTATGAATTGTTTACAACGGTCTTGGTAATCGTTTTGTTGACCAGGTTGCCTGTTGTGGTGGAAGTGGTAACGGTTTTAGTTGCAGGGCTTGCACTGTATCCCTTGACGCCGAGGTCGGAGCCAGAAAGTTTGGTGTTGGGATCAAACGCGTCGTAGCGGACGGTGATCTGGTTGCGTTTCCCGATATTCTTGATCAGGTATACGTAGTACCCGGAGAAGTTCCGGTTGATGTTCGGCCTGATGGTCGTCGTATTCGTGGTGGTGGTGGTGATAGTGAGGGTGTCTTTTGCAAAGGCATTGGCCACCGATGTAGCGGAGGAAGTTCCTTTGTAACCGGGGAATGCATTCATCCCCATCAGGTATTCGCCCTTGATGATAAGGCCGCCCAAAACGTCGGCATAAAGTTGTGCTTCAACACCGAACCAGTTGCGGTTGATGGAGTTCCCAACCTTAACCGCTTTGTTAACGGTGTAATCAGATTTGAGGAGGGTATCGGCCGTGGATTTAAGAAAACCGTAATAGCCGTGGGCACCGATGGTCAAACCACCGAATTTACCAAATTTAAAGGTATAGGTAAGGCGGGCCATGACATCCTTGAAGTTGTCGAAATCCTTGTTGTCGGGGTTGATGTTTGCACCTGTTGCATCGGGAATGGTAAGACCATCATTGCCGTTGAACACAGCGAGCTGGAATTTCAAAGGAATGGAGGGAGGGGTGACTTCCAGTTTCGCACCGATGGCATATTCGCCGGGATAGAGGGTGGTGATCACGCGGGAGCGTTCGAGGGCCTCCAGGTCGGAAGAGGAATATTCAACCTCATAATTGGGCCTGTTGAATTTACCAACCCATAATGAAAAGGTTTTGAGCCAGGGATCATTCAGTTTGGCATAGGCTTCTTTGATCACGAAGTTGCTCGGCTGGAAGTCGGGCTGTAACACAAAGGCTACTCCGTTGGCAGGCTCATACTGCAGTTTAAAACGTGCCCTGCGGATGGTCAGGTAGTTGCTGGGATAAGCATTTGAAGCCTCGAAATGCTGCCACTGTGCCTGTACGTAGCCAGACAATTTGATTTTGGTAAGTTTGGCGAGATCGGCTTCGGCTGTCGCCACGCGATCTTCAACACCGCTGATCTTGTCGCCGAGGGTGCTGACACGTTCTTTCAGGGTGTCCTGTGATTTTTCAAGGGCAGCAACCTGGTTCTGTGCTTTTGTGAATGGTGAAAAAACCAACATCGGAAGAATGAGTCCGAGGGTTAAAAGGGAGCGTGTAATTTTTTTCATGTGCTTGGGTTTATATTTGCCGCAAAGGTATTGCCATGGCCTCTTGGCTATGTTAACCCAAGGTTACGTTTGTGTTAAATAATTGTTAACGGGAAAGGTTTTTCAAATTCCGGATCAATGGAATTCAGGGTGTTACGACTTCCAGGGGCTGGCCGGTCGCCGACCGGGCCGTCACCAGGAATAAAAAAGCGGGAAAACCGGCTATTTACCGGGCACCTTATAGGTAAGGGTAAAGGTGGTGCCATGGTCGCTGGTCAGTTCAAGGTCGCCTTCGATCTGCTGGCAAAGGATCTGGATCACCTGCAATCCCATGCTTTTATACTGCTCCAGGGGGAGGTCAGACGGCATTCCGATGCCATCGTCCTGGAGAATCAGGCAGCAGGTATCGTTGTCATGATCGACCCTGAAGGTAAGCCAGATGTTACCCGCCCGACCGCCGGGGAAGGCATGCTTGTAGGAATTGCTCAATATTTCATTCACAATGAGCCCGAGCGGTATGGATGCCTCGATGTCCATCACTGATTCGTCGGCTTCAAACACCAGGTTTATGTCCCTCCGGTTGTAGGTGCCGGCGATGACCGATGCCAGCGACCTGAGGTAATCGGAAAAGGATATGTTCTCAAAATCTTTCGACCTGTAGAGCATTTCATGAACGAGGGCCATGGTACGGATGCGCAGCTGGAGATTCGTAAGCGACTGGTACAGTTCCTGGTTCTTCGTCTGCGCCATCTGCATGTTGATCAGGCTTACCAGGATGGCAAAATTATTTTTCACCCGGTGATGGATCTCCTTCAGCAGGTTCTCCTTTTGCTTTGTCCCTTCCATAATTTCAAGTTCTTTTGTTTTACGTTCCTGTATGTCGCGGGTAACGCCGACCAATCCTTTAAAATCTCCCGTTATCGGGTCAAAAAGCGGGTTCAGGATCGATTCCACCCAGAAGCTGCTCCCGTTTTTCTTCAAAGCCTGGTAGGTGAGCTGCTGCGAATTCCTGGTTTTCATCATCTCTGTATACCTTTCCTTCACATAATCCACAGAGTCGGCGTGCACCATCAGTTTGGGCGACAACTGGAGGATCTCCTCCTCGTTGTAACCAAATACCTTCATCGAGGCTGGGGAGGAGTAGGTACACTGCATCTGGCTGTCGAGATACAGGATGAAATCGACCGAATTTTCAGAAAGGAAACGAAACTGTTTCTCCCGTTCACTGGTTTGCAGCTCGGTTGCCTCCCGCTCCTTTATTTCATCCGATAAAAGCACGTTAAGCTTCTGCATATCCCAGCGCACCCTGCGTGTATAGAATATCTGCCAGGTGAAAACCAGCAGAAGCAGCGAGGCAAGGATGGTAAAAGCCTCAACGATCTGCAGCTGGTATTCCTGGTTAGTAAGGCTCAGCGTGTAAATCTCGTGCGTGGTATTCAGGAGTTTCCTGGATTCCTTGATCTCCAGGATTTTCTGGTTCGTTTCAAGGATGGCGATGTTGCTGCTGGATTTCTCCTTTTCGATGACCGTGCTGTCGGAAGTGTATCTTTTGTAATAGGTGAGCGCCTGCTTGAAATCACCATGCCGCAGGTAGAACCGGTAAAGGTGCCTGTAAGCATTTTCCGAAAGGTTTTTGCGGTTGTAGAGGATGGCCAGCCGCAATCCCCTTTCAAGGTAAAACCTGCCCGAATCGGCCATGTTCAGCAGGTAAAAATCACCGCCGACATTGATCAGCGAACTGTTGATCTCAATGGAGGACCCGATCTGCTGCCGGGCCCATAAAGCCTTTTTGTTGAAATACAATGATTTCCGGTAATTATTTTTCATATACCAGGCATGCCCGATTCTGGTGTAGATACCCGCAAGCAGGTCATGTTGCGAAGGATCGGTTTTGGTCAGCAAATCCTCATAGCAGGTCAGTGCCTGGTCATATTTTCCCTGGCCGAGGTACATTCCTCCTATATCATTTTGTACGGCAACCTGGTTCCTTATATCACCGGCCTTTTGAAATTCGGCGAGTGCCTCATGGTACAACCTGTCCGTTTCGCTGTATTGCCGAAGGTACTGACGGGTGACGCCCATCGCGTTGAGAAAAATTCCGGTCTGGCTATGGTTTTTTGTCGTCCTGGCCAGTTGCAACCCGCGCTCAAAATAGTCGAGGGCTTTGTCATAGTTGGTCATGGCACGGTTAAGGCAGCCAATTTTACCCAGGGAAATCAACTCTCCAACGGTGTCCCTGCCCAGCTTAAATATTTTTCCGGCGGCCATGAAATGTTCCTGGGCCAGCATGAAATTCCTCCGG
This sequence comes from uncultured Bacteroidales bacterium, assembly GCA_903845055.1. Classification (GTDB taxonomy): domain Bacteria; phylum Bacteroidota; class Bacteroidia; order Bacteroidales; family FEN-979; genus CAIVAT01. Next base: position 25,028 of record CAIMWF010000003.1, on the reverse strand, counting down.
CGGTTGAAATAATCGCCCATTGCAATCCGCGCTTTGCCTTTAAGGGAGATGTTGCCTGTGTTCACCGCGATGCTCAGCGCCATTTGAATGTTCCTGAATGCCTGTTGCGGAAGGGTATCATAGATCAGTTCGGCAATTTCAAGATGTATGATGCCTTTCTGGATCAGCCCCGATTGCGGCATGACCCTGTAAAGACTGTCGCGCACACACCGGTCGAGGGGCGTAAACTGGGCAGAAACCCTTGCTGTGCCTAGAATCAGCAAAAGGAAAACGGCTAAAACACGACTTTTCATACTGGGTATTGGACCTCAAAGATAGCAATAGATTAAATTCCGCAGCAGGATATCCGGCCGGATCAGGAGAACCCGGAAACATCCGTGGAATTCAATTTAACTATTCTCCGGAGCCGAAATTGTAAAATCGGCCTTGTATTTTTTCGCCGCGCCCGACCATTCCCGTAAAAGCCGCTCGCCTTCCCCGGCAAGACGCTCGAGCCTGACCATGGAGACATGCACCCCCTGCATGTCTTTCAACACGATGTTCCGTTGATTTTTCCACCTGCGGATGTCGTCGATCAGGGCGATGTCAAAATGGCCGGAAAAAATGGGATGTTTGCCTGATAAATGAACGTATTTGATCCGTTTTACCGCCTGTTCGAGCGAATAGCCCGCTCCGTAGTCGATATTTTCGGTTTTTTCAAGCACCTTTTTAATTTTTTTCTCTATCATGGACGACAGTATCCATAAGGCTTCCAGGAAGAATTCATTCTCAATTGCAAGGGTTAGTTTCTGTGCCTGGATTTTGCCCCCTTTTTCAATCTTTTTGTTATCCTTCTTTTGCTTTTTCATCGGTAATTTATTTATCTGGTTATCGAACAAATATAGTGAATTTATCACAAAGTTCTGTTAAAACTTTTCTTCGCGAGCACTCCCCGGCCAACCTGCTTCCATCCGGACCGATCATGAAATTTCCGGATGAACTCAGAACCGTCATTACAAGGACCATGTATTGTACCGGTTATGGTAGCGGTGGCAACGCCTTCTTCAATCTGATCAAATAAACCGGAAAACAACCCGCCAGAAACCCCTGAATCCTTATACCAGAAAAAGTGGTCAAATTCATGCCTGCATAATTATTTATTTGAATGTCAGCTATTTGAAAACAAATACCGGGATATTTAACAAATAATTTACATGGAATTCATCCTCCGGAAAAGATATATTCGTATTTTTGCACCAATTTTAGTTTAAATAAACATATCAAAAATGAGTATTGAAAAGAAATTATTGAAAGCCAAACCCGTTTGCAAGGTAAAATTTTCTCTTTCGGGAGATCAGTATAAATCAACCTCATCGATCCTCCTCCTGGGCGATTTCAACAACTGGCAGATGGGAGAATCCCCTTTTAAAAAATCAAAGACCGGTGTATGGTCGGTTTCCCTCGACCTCGAATCGGGAAGGGAATACCAGTTCCGTTACCTTGTTGATGGCACCAGGTGGGAAAACGATCCCGAAGCCGATGGTTTCATAGCCAGCGGACTGGGATCGGAGAATTCGGTGCTGGCTGTCTGATCAACTCATTGCCGGCCTCTCCCTGATCACTCGATCACCAGCCAGACAGAGGCTTCAAAAGCCTCTATTTTCACATTCTGAAAATAGTTAAACTCTTCATAGCCCCGGTGGGTCGACGAAAGCACTTTGCCACCCGTGTGTTCCGGCAGCGTCAGGATTTTTTGCCTGCCTGTGAAGTTAAGGATTACCAGCAGCCGTTCCCGCTCATTGACCCGGTAATAGGCCAGTATGCCGTTCTTACCGTTCAGTGCGGGTATCCATGCTCCCGATTGCAGGGAGGAATGAATTCTGCGCACCCTGATGACATTCCTGTAGTGGTTGAGCAATGAACTGGCCTCCCCCTCCTGCTGTCGCACATTGCGATGCACGGTATCACGGTTCAGCGGCAGCCATGGTTTACCCCCGGTGAATCCTCCATTCAACCCCGGATTCCATTGCATGGGTGTGCGCGCCTTGTCCCGCCCGCTGAACAAAGGCCAGTAGCGCTTCCCGAGCGGATCGCGGATGTTTTTCCGGCGGATCGAGCCATTGTGCATGCCGATCTCTTCGCCGTAATAAATAAACGGGGTTCCCTTCATGGTCAACAGCAGGGTGGCGGCTACTTTTGCCTTCGCCTCGCGGTCCCTGTGCCATGGAAAACGGTCGATGCTGCGCAGCAGGTCATGGTTTGAAAGGACATTGCACGGCCAGCCCCCGCCGGGCAGGCTTTCGTACCATTTCGTAATGTTCCTGAAATAGGAGTGGGCATTCCATGAACTGAAGATCAGCGAAAAATCAAAAGCCAGGTGTACGCCGTTGGTTCCTTTTGCCAGGTACCGCGCCACCGTTTTCACATCGCCGGGGGGCGGCGCGTAGATTTCGGCGATGGATACCCGCTCATCGTAAAGGTCGAGCAGTTCGCGGATCCGGGTCACCAGGGTCACCGACCATTTCCGGTTTCGCGTGTAAACATGCCGCTGCAATGCGGGGATGCCGAAAACCAGCGGGTTGCTCCTGAACTTTTTATCTTTTGCGATCAGGTTGATCACGTCGAGCCTGAACCCGTCGACCCCCATGTCGAGCCAGAACTTCATCTCTTCGAAAAAGACACCGGGCAGTTCAGGATCACGCCAGTTGAGATCGGGCTGCTGTTCAAAAAAGGAATGGAGGTAATACTGGCCTGTCTTTTCATCCAGTTTCCAGGCATTTCCGCCGTAGGCCGAATTCCAGTTGTTTGGCGGCCGGCCGGCGGCGCCATCTTTCCAGATATACCAGTTTCTTTTGGGATTTTCGGCTGACGAGGCGGATTCGATGAACCACGGATGAAGGCTGGAGGTATGGTTCAGGATCATGTCGAGGATGACCCGGATGCCCATGCCGTGGGCAGTGGCAAGCAGTTCCCTGAAATCCCCCATCGTTCCGAAAACGGGGTCGATTTCACGGTAGTCCGAAACGTCATAACCGAAATCAACCATGGGCGACCTGTACATCGGGGAGATCCATATCCCGTCGATGCCAAGTTCTTTCAGGTAGGCGAGCCTGCGAATGATTCCACGGATATCGCCGATGCCGTCACCGTCGGAATCCTGGAAGCTTCTGGGATATATATGGTAGATCACGCCGTGTTTCCACCATATCCAGGTTTCATCCTTTATCTTGTTCATACGTCTGCAGATATCCTGATCAGGCCTGTATCGCTCAGCAAACGGTCCATGATCTTGTCGGCCCGGTATGTTTCAGCCCTTTTGAAGGCAGCCTGTTTCATCCGCATCTGCTGGCCCGGGTCGAGGAAGAATTCAACCACCCTGCCGGCCATCTCTTCAGGGGTCTCCACCAGGTACCCGCTCACCGAGTCTTCAAGGATATCCCGGGGACCTTTGGTATTGTAGGCAACCACCGGCAGCCCGCAGGTGAGGGCCTCCAGCACGACACAGCTGAAGGTGTCGAAACGGGAGGGCAGCAGCAGGATGTCGGCCGCTTCAAAAAGGTCTGCAAGGCTCTCCTGTTCCACCCAGCCCAGGTAAGCGGCATCGGGCAGGGCTGTTTTAAGTTCCTCTTCCGCCGGCCCGGTTCCTGCAACCACCAGCCGGGCACCCGGTATGGAGCTCCTGACCATCCCCATGATGGCTGGCAGTTCCATAATTCCCTTTTCCCTGCTGATCCTGCCGGTATAAAGGATAACCGGTTTCTGACGGTTGAAGGGATGAACCACCGTGATGCCGGATGACAGTGCCGAAAAGGCAGGGTCTGCCCAGTGGGCTGTCATAAAAACCCGCGAAGGATCAAAACCCATTGCATCTCCGGTGAGCCATTGCCGGTGTTCGGTATTCAGTACAAAAATGTTTCCGAAACTTTTATAGTAAATCCTCAGCGCTTTCTGCAGGCGGCCAAGGCCGGACTTTTCAAGCGAAAGCACCTCCCTGGCAAACATCATCCAGTCGGTATGCATGAAAAAGTACGATTCGACCGAGAAAACCTTTTTCAGCCACAGTGCGGCAAGTCCCATGGGTCCCTCGGTGGAACAGATGATCCGGTCGTATTTCCCCCTGCGGAAAATACGCTGAACCGACAGGTAATTCGGGATTCTGACCGGCTGCTGCCGGTAGAGGGGAAAGACAAATTCGGAAACGGGTTTTACAACGATGAGGTGATCATCGGGCCTGATGGTGTGGCTGCATACCAGGAGGTCGACCGGGAGGTTGCGCGATTTGATCTCCTCATGCACCGCTTTCAGAACCGAGGAAACACCGTTCTGGTCGCCGAAAGTATCGGTCATCCACAGCAGGCGGCCCTGCTGCGCGGGCTCATTCACAGGCAAACTCATAGGGAGATGGGTCCCGTTGCGTGAGAAGGCCCCGTAACAGCTCGTGACCGGCTGCGTTTTTAAGGCGTCTGACCGGTTCGGGGCAGATGAACATCCCGCGAAGGAGCGGGAGTGTTTCACGGCGCGACAGCTTGTTTTTACTCCCGGATCTTTGCATATTTACATTCATGGTTAGGAATATTTTTAAAGCAAAGGTCCATAGAAAGGCACCTCGTTTTTCGCAACAAGAGAAAGTTAATAATTTCTTAACGGTAATTTAATGATTTCATAATATCCTGTTGACATTCTTGTCGGCTGACCGGCGTAACTTTGCATGAATCCCATGAAACAGCATCCCCTCCCCAAGCGACAGGTCGACCTGGTAATCATTTCCGATGTGCATCTTGGTTCATTTGGCTGCCATGCAAGGGAATTGCTGCAGTACCTCAGGAGCATCCAGCCCAAAATGCTCATTTTAAACGGCGACATCATCGATATCTGGCAGTTCCGCAAACGCTATTTCCCGAAATCGCACCTGATGGTCATCAGGCATCTGACCGGTATGATAGCGAAGAACACGAAAGTCGTTTATATCACCGGCAACCACGACGAACTGATGCGGAAGTTCGTCAAGTTCAACATCGGGTCGTTCAAACTGGTCAACAAACTGCTGCTCGACCTTGACGGTAAGAAAGCATGGATTTTCCACGGGGATGTGTTCGACATCACGATGCAGTACAGTAAATGGCTTGCAAAGCTGGGGTCGGTCGGTTACGACCTGCTGATCCTCCTCAACGGAGCCTCCAATTTTATCCTGTCAAGCCTGGGCCGTGAGAAGATTTCATTCTCACAGCGCATCAAGCACCGGGTCAAAACCGCCGTTTCCTATGTCAACAAGTTCGAAAACACCGCGGCAGGGATTGCCATCACGAAGGGTTATGATTACGTGGTGTGCGGTCACATTCACCAGCCCGAGATACGCACCATCGCTAACACCCAGGGGTCGGTAACCTACCTCAATTCGGGCGACTGGGTGGAGAGCCTTTCGGCCCTTGAGTTCCATAAAGGTGAATGGAGCATATACAACTTCCGCGAAGATCTTTTTGCCCCGGCCTATGCGCTGATGTCGAAACAGGCCGAATCGCCGAGCCACAAGCAAACCTTTGAAGAATTGCTGAGGGAATTCGAAATTCACTAGGGTTGCAACGTCCTTTGCACCAATGCTCCTTCCCGACCGACCTCCTTATGCAGTTTTCCGGTGATCCCTGATCAGTTCGGCATACCGCATGTGAACATCATCCACGATTCCTTCCCAGGGGTGGTAGATGGTTTTACGCGCCCCCTCCCCGGCCTTTCTGATGGCCCCGGGATGACGCATCAGTTCCCCGATCCGGCCGGCAAGGGCGGCCACTTCGTTTTCAATAAGGAACCCGTTGACCCCGTCGAGGATTCCCTCCGACGTTGAACTGTCTCTTACGATTACGGTCGGCACATCAAAGGCGGCGGCCTCCTGGATCACCAGGGGTGAATTGTCGTAAATGGATGGGAAAACGAGCAGATCGGAGGCAGCATACACGTGCTGAAGGACCTTACGGTCGGTAATGACCCCCAGGAAGACAACCTGGTCGCCAAGTCCGAATTGTTCAACGATTTTATGCATCTCTTTCGAAGCATAACCCTCGCCCGCGAATACCATTTTAAACTGTTCACCTGCCGATTTCAGCACCTTCAGCGCATCAATGATGAGCCTGATATTTTTTTCCCAGCGGTGCTGCCCGACGAAAAGCATCACGAATTCGTCGGGACCCGAGCCAATGAGATTCAGCCCCTTTTTCCGGTACTTCAGCAATTTTGCCTTGTCGGGAACCTCCATATCGGTGCCGTTTGGCATCACTTCATAGGTTCCCTTGTAGCCGTAATCCACGAGGGTCTGCCCGGTGGCCCTGTTGGGAACCCATACCAGGTCGGCGGCCTTGTAAAAATCGAGGGTGATGTTCAGCAGGAATTCGACGAAAAGGTCATTGTCGAGTACCTTTTTGAAGTCGTCGCGGTACTTGGTATGAAAAGTGGCCACCAGCGGGATGTCGAGCCGGGTGGCCAGTTTTACGGCAAGCTGGCCGCTGATGAAGGGACAATGGGCATGCAGCAGGTCGAAACTGATCTTTTTGATTTTCTTCTTAAAAGTGACGTCGATGAGCGGCAGACCCACGCGGTAGGGATGCATGCCCGGGAACAACACCGATTTGAAACGATATACCTTGTAAGGAACATTGTCTTTATAATCCTTCACCTTCGGGGCGATGAGCATCCCTTTTCCATACTTTTCATTGAGCCAGTAAGCGTAACTGTGAGCCGTCATCCCGACCCCGTCCATGATCGGGAAATAGGAATCGTTGAACTGGCAGGTGGTCATCTGCATGATTTTTTTTGCAAATATCGCGGCCACATGCGAAAAAAACCGGTAATTAACGATTTGTTCACGAATATTTAATATTCGGAAAAGGTATAATCGGCAAGGGTTTCGGCGTGGATCAGTGCTTTTCGAGCCGCTCCTTGATCCCGCGGATGATCTTCAGGGGGGTCTCGGTGATCACCATGTTGTAGATCCAGTTCGGGACGCTCCCGGCGGGATCGACAAATCCTTCGAGGGTGACATGAATGGTCCCGTTCCGCATATCCTGCATGACCCATTTCTGCCAGTATTTTTTGATCCTGACATATTTCGGGTTCTCCGGGACCACGTTGAAAAGGGGAACGGAACTGATGGTACGGAGTCCCTTCACCGGGTCAGTGGTGATGGTCGCATCGACGCACAGGTCGCGGTCGGTTACAGGCCAGGGCGCCCCATAAACCAGGTAATACTGCACATGTTTGTCCTTTTCATAGGTCAGGACGTTGATCTCGCGCAGGTTTTTATCCCACCAGTCGACATTCTTCACATTGCCGATGAGGTTACACACTTTCTCCATGGAGGTGCGGATATCGGTCTCGCCGCGGAACGACTTAAGGGAACTGCCGGCGTCTCTTCTCGTGAAGATCCTGATTCCTTCCCTCTCCTTGATGAAATCCCAGTTTTGAGCCTGCACCGAAGTTGAAAATGCCATCAATGCCGCAAACGTTAAAAAAAGCCTGGAAAGGTGATTTTTCATCTGGGAATCTCAATTTTCGGCAAAGTAACGGGAAATTTCCGTACACCCCAAAAAAACCCTGAAATCAAATGAAATCAGGGTTTTCACTTGGCAAGTAAAACGCCGGAAGAACCGCTCCGCGGTCCCTTCCGGAAGGCTATCTGGTTTTAAAGAGCCGACACGCTGTCATTCACTCTCATTACAAACGAATAATAGTGCGACGGCATCCTCCACCGGCTGGTTATCGTCCCTTGCCTTTCATTTCCAGCCTGAGTCTTACAAACTGGATGATCTCACTGGCAATGTTCTTCCCGCAGGCCTGTTCAAGTCCCTCGAAACCCGGGGATGAATTGACCTCGCATATTTTAAACCGGTCGCCGTCGAACAGCAGGTCGATGCCCGCAATATCAAGGTCGAGGATCCTGGCGATTTCCATCACAAGCCATTCTATCTCGGCCGTAATCTCAAACTTATTGATGGTACCTCCCCTTGAATAATTGGCCTTGAAGTTCCCGTCGGAAGAGGTCCTTGCCATGGCGCCGACCACCCTTCCTCCCACGGTCATCACACGCAGGTCACGGCCGTGGCTGGTCTTCACAAATTCCTGGAAGATCAGGTTCACATTGGAGTTTGTATTTTCAACCATGTGCATCAGCTCATCGAATGATTGCTTGGTTTCACACAGAAAGACCCCGCTTCCCTGCGATCCCGAAAGGGTTTTAACCACCACCGGGTATCCGATGTGCTTTCCGACAATTTCAGGGTCGATGGGGAACCTGGCCAGCATGGTTTTTGGTATCGGCAGTCCCGACTCGGCAAGGATCTGCAACTGGAACAATTTGTCTTTGACAATATCGATCGAAGCGGCCGAGTTGAACGAATAAACGCCGAGCTTTTCAAGGTGCCGGATCAAGGCAAGGGCAAAATAGGTGGTTCCTGCCCCCATCCTCGGGATGATGAAATCGGGCAGGGATGTTGAGACATCATTGACAAAGATGCTTTTACGGTCGTCGCGGTTAACAATGATTTCGATCTGTTCAGGTTTGAGAACCTGAATTTCAATCCCTGCTGATTTTCCCTCCTCCATGAGTTTATGAATCTCATAGGTTTCGGGCTTTAACAAGAAATCAGAATGTTTATGAAGAATCCAACCGAGCATGATGCCATGTTATTACAAGGTGTAAATAAACACATAATAGATAAATGCTATATTTCCTGCCTGTTAAATAAACATTAACATATTTCACCAGGTTATCCGTCCATCCTGCCGGTTGACCTGCCAGTCCATTTTTTAATCTTCTGCCAGATCCGGGAAGTCCTGATCATTTCTTTCCCGGCAAGAAAGGTCCCGACCCAGAAAATATTTGTTGCGGCAAGCAGAATGGAGATGGCGATGGCGGAGTTTTTCACCCCGAGTCTGAAAAACGGGACCGCGAAGACCAGTCCCCAGAAAATCCATGACAACAGGATCAATGCGATGCCAATGATCCGGGTATGTTTTTTTTTCATGGAGGGTTATTCTTCTTCGAATTTATAACCAACCCCTTTGACGGTTTTAATGCTGTTGATCCCCAGTTTTTCGCGGATCCGGCGGATATGAACGTCGATGGTACGTTCGCCGACCACCACGTCAGGGCCCCAGACATTTGTGAAAATCTCCTCCCGCAGAATCACCTTCCCGGGCCGTGAAACGAGAAACTGCAGGAGTTCGAACTCTTTGCGCACCAGTGTGACTTCGGTTGTGCCAAGCATCACCAGGTAGCGGTCCTTATCAATGGTGAATTCCTTCAGCTGGATGATATTCTCCGGGACCATTTCTGTACGGTAACGCCGGAGCAGCGCCTGGACCCTGTGAAGGAAGAGTTTGGGCTTGATCGGCTTTGTGATGTAATCGTCGGCCCCCGCGTCAAACCCCGCGATCTGGGAAAATTCCTCGCCCCTTGCCGTCAGGAAGGCGATCAGCGTACCCGAGAGTTCTGGGATTTTCCTGATCTCGGCGCATGCCTGCACCCCGTCCATCACCGGCATCATCACATCGAGAATGATCAGCTGCGGTTTCTGTTCCATGGCAAGTTTTACCCCTTTCGCACCGTTTTTCGCTTTCAGAACCCGGTATCCCTCCCGCTCGAGGTTATACCCCAGGAATTCCAGGATATCGGCTTCGTCGTCTACAAGAAGGATGGTGATCTCTGAGTTTTCCATGAGGGGTGTATTGTTTATTTGATCATCGTTCCGTAGAATGTAACACCGACGAAGGTCCCGGGCTGATGAACGCCCTGGCATCCCGGGTCATTTTCTCAAAGAGTTGCCCGTTCGTCCCGGAAAGCCACAGGTAACAATCCCTGACAGGGGCAAGTGACGAAGGTTCAGGTGTCTTTGCCTGGTCGATAAAGGTCTCCATCGATCCGGCCAGGATGACCCTGTCGTGCCAGTCGCCGATCAACATTTCGGTTTTGTTCAGCCCGGAAATTACCTTTTCAACCTGGCCTGCAGGCCTGACGCTGGTCACGATGGACAATACCGTTCCCAGCTCCTTCATCTGCTGCCTGATGCGGTGTAGCTTCTTTTCATCGTCACCGTTATCGATGAGGTACATGATCCAGGCGGTCTTATCGTGGATGTAACGGTTGGTTTTTTTATGCAGGATGGCCGGGGTAATGCGCCCGATCTCCTTTTTGATGCGTTTTTCCACCCAGGTCAGTTCATCCTCGTCAAATTTCCTGACCAGGTCAAGAAAATCGGCCGTGCTTTCCCTTTCCTGTTCCCGAAGATAAGCGGTAAAGGGTTCCAGGTCGTATCCGGTGAATTCATCCCCGGTGAGCAGCAGGAGATTGATCTGAACCTCCCTGAGCCTGCCGGAAGCTTTGTATAATTTTTTAAAAAGCTTTTCGTATTCGGGGTCTTTTTCGGTTTTTGGCCGCAGGATCCGCAATAAATCAAAAATCGCGAAGATTTTTTTTACGTCAAGCCTTGCCCGGTGTATGTCCTTCGGGTTTCCTGTTATCGAGGCTTTGCAGATGTTTGCCTGGAAGGAGGCGGCATGTTTCCTGAAAAAACGGAAGATAAAATCACCAATCTCAAAATCAGGATTATTTTTCATAAGAAAACATCTGCAAATAAATTCGTAACAAAATTAGGCAGAACCAGACAGTGAGGTTGATCCTTCCGAAAATTTAATACTTATTTAACATTGGCAAGTGGATGTAATTGTAAGTTTACAAACTATTTACAATTTCACAGCCATGGTCATTGTTAAAAAATCAGGTATGAAAAAAAACAAGAAAAAGGTTATTCCGGAGGTACACATCCTCGGCGACCTGCATGACGTCAGGAACCTTGTTGAGGCAGTGAACAAGAAAAAAACCATCGTGTTGTTCCACGATGGCGAGCAGGATGATTTCTATCTTGAAATTGAAGGAAAGATCAGGCAGATCCTGCAGGAGGATATATCCCGGCTGGAAAAGGATTACCGGCTGATTGCCTTTACCTTTTTCCCGGGACGGAAAAAAACGGAGGAGGTAACCGGGGATAAACCGGACGAGGAGGTTCCTGAAAAAAAAGAAAAAAAGAAAAAGGCTGAAAAAAAGGAGGAGAAGGACCCTCCTGCAAAAAAGGAGAAGAAAAAGAAAGAAAAAGCCAAATAACCTGACCTGACCTGATGGAACTTGTATCCCCGAATGATATCGTTAAGGCGTTTCCCATCCTTGATCATCCCGGCGGGGAGCATCTCGCGTCCCTCATCCTTAAAATGATGAAGCTGGACAGGATCAACAGGTTCTATGACCAGACGAAAGGCTTGCCGGCCATGGCATTCATCGATGAGATCATCAGCACCCTCCGTATCCGGTATGAAATTGCCCCCGGCGAAATCCAAAACATTCCTCAAAAAGGTCCCTTCATTACGGTATCGAATCACCCATACGGCGGGCTGGACGGGATCATCCTGCTGAAGATCCTGCCTGCGGTGCGCCCCGATTTTAAAGTCCTGATGAATTTCCTGCTCGCCAGGGTCAAGCCGATCGAAAATTATTCCCTCCGGGTCAACCCCTTCGAAAAAATGCCCGGTATGCAATCAAGCTACGGCGGGCTGAAAGAGGCGATTGCCTGGCTGGGGGAGGGGCATGCAATGGGTCTGTTCCCCGCGGGAGAGGTTGCCTCTTTCAAGTTGAAAACGGGAACCGTGACAGATAAGCAGTGGCCGCATTCCATCCTGAAACTCATCCGGAAGGCAAGGGTGCCGGTGGTCCCGGTCCACTTTGACGGGCATAACAGCCTGCAATTCCAGCTGCTCGGCATGCTGCACCCCATGATGCGCACCGCCTCCCTTCCTTCGGAACTTTTCAATAAATCGGGTAAAACAATCGGCGTCAGGATCGGGAGGCCGGTTTCGGTAAGAGAACAGGACAAGCTGGGAGATATCGCAGAATTCGGGCGATACCTTCGCATGCGGACATTTTCCCTGGGCATTCCATCGGAAAAACATCTTAAAATCTGGTCTTTTTCTCATGGAAATGCACAGGAGGTTGCGGAAGTTGGTCCCCGGTACGCTATTGAAAAAGAAATTGAACAGTTGAAAAACGACAGCATTCTCTTTTCGTTAGGCGATCACATGGTGTTTTCAGCCCGGGCAGAGCAAATCCCTGCGATCATGCAGGAACTGGGCAGGTTGCGGGAGATCACCTACAGGGAGGTTGGCGAAGGGACCGGAAAGCCCTTCGATATCGATGAATTCGACCGGTATTACGATCAGCTTTTCATATGGAACGACCGGGAAAACATGATCATCGGGGGTTACAGGATCGGGTTCGGGAACAGGATCATGAAGGAATCGGGCATCCGGGGATTTTATATCAGCACCCTTTTTCACATCAGCGATAAATTTGCGCCGGTTTTAGAACTGTCCATGGAGCTCGGAAGATCCTTCATCATCAGGTCGTACCAGAAAAAACCGCTGTCACTTTTCCTTCTTTGGAAAGGGATTCTGAATTTGCTGTGCAGCCATCCCGAACTGCGTTACCTGATCGGCCCGGTAAGCATCAGCAATGAGTTCCGCGACCTTTCAAAAACACTTACGGTTGCTTTCCTTAGGAAAAATTTTTACAACAGGGAATACGGTGCATTGCTGAAACCCAGGAAGCGGTTTATCGGGAAGATCAACCCGGTGATCAAAAAAAAGGTTTTTCACAAGGTGACCGGAAACAGCCTGAGCAGACTCGACAACTTTATCCAGGCATTTGACCCCGGATTCCAGGCCCCGGTATTGCTGAAAAAATACCTGAGCGTCAATGCCGAGGTGATCGGGTTCAATGTGGATCCCAACTTCAACAATTGCCTGGATGTGCTGATCATCACCGACGTGCTCGATATCCCCGCAGAGACCATACGATCCCTTTCAAAGGAGGTCACCGACAATTCGGTAAGCGACCGGTTTTTCCAGGATAACAAATCCCGGTGAACCTCCCCCCGGTAATATCAAAGGTACTATTTTCCGCCGGCCCTGGTAAGGTAATCACGGTTGCTGAAAAGGACTTCCGCCTCAATGGCGTTATGATCGGAGAGGTACTGTTTCCCGTCACCCCACCCCGATCTCAGTACGGTGATGTCGCGGCTGATATGCCGGATGAGGTTCCCGTTGCGGGTCAGCATATAGTCAATCCTCCGGGGATCCGGATGGGGGGAACGGAAAGCATCATTCGATTCATCATCAAAGGATACTTTAAGCTGCCCCGAAATTTCACCATCCTCTGCATTCAAGATGCTCAGCATCCCCAGGTAATTCACGGCAACCTTTTCATCGGTGTTGAAATCGCCGCAGATGATCTGGGGAGTAAGGGGGTCGGAATAGGGAAGCAGCAACTCATTGTAAATCTGCCTGAGCTGGCATTCCCGGATGCTTTGGGGGTATTCGTCATCCTGCAGGTGGGTCGCGATGAGTTGAAAAACCGAATTCCTGAACTGCCCCTCCAGCAAAACGGCTCCTTTGCGGGCAAAAGCATCAAAACCGGCCGATTCGGTAAATTCGATCTCCTTCCGGATCTCCAGGGGAATTTTGCTTAATATCCATATACCGCTGCTGACCCTCATCGACAAACGATGTCCGTTCACCGGACCATAGGCAAAAGGATAAAGGCCCCGCAGTTTTTTTGCGATAACCGCCCGGGCCCCCTGGGTAAAGGCCTCCTCAAATACGATGATGTCATATTCATGGCAATGGTACAGGGCGCTGGCAATGGCTTCCGGCCGCCCGTCTTTTTCCTTGAAGAGATCTGCCAGCGGCAGCATACCGATGTTCCATGACAGGATTTTAAGCTGGATCCCGGGATCAGCCAGTGAATCGGGAAGATTTCTTCCGGGAAGACACTGCAGGCTTCCTTTTGCATCAGGGCAGACCAGTGATACGAGGAAAATAAAAAGGATTATATGGACAGTATTTTTCGACATAGAGGGGGTTCGTTGATTACAGGGACAAAGTTCACCCGGATGGGCGTCGGGCATGTTAACGGATCAACAAGTAACTGTTAATTAATGTTTAACGAAACCTTCAGTTGGGGAAACAACGGGTTTAATAATTAACAATTTGTTAACCCACGAAGGGTGAGACCCTTATGAAATGTTATTACTTTCACTGCCATGTTCGGCAATTCCTCTCTCCTGATAAATGCAATCAAAGTCCACAAACTGTTATGAGCTTATATACCATTCTTGGCGCCGGCGGATCTGTTGGAACCACCCTGGCCATCAACCTGATCGCACAAGGCAGGCAGGTACGGCTGGTTTCCCGTTCGGGCTTTTCCATGCCCGGGTCCGGCACTGTAAAATGCGACCTGGCAAACCTCGGGGAAACCATCGAAGCCGTCAAGGGATCGGCGGTGGTATTCCTGTGTGCAGGCCTTCCATATAAACATGAAGTCTGGGAGAGACTCTGGCCACGCATCATGACCCATACGATCGAAGCCTGCAAGCGGGCGCGGGCCAGGCTGATCTTCTTCGACAACCTTTACATGTACGGGGAGGTAAAGGGCCCCATGACTGAAAAAACCCCCTATTACCCTGTCAGCAAAAAAGGCGAAGTACGGGCCGAGGTGGCACGGATGCTCCAGCAGGAGATGAAAAGCGGGAACATCCGTGCTTCCATTGCAAGGGCAGCCGACCTGTACGGACCATTTTCAACAACGACCAGCCTCCCCTATCTCCTTATATTCAAAAACCTGCTCAAGGGCAAACGTGCCCAATGGCTGCTCAGCGGCGATACCCTTCATTCGTTCTGCTATACCAACGACTGTGCGAAGGCCATGATCCTAATGGCCAACAACGACGCCTCCTTCAACCAGGTGTGGCATCTTCCCTGCGCCAGCCCTGCCGTTTCCGCAAGGGAATTCATCGATATGGCGGCAAAGGAGCTAAGTGTAAATTCCAATCCCATGATCCTGCAAAAATGGATGATCCACCTTGCGGGGACCTGGGACACATCCACCAGGGAAACCCGTGAAATGCTTTACCAGTATGAATCGGATTATGTTTTTTCTTCAAGCAAATTCGATACCTTTTTTCATTTCGAACCTACCTCCTATTCCCTCGGGATCGCTGAAACCCTCAGTTTCCTCAAACCCGGCTCATAAATCAAGCCTATGAATAAGACTGTACGCATCGACCTGATCATCATTTTTTTCGTCATCGCTGTGGGACTTTCCATGTTCTTCAGGGTTCCGCAGTTCAATCCCTCCTGGTACGACAGTCTGCGGGAATACAGGTTCGGCTGGATTCTGGTCTCTCTGTTGCGGGCATCGGGGCCCCTCACCGGGGGAATCATCTGTATCTGGTTCTTCAGGAAGAAATACGAACGCACCATCACTTTCCTGGGAACCTCGGTGCTGATAAGCCTGCTCTATTTTTTTGCACCCGTTGTCATGATCACCCTCATGGGAATCGACAGTGGGAATGGTGACAACGTTCATTATTACGGCCTACTGTCGGGACTCACCCTCATGCTCTATTGCATTTTCGAAGAAACCGGCTGGCGGGGCTACCTGCAGGATGCCATGCGGGGAGTGCCCAACCCGCTGCGCTTCATCATCATCGGGACATTATGGTATTGCTGGCATCTCAATTTTTTATCCCCTGAACTGCATTCTATTAAATTCGGTCTGCTCATCCATCTTCCCTCCTGTATCCTGGGCAGCTGGATCATCGGTTACATGGCCGATAAATACAAATCGCTGATGGTCGCCGCTGCAATTCATTGTATTTTCAATATTTTCTTTGACCTCGGGACCGACATGAGATCTAAATTCATCATTGCGGCAGGGGTTTTCCTGGTCTGGATCGCCGCATCAAAGGTCCTGGACAAAGTTGATAAAACCACCGTTGCCTGAGTACGGGGTTTCCTTAAAATCTTCTATCTTTCGCTGAAATTTACATGCCATGAAAACAACATGCAGTGCCTCCTTCTTTGAAAAGTATTTCAGTGCGCACCGGCTCCTGCTCATGCCGTTCTGCACCCTCGTCCTTATCCCGATATTCATGAATGCGCAGGAAAAAACCGCCGGGAACCAAAGGATCACGCTACCCAACGGGTGGAGCCTGACCCCTGCCGGAATACAGATACCGGTGGGCGACCTGCCGCTCAATATCGCCGTTTCGCCCGACCAGCAATACGCCGCGGTCACCAACAACGGGCAGGGAAAACAATCGGTCCAACTTATAAGCATCCGCGAACGGAAGCTCCTTGACACCTATTGGGTCGGGAAATCATGGCTGGGACTGGCGTTCAGCGACGACGGGGAAAGCTTGTACGCTTCGGGCGGCAACGACAACTGGTTCCTCCGGTTTTCGGTCAAAGGAGAAAGGCTTTCCATTCGCGACACCTTCAAACTGGGCAAACCATGGCCCGAAAAAATATCTGTTGCAGGCCTGGCTGTGGACGAGTCAAAACACCGTATTTACGCGGTGACCAAGGAGAACAATTCGCTTTACATTTACGACATGGCCGGCAAAAAGATCCTCAGGCAGTTTGCCCTGGGGGGCGAAGGATACACCTGCCTGCTCTCCCCGGATAAGAAACATCTTTATTGCAGTTGCTGGGCCTGCCGCAGGATCGTTATCCTGAACACCGTTAAACTGGAGATAGAAGGCAGCATCACGGTGGGCGACCACCCAAACGACATGGTTACCGACCGCAAGGGAAAATTCCTGTACGTGGCCAACGCCAACGACAATTCCGTTTCGGTGATCGATCTTGACCGCAAAAAGGTGGTCGAAACCCTCAACGCGGCACTTTTTCCCTCCACCCCCGCCGGGTCAACCACCAACAGCGTCGCCCTCAGCGGCGACGGTCATACGCTTTATGTGGCCAATGCCGACAACAACTGCCTGGCGCTCTTCGACGTTTCGGATCCGGGCAACTCCAGGGGGCTAGGCTTTATCCCCACCGGGTGGTACCCGTCGTGCGTCAGGGTGGCAGGCCAGGAGATCCTTGTAACCAACGGCAAGGGACTTTCATCGCTCGCCAACCCGGGAGGCCCGGTACCCGTGAACAAATCGAACAAAGTCAGCCCCCGGCAGGGCGATCCCGACAAAGCGAAGGAGGTCCAGTATATCGGCAGCCTCCTGAAAGGAACCCTGGGGATCATAACAGCCCCCGAAAATAAAACCCTTGCGGCCCTCACGCGGCAGGTGTATGAAAATACGCCCTACACGGGTCAAAACGAATTCCTCGCGCATGGCGCACCGGGAAACCCCGTGCCGTCGCAGGTGGGCGTTCCCTCACCGATCAAATACGTGTTTTACATCATCAAGGAAAACCGCACCTACGACCAGGTGTTAGGCGATCTGCCTGCGGGAAACGGGGATACGTCGCTGGTACTTTTCGGTTCAAGATACACCCCCAACCAGCATGCCCTTGCCTCGGAGTTCGTGCTGCTCGATAATTTCTACGTGGATGGCGAGGTGAGCGCCGACGGGCATAACTGGAGCCTCGGCGCCTATGCAACCGACTACCTCGAGAAAAACTGGCCAACCAGCTACGGCGGCCGGGGGGGAAGTTACGATGCCGAGGGGACCCGCGACGTGGCCAACAACAAGAACGGGTTCCTCTGGGACTTCTGCAAACGGTATGGCGTGACCTACCGCACCTATGGTGAATTTGCCGACGATTACAAGGCCAACATCCCTGTACTTGAGGGCCATTTCTGCAAGTACTATACCAGCTGGGACCAGCATGTGATGGACACTACCCGGTTCAGGCAATGGAAGCGCGATTTCGACTCCCTGCTGGCCATCGGCCAACTGCCGGCGGTGAACACGCTGCGTTTCATCAATGATCACACCGAAGGGCTGCGGGCAGGGCGCCCGACCCCCTATGCCGAAGTTGCCGACAACGACCTGGCAGTGGGACTGTTCGTGGAATACCTGAGCAGGAGCACCATCTGGAAAGAGTGTGCCATTTTCATCGTGGAGGATGACGCACAGAACGGCCCCGACCATGTGGATGCACACCGAAGCACAGGATATGTGGCAGGGGGATTTGTAAAAAGCTCCTTTGTCGACCACACACCCTATTCCACCTCCTCATTCCTGCGCACCATCGAGTTGATCGCCGGGCTGCCGCCCATGAGCCAGTACGATGCCGCTGCCGAACCTTTGTGGCGGTGTTTCGATGCATCGGCGGTGCATGCACCGTTTCAGGCCCGGCCGTCACAAACCAATCTTTTCGAAAAGAATACCGCCTTCAACGAATGGCAGCGGAAAAGCGAGCACTTCAATTTCGACCGTGAGGACCTTGCCCCGGACCAGGAACTGAACGAGGTACTCTGGTTCGCATGCCGCGGTGCAGTTGTACCAAGCCCACCGCCGGTTCATTCGGCATTCGTGAAGATCACGGAGAAAGATGATGACTGATAGGGTGAAACGGAACCTCACCACAATAAATTAAAAATTACTTTTTGATCGGGAGCAAGCCTGCTACCTATATACTATTGCCTATTGCCTGCTGCCTTTTTTTCCATGGCAACTTTTTCAACATAGCCACGCCCTCAGATTCACTTTTCGAACACCCTTTTACCATCCTTTACCCCGATCCCCTTAAAATGAAGGAAAAAAGAAAAAATTTAATATTGCCCTCCAAAATTTCATAAACAAATGTATTCCAATATTTTACGGTATTATTTTAAAATAGATAAAATATAAATTCAGGGATATGAGAAAAAAAAACGTTAAAAAATGTTAATATTCTATAAAAGGTTATTACCTTTGCAGTCGTATTTTAAAAATCAATAGACAATGAAAAAACTTGCAAGTATCTTAGTGATCGCAGCTGTAGCTTTCATGACATCATGTGGCCCAAGCGCAAAAGAAATCGAAGCAAAAAGAATTGCTGACTCTGTAAAATTAGCTGATTCAATGGCCATGGTTCATGCCCAGCAGCAGAAAGTAGCTGATTCAATTGCAAAGGTTCAGGCAGCTCAGAAACATGTTGCTGATTCGATTGCACATGCTGACTCAGTAGCAAAACACCTTATCAAGCCTGCAAAAGCTGCAAAGCCTGCTAAGGCCGAACCCAAAAAAGCTCACAAAAAGTAATTTTGGTTCAGAAACTGTTTGAAAAAAGAGCCCCGTAACCGGGGCTCTTTTTTTATTTACGAATGACGATTTTATGGAAAACCTGCCGGTTACCTCTATTATTGCCCGCTGCCTATTGCCTAATGCCTTTTTCCATTGCCGCAGACAAAAACTTCAAACTTCAAACTTCGTTGTTCAATCGCGTTCCCCCTCAAACAGCCTGACCTCGATATCGTCGACCAGCACCTGGCGGTCGCCATGGTACCAGAAGTAGGCCTTGACAGGTTCCGACCTGTGGTCGAGCGAAGGGATCATGTAATCCATGCAAACGCGGTTCCATATGTACGGTTTGAGGTTTTCGCGGTCGAGCGGGGTCATCCTGTATTTATAGGCTTCGCCCTGCTGTGAACAGGTGATGACCAAAGCGCACTGCAACTCTTCGGGTTTGCAGGTGAAATAGAGGTACCCGCAGGCCCTGATCCATGCAAAATCATGTTTTGAAAGCTGGTTGTAAGGGATGTTGATCCCCGGCGAAAATTCATTGGCTTTGTTCAGTCGCATCGAGTAGTGGCCGGTATTGGCGGTGTCGCGGCAGTAAAGCGCCAGGTTTTTTTGATCCGGGTGCTCAAAATCATAGCCCGCCAGGAGTTTTCCCGCATAGGAGACAGAAGCAGGCATGGTATCGTGTTCCTCCACCCGGTCGGTCGGCATAAGGTAGAGATGGTCCTGCGTCGTAGCGTAGGTCTTGCCGAATACCCTCCAGTAATAGGCCTTCGTCATCCGGGAGGGATCGATGATGTTGTGCACATACTGCCAGGTCTGGAACAGGTTTAAAGCGACCAGGATGGAGACGGCAGCCAGGATCGCCCACCGGGGAAAGCCCTTCACAGGAAGGATGCAGGCGCACAGGGCCGCGAGCGGGAAGGCAAGCAGCAGGTACGACTCCATGAGCGCACGCTGGCTGAAACTGCCGGCATACCACCAGGCGGGCCAGCTGGAAACGACCACCAGGTTCACCAGGAAAAAGAGAAATACTGTCGGAAAAAGGGAGCGGTATCGCCGGAAAAGAGGAACAAATCCCGCCAGCGCGAAGAACATCACAGGGGTGTAAAGAAGCCAGCCCTTCCGGTACGAAAAGAGCACCTCCTTCAGGTAGGGAGCAATCCATTTGAGGGAATCATCTTTTCCGTAACTGAAATAAAAAAAACTTCCCGCATGGATCTTCCAGTAGATCATCTGCAGGAAGACCATGCCGAACATGATCACAGCCATGGAGATCACCTGCAGGTAGTTTTTCAGGATCAGGGAGAACTTTTCCCTTAGTGACGGTCCGTTCCACAGGCCCCATGTCAGCGGCACGAGTGCAATGACCCCGGAGGTGGGCCGCACCAGGACGACCAGCCCGCACAGCAGTCCCAGCGGCACCGCAAATTTCCAGCGCGGATCCTCATGCCAGCGGATGGTCAGCCAGGTGATGAGTGAAAACAGGGTGAACAGGTAGTTGTGAGGCATGGCGCCGTCGATGGCGGTGAGTTCCAGGAAATTGGTCCCGAGGACGAGAATCGCCATGGTGAGGGCAACCACCTTACCCGTAAAGTACCGCAGCAGGATCTTCCGCAGGAACCACAGTCCGATCACGGTGTATACCACGCCTCCCAGGGCGACCGACACCTGGTAGGGAAGCGTGAACCCGTTGGCCGGATAGTGGAATATATGGGCGGCAACGTGCCCGATGGCAAAAAACGGGAAATATAGGATCGACATCCCCATGGGATATTTCATCACCCAGTCGCCCGCCGGGCCGGTATAGGCCTGGTAAAAGCCGATGGTCGGGTGGTAGGTGTCGAGGATCTGCTTCACCCATCCGAAGTCTTTGATCCCAACGTCGTGGTGGATGAACCAGGCCGGGATATAGAAATAGTACCCGAACACATCCCAACTGAGGATCGCCAGGCAGTTCTGCTCAAACCAAACGGGATGCAGCAGCCTTACGGCCAGGATCACGAAAACCAGCAGGAACAGGATACAGAGGGAAAACCTGTTTTCATTTCTCTTCATGGTATTCTTCCTCGGTGTTGATGTTCCAGATGTTATCCTTCGAGGTTTCGCCCGAGATGATGTTGTTGACCGCGGTGATGGCGGTAAGCATCGAATGATCCTGGTTGTTGTATTTGTGCATGCCGTTGCGCCCGATCAGGAAAAGGTTCGCGATTTGATCGGTAAAACCGGTGATGAGGTCGAACCGGCCATAGGTGCCGAAGTAGGCGGGATAGGTCTTGGGCATGCGGATAATGGTGCTGTCGATCACCTCGCTCTTTTCGATGACGTCGATACTGTCGACTTCGCCGATCGCAAAGCTGATGAAATCATCGTCCTTCATTTCCCACAGGGCATCGCCTTCGTTGCAGAAATATTCGAGGCCGATCCAGACCTTCTCAATGTCGGCAACCATGTAAGGCGACCAGTTGTTGAAGATCTGCAGCCTGCCTACCTTCACGTCGGGCTCCTGGATGTAGATCCAGTTGTCGGGAACGAGGCCGTACAGGGTTTTGATCTTCGTTTCGTTTTTGATCTTAAGCTTGTTCAGCAACAGACCCACGGTGATGAAGTCGCGGTACTGAAGCCCGTCGCTCACTGTTTTCACGGCAGCGGGCACCCTGTCGCCCATCGCTGCGATAAGCTCCTTCACCGGCATGGTGGAGAGGAAATAGTCGCCCCTGATCACTGTTTTCTCATGGGTCGCATTGTTGCGGCAAGTCAGCTCCGTCACCAGGCTTTCATCGAGCTTCATCTCAATCACATCCGAATTCATGATGATCACGCCACCCTTTTCCTTCACGATGGCGGCCACCGTCTCCCACATCTGCCCCGGCCCCAGTTTCGGGTACATGAACTGCTCGATGAGGCTGGTGTCGGTGTTTTTCTGTTCGACCGAGGTCTCCTTCCTGAACACCGATTTCACGGCGTGCATCAGGGCGCGTGAAACCGACAGTTCCTTTATGCGCTGGGCGCCCCAGTCGGCCGCGATGTCGGTGCAGGGAACGCCCCACACCTTTTCGGTATACTCTTTGAAAAATGTCTTGTACAGCTCTGTTCCGAAGCGGCTGATGAAAAATTCCTCCAGCGAGGTCACCTTTTTCACCGGGAAGATCTTGATCCGGAGGTAGCTCACCCCTATTTTGATGATCCTGACGATGCCCAGGTTGGCCATCGTCTTCCCGTTGAGGGTGATCGGGTAGTCGAAGAACTTCCGGATGAAAAAGATCCGCGACAGCCGGTTCCTGATCAGCATCACCCGGTCGGTCGTCTCCGGATCGGGTCCGTCGGGGGTGAGTTTCACCGGGGTCCGTTTCTGGTGGTAGAAAATCTCTTTCAGCAATTCGTCTTTTGATTCCGCCCCCTGGATGGGCAGGATCTCCTGCCACCATTTCATCACCGTGTCCGACTTCGAAAAGAAGCGGTGGCCGCCGATGTCGATGCGGTTGCCGTGGTGAACGACCGTTTTTGAAATACCGCCGATGTCATTCGATTTTTCGATGATCACGGGTTTGATGTCGGTCCGGGTGACAAGTTCGTAGGCGGCAGTAAGCCCTGCCGGCCCTGCACCAATGATGATGGCGGTTTTGGTCATTTCGTGGTTTTATGATTTATTATCCGCGCTGTAGTTCTGCCGTGAAAACTCGAAAAGAGACCCGTTCGCCGGGGGAATCCATGAGATTTTCCCGGCCGGGGGAACCTGCAGGCTGACTTTCTTTTTGTTATGCAAAAATAATCCAATTTTCCTCCGAAGGACCGACAGGGCTGAAAATTGATGACGGCAGCCATAAGATCATCTGTTCAAGGACTGGCAGCCCGGATGAAAATCGAATATTGATCAACGAAATTTGAAGTTTGAAGTTTTTGCCGGGGACAATGAGCAGAGGCAACAGGCAATAGTAAATGGGCAGGGGCCGGTTCACCAAAGGAACACCTCACTTTGCTTCAGCCATCTGCTGAAGGGTTGGGTTGGCGGTATTTTTCAGTGCATCCCTCACAATTTTCAACCCCCTGTTCCATTTTTTATAAAGGGAGATGGCTTCGGAGGCCACCCGCTCCATTCTTGGCTGCGAAACACGGCTCGTCATCATGTCTTTCAGCATGCTGTTCCTGGTTTTCTTCCAGTGCCACATCTCATCGATCAACCCTTTGTCGAGAAATTCATTCAACTGGGGAACGCACCCGGCGCGGTAAAGATACTTCATCCTTCTGATGCTTTGTTCAAAAGAGTAGCCGGCCGACCTGGGTTCGTTTTCAATTCGCCTCAATAAATTTTTTGCTTTCTTTTCAAAAAGAAGGGAGAGAATCCATCCCGTTTCCAGGTAAAATCCGTGTTTGAATGCCAGGCCTGCGTCAACCACGGAAGGGAACCCTTTTATTTTACCCTTTTTTGCTTGATTCTTGCCGGTTTTCATGTAAAAGGTATTTTACTTTTCCTGCACCCTCTTGGAAAAGAAACACTCAAATTTACAGATTATTCCGTAATTAATACCGAATTAACATTGAGTGTGATGTTGTTTTGGTTTTTCCACCGAAACATCAAACACCTTTCAATCCAAAAAAGAAAATAAACCCGCCAGGGAGAGGAAAAAAAAAGAGAAGCAAAGAGAATAACATACTCCGGCACCAGTTTCCCGGGAGCCATTTCCAGGAGGCAGCCATCCGGGTATTATTTCTTCGGTTTAGCCAGAAACGATTGGGTATTGTTTTCTTTCCTTACTTCGTACTTTTCCCTGATCTCCCTCTCTTTACTTTGATCTGCTATAAATATGATTGTTTTCCCGCCATCGAGGACGACGGGAAATTTATTAACCAGTGAACCGGATGAAAGTTTTGAATCGGGTACGGAATATTTATAATTTGACAACGCAACCCTTACATCGAGTAAATCCCCTTTTGTGACTGTCCTGCTGTTTTTCATTCTGTATGTTTTTAAGGAAGCAAAGTAAAAGTAAAACCAAGCCCGACAGGTTAACAAATCAATAAGGAAGCATTAACATAACATGAATAACCTGTCAAAACAAAAGCTGTTCCCGCGGGTTAATTAACTCAAGTTTCGCACTTCTTTAATCCTATAATTGATGCGGGTTTCAAGCCGCTTTAGTAATTGACTCTGATGATACCATTTTCGATTGTTGTTCCAGAATGAAGGTGAGAATTTTCAATTGCGATTCGTCAAGAATGACATCATTGATGAGCTTTTCCAGATCGATACCCCACGCTTTCAGTATACAGGTCTGCAATTCTATAAACAAACCCCAGATGCGTTCCCATAGCGTAAATTCTATGATTTCATGCTGAACGTCAATAAATATCTTCCCAAGACCCTCATAGGACTGGAACCGTTTTCGCAGGTTCAGCATAAGATAGGCACACATCACCATAGATATACCTGCTACCTGGGCATCAAAATCCTCCGATTGACATTTGCCAAGATGAAGGTATTGCTTGGCTTCCTTGAAAAATACTTCGATTCCCCATCTGATCTGGTATATTTCAACTGCTTTGTCAAAAGGGAGCCGATAGTTGTCAGTCAGGAGCAAACTCCATCCATGCTGGTTGTTAAATCTGGAGAAAAACAACTTTACCTGAATGCCTTTATAAACCACAATAACTTCATAAAAGTGTGCATTCAGTTTTCTGGATCTGCTGGCTTTAGTGCGTTTGAGACGAGTAAGAAGGCTATGTGCATTATACTCTTTGCCCTTGTAGTCATATAGCCGTTTATCCATTTTGCACATGCCCAATAAAAACATCCTGCTTTTCAAAACGAAACTGATCAACGCTTCATCGATGAACCAACTGTCAACCAGCAAATATTCCGCCCTAAGTCCTTTTCTCCAGGCACGTTTGATCATTTCAACAAGAACAATGTTTTTTGGTTTGGTTAACTCCTCCTTACGACTTGCTCCAGCAATATCGAGCGTTCTTGTCTTTCTTGATTGCTTTTTTAGC
>CAIMWF010000002.1 GCA_903845055.1 uncultured Bacteroidales bacterium | reverse complement strand
GTTTCGGGGCGCACCTTACGTCCCTGTGCCGCACGCGGATCGGTCCCTACCACCTGCGCGATGCCTACGAACTTACCGATCTCCTTCAGTCCATTCCCGACGCCAGGGATATCCTTTTATAAAAAACAATTTACCTTTTTCTGCCGGTTCCTGCAAAAGAAATCCCATGGCGTTCCGTTCCATGCGACGAATTGTATTAATTTTGAGGACAAACTGTAAGATCATTCACTGCACCCGGTCACCCGGGTCACATCCCAAAAAAATGAAAATAAACACAGGTACCGGGCTTGCCAGGATTGTTTTCCCGGCATTGATCGTGCTGATGCTGACAGGCACCGGCTTTATGTTGTCAACCCGTTCCGGGCAAAAAGGAAAGCTCAGCCGGCAGCGGTTTGAGGCTGTGCTGGCATCGCTGAACAAAAAAGCTCCTTACCATCAGAAGGTTGAAGCGACCGGGGAACTTTCCGCCGATGAACCAGGAATTGCCGAATACCACGATTTTCTCACCACCTTCGATCCCGCTACAGGCACTGTTCCCCGCGAACGGCTGGTCAAGGCGATGCAGGCCACGCAGGGCATGGCTGCGCTTAAGCAGGGCAGCGCCATCCAATGGCAGGGCTATCCCTCCGACATGGGCGGCCGTACGCGGGCCATCATGTACGACCCCAATGATGCCACGCATAAAAAAGTATGGGCGGGCGGGGTAACCGGCGGATTATGGTACAACAACAACATCACCAGCGCCACCAGTCCCTGGGTCGCCGTGAATGATTTCTGGAGCAACCTGGCCATCCGCTGCCTGGCCTATGATCCGGCCAACCCGCAGATCTTTTACCTTGGCACCGGCGAAGCCGAAACCGCCATGCAGACCTACCGCGAAAGTTCCGGCCTGGGCACCGGGATCATGCGCAGCACCGACGGGGGGCAGACCTGGGCTTTTATTGCCGGGACCGAACAATTTGCCTACGTGACCAGGATCGTGGTGCGCATTGAAAGCGGCGTCAGCGTCATTTACGCCGGGGTGGCCTCAGGGCTTTATAAAGGCACCCAGCACCAGAGCCTGCCGTCGGACGGATTGTTCCGTTCGGCCAACAACGGCGCCACCTGGCAGCAGGTGTTGCCCAACATCACCGGGTCCACGGTTCCCTATTGCGTGTCGGACATCGCACTGGGCGCCGACAACAAACTTTATGTAGGGACCCGGCCAAACCTCAACGGCGAGGGCGCTGCCGTGCTGCTCACCTCTGTAAACGGCACCAGCTGGGTCGTGAACAGCCAATACCAGGCTGAAATTCTCGCCAGCACAGGCAACAACATCCCCGGGCGGGTGGTGCTTGCGGCAGCCGCCTCCGATCCCAATGTCATTTATGCCCTCATCGCCGACGGGTTCGTCAACCCTGTCAACGGGTTTAACTATTTCTACTGCGATTATATCCTCAGGTCGGGCGACAAGGGGGTTACGTGGGTTAAAAAGACGCTTCCATCCGATCTTACTTCGGGCAGCAGCTTTGCCACCATTGCGTGGCACGCTCTTGATATCGGCGTCGATCCGAATAACGCCAACGCGCTTTATATCGGCGGACTCGATGTTCACCATTCGACCGACGGCGGCAATTCATGGTCCAGGGTGACCGACTGGTCGCTGATGTACAACGGGGGAGGTCCCATGTACATTCACGCCGACCAGCACATCATTGTTTACAAACCCGGCTCTTCCGACGAGATTCTTTTCGGCAGCGACGGCGGCGTATTTTACACGGCAACCGGGAGTACCGGCAGCCCGCAGTTTGAGCAGCACAATAAAAGCTATTCAACCCTCCAGTTTTACACGGTCGCCATCAATCCCACCGCAGGGGTGCAGCAGTTTTACGGAGGCCTGCAGGACAACGGCACCCTTTATTACAGCGGCCATCCCCTCACCATCAACGACATGGTTACCGGCGGCGACGGGGCCTGCTGCTTTTACGATGCGCTTGATCCCAACCTTGCCATGACCTCCTATTATTACAACAATTACTACATCTGGCATTACGGCAGCATTGTCAACGTGACCGGCAACTGGTCAAGCGGGACCTTTGTCAGTCCCTCCGACTTTGATTACAAGGAAAAACATCTTTTCTGCAATGCTGTCGATTACATCGGCACTTACAATGATGAACTTGTCAGGTTCGACAACATTACCAGTTCCGGCATGTCGGGTCATTTCATCCCGCTTAATACCGGGAGTATCGTCTTTTTTACCGCGCTGACCTACTCTCCATACTCTCCCCCCGGAAAATCAACCCTTTTCGTGGGCTCTGAATCAGGAGGATTGTTCCGGATCACGGAAGCCCAGTCGAACACACCGGTGTCGGCCAATATTGGCTCGGCAACGTTCCCCAATGCCAGCATCTCTTCCATCGCGATTGGGAAATCGGCAGATACCCTGATGGTGACCTTTTCCAACTACGGTGTTCCGTCGGTATGGCAAACCTGCAACGGAGGGCAATCCTGGACGAACATCGAGGGCAACCTTCCCGACATGCCCATCCGGTGGGCACTGTATCACCCCTCGAATTCCCGCCAGGCGCTGCTTGCAACCGAAACGGGGGTTTGGGAATGCGTCAACCTCAACCATTCGCCCGTGGTATGGTTCCCCGTCAATACCGGGATGGCCAACGTGAGGGTTGACATGCTTACCATCCGCAAGGCCGACAATCTCGTGCTGGCCGCCTCGCATGGCCGCGGGCTTTTTTCCATGACCTGGGATGTCACCGAGGGGATGACGGAACAGCAGGAGCAGACGTCAACGGTTTTCCCGAATCCCTCCACCGGCATGTTCACAGTCTCCGCACTGCTCGGCCAGCCCGGCCTGGTTGACCTAACCGTGACCGACCTCGGGGGAAAGGTATTGTTCCACGAATCGGGCACCGCCCCGGCCGGGAACTATACCAGGAAAGTCAGCCTTGAAAACCAGCACCGCGGAGCCTGCCTGGTAATCCTGAAAAACGGAGAAAAAAACCTTTTAACAAGGAAACTCATCCTTTATTAACTTTCATTCGTCACTCGTCACTTATGAACACCTATCCCCTTTTCTCCCCCGAATATTACATGAACGAAGCCCTCAGGGAGGCGCAGAAGGCATTCGACAGGGACGAGGTGCCGGTTGGGGCCGTGGTGGTATGCAACCGGACCATTATTGCCCGGGCGCACAACCTCACCGAAACGCTCAACGACGCTACCGCCCATGCCGAAATGCAGGCATTTACAGCCGCTGCCGGGTACCTTGGCGGAAAATACCTCGATGAATGCACCCTGTTCGTAACCCTGGAGCCCTGCGCCATGTGCGCGGGAGCTGCCTTCTGGACCCAGCTGGGCGGGCTGATCTACGGTGCTCCCGACGAAAAACGGGGTTTCCTCTCCATGGGGGGTAACCTTCTTCATCCCAAAACAGAAGTTGCCTCGGGCATCCTGGAGGCTGAATGCAGCGCCCTGCTGAGACAGTTTTTTAAAGAAAAAAGAGCCTGATGGAAAAGATGGAAGGACAGCCCGGTTTTGCCGTTGAAATATTTAAAAAACCGCTGGTAGAAGCGGTATTGAAACAGGTGGCCCTCGTGTCCGGCTTTCTCTGGGAACGGGGCTGGGCGGAGCGGAATGCCGGGAACCTGTCGGTCAATGTCACCGGTTGTTTTGATGCGAAGGAACTGGCTTTGTTTTCGGCCTGCCCGCGCTTTGATCTTTCTCCCGGCTATCCCGGCCTGTCGCAGTCCGTTTTCCTTGTCAGTGGCACCGGTACCCGCATGCGCGACATGGCCGCCGACCCGGCCGGACACCTCTGCTTTGTCTGTATCAGCAGTCAGGGTACTTCCTTCCATCTCACCGGCTTTGAAAAGGATGGGGAACCAGTAATGCCTACCTCCGAATTACTGACCCATCTCGCGGTCCAGGAATTGCTGATCCGGCAGGGATCAACTGAAAAGGCGGTGCTGCACGCCCATGTCACCGAACTGATCGCCCTCACGCAGCTCGCGCGTTTTAATTCGGAGGCGGCGATCAACAACCTGCTCTGGGGCATGCACCCTGAAACGCTCCTTTTTGTTCCCGGCGGTGTGGGCTTTGTACCCTATTCCCTGGCCGGCACCGGGCAAATTGCCCGGTTAACCCTGCAGTCCATCGAAAACCACAAGGCGGTGCTGTGGGAAAAGCACGGATGCCTGGCGGTCGGAAACACGCTTCATGAGGCTTTCGACATCCTTGACATCCTTGCTAAATCGGCCAGGATCTATTTCCTGTGCAGGTCGGCGGGGACCGAACCCGAAGGACTTACAGCAGCCCAGCTTGAGGAGATCCGGAACAGCCAGCTGGGGGAACCCGGAAAATAAATATTCTTCATGATAGGTTAATTATACGTAAACGATTGTATATTTGTAGCAACATTACCCTAAATGTCCGCTGTAAAAATTGTCAT
The DNA here is from genome assembly GCA_903845055.1 of uncultured Bacteroidales bacterium. Lineage (GTDB taxonomy): Bacteria > Bacteroidota > Bacteroidia > Bacteroidales > FEN-979 > CAIVAT01. The sequence goes on along the minus strand of CAIMWF010000002.1, from coordinate 2,401 downwards.
ATTCGAAGATGAGTTCCTGCTGGCCAATGACCTGAAGCGCCAGCTGGAGAAATATAATTTTGAGATCACGGCCATATTCCGGAAGGCCGAAGAGGGGTTGAAATACCTGGCCGACATTGAGCACACCGAAAAATTCCCTGACATCGTTTTGATGGACATTACCCTGGCCGGGAAAATGAACGGGATTGAAGCCGGGCAGATCATCACGCAGCAATACGATTTTCCGCTGGTCTTCCTTACCGGCATGAGCCAGCTCGATGTATTCGAGGAGGCCTTCAAATCAAAACCACATGCCTTCATGATCAAGCCGTTCGATATCCAGCAGGCACTGGTGAGCATCCGGCTTGCGGTTTACCAGAAAAGCCTTGAGAACCGGCTGCTGAAGCACCAGGAGGAGCTGGAAGAAAAGATCAGGGAACGCACCCTTGAGCTACAGAAGGCGAAAGAGGAGGCCGAAGAGGCGGTGCGGTTGAAAAACACGCTGCTCGACAATGTCAGCAACCAGATCAGGGAACCGATGCTGGGCATCCTCGGGATTGCCGCCATGATGAAGCAGGAGACCAAGGACAAGCCCAACCTGCAGCGGTACACCCAGTACATCACCGACAATGCCCAGCACCTGTTTTCCCTGTTGAAGAAGATCATGGACCTGAAGTAATCGAAAACTCAGGCAATAGGCAATAGGCAGTAAGCCTGCTAACCTTCAAATCGTCAATCTTAATTCGTCAATCGTAAATATTTAAGCATTCCTTTACGGATAAAAACCGAACGAGGCTGTCCAATTAAGTTTGGGCAGCCTCGTTCGGTTTTGCAGAAACTTCCGGGTTTAGTCGTTGTTTTCTTCAGAGTTTTTCTTCTCCTTCCGGCTTTTATAAAGTTTCAGCGCACCGTACCCGGCGCCAAGGGCCATCAGGATGGTTACACCGCCATCAATGGGCGCCCCCTGCCCGTTTCCGCCGCCGCCATGACCGCCGCCCGGGGGTGGGGGCGGAGCGTCCATGGGTCCATCGGCAAATACATGCATCATGCACATGCTGGTAATGAAAAAGGCCAGGGTAAGTAATATTTTTCTAAGGGTCTGCATATAATCTCTTTTTATCATTTATAACTTGATGAATATCTTCTTAACCTCAACCTTTGTCCCGGTGGTCAGGCGAACTACGTAATACCCGGTGGCGAGGGAGAGGCCGGCCTTGTAAAGCCCGGTGTTGCTGATCTCTTCGTTCAGCAGTTCCTGGCCGGCAAGGTTATAGACCTCGAGGGTGGCCTTTCCGGGGTTGATGACAAACAGGTTGTTCCCGGAAGCATAGATCGTATTGCCGGTGACGGTATTTTCTCCGATGCCCACATGGCCGAAGGAGAGCAGGAAGCGGGCAGGGTCGTCGCCGCTGTCAGCGGTGAAGGTATAAACAGGGTTGTCGTTCAGGTTCTGGGTTTTGTTGAGTTTCAGGTCGGTGAGATAGACCTGCCCCTGTATGTTGTCGATCTGTGCAGCCTCGATGGTGTAGCTGGCGCCGGTGGTTTTGATGAAATTGAAGGGAACCGTGGTCTGGTTGTCCATTCCCGGCAGTACGTTGGTCGACAGGTGTTCCGTTCCGGCCACCGAATAGAACTGCGGGGCGTAACCCGGCAGGAACCTTGAATCGGATGCCGGGTCGTAGCCGGCATTTGCCTGGTCGCTGAAGCGTACGACACTCTCCTGCGAGGTTTGTGCGTCGAGGTTGTGTGCGACAAGTTTAATGTACGGATCAGCCGATGTTTTGTACCATGCCTGTGCACTGTGCACACGCGCTGCTTTTGGAATGGTGAGCGAACCGGTCCCGGAGGTCACGTTGACCATGAATCCCTGCATGGCGGGGATCACGCTGCCGCTCAGCACATCCAGGTCTGTATAACTTGCACTTGATTCAACCCAAACCTTTCCGATCGCCGCAATATTCGAGAGCGACCAGCCTGCGGTATTCCAGGTGATGGCGCTGGGGAAGGGGTTGCCCAGCAGGTTCCATCCCGGGTCGATGCCGGTGCCGGCATAGGGGCCGGGACTGGTAAAAGTAAGCCCTGATTCGGACACGTCGGCTACATTCAGCGTTCCGGCAAATGTCTTGGTAACATCCGACTGGTAGGCCACCAGGTAGCCTTTCCCGGGAACGAAACTGGCATCGAAGGTTGAAACCCAGCCCAGCCCCGGATCTTTTGAGTTGAACCACCATCCGTTCACCTCGTCCCATGCGTAGAAATCCTCCAGGTTATCCGGCGGGGATGGCACAAAATTGGGCTGAATGGCCTGTACCGCCACCGGTGATGAGAGCAGGTGCCACCCATGGTTGTTGTCGGTCCAGGCGTTGATGAAGCGATCAACAGTGGTGTTGGCAGCCGTGGAGCCTGTGATGGTTCCGTTGTC
>CAIMWF010000001.1 GCA_903845055.1 uncultured Bacteroidales bacterium | reverse complement strand
GATTCCCCTGGCCATAAACTCCGTGGTCCAGGTGGTTCCCGGCTGGATAACCTTTTCCAAAACGTCGGTCACCGGCAGGTTGGGGTTGCGGACATCGATCTCGATGAGATGTTCCGATTTTTCATTCCCGCTGGTCGCTACGATCCGTACCTTCCCGATCCCGGTGGCATTTTCGACCCCAAGATCGAAAGTTGCCAGCTGGTCGCCGATCTCATTGAAGGTGAGTTGCCGGCTGTTTCCTCCCTTAACGGACAGTAGCTCGTTGACAAACAGTTCAACTTTCACGTTCCTGATCGATTTTTCCATGGTAAACACGTTAACCGCAAGCCTGACCGATTCACCCGGCCCCAGCACCCTGGGGAGGGTTCCCAGGACCATCAGCGGTTTTTTAACCGGGACGGTCTTTTCATCCTTTCCGTAGGCGCCATCCTGGCCGGCAACCACCATCACCCTGACGGATCCGATGTATTCGGGCATGATGAAGTTGTGTTTCGCGGTTTGCCCCTTTTTCAGTTCAAACGGACCCAGGAATTTCACCATCGGTTTGAAACGGTTGGCCTTGAGCCCGCCCCTGTTCAAAGCCTCCTGGTCACCGCCGATACTAAGAATCCGCTGGAGTTCCCCGCTGAAAGCCCCCATGACCATGTCGAACATGTCCCAGGTTTTAACCCCCAGGGCCTCCCGGGCATAAAAAGCCGACCATGCATCGGGTGTTTTAAACCTTGTCAGGTCGAGTAAACCGTCGTCGACCATGGCAAGGGTGTAGGTCATGGCCTTCCCGCCGGCCTCCCTCACCTGGATGCTGGCATTTTTCCCCGGCACCAGTTCCCCGGGCATGGTAATGACCGGTTTCAGGTAGGTTTCGGGGTCTTCAACCTTTACCGGGATCACGCCGTACAGCCGGATCGGGAGGTCGTTCTTCACCTGTGCATGCGGTTGGATCAATGTCACATAAACGTAGCAGTTGGGGGCCATCTCCCCGGTAGCGTCGAAAGAGATCACCGTGCTTCCCCTCGAGGTGGGCACCCACCATGATTTCAGTATCTTCGACCCGGTTTCCACCGTCACCAATGCCCTGCCGTCGGGCGAAGCCGGCAGTGTAACATCAACCTTTTCACCCACCCTGTACTGGGTTTTTGCGGTGGTGAGCGTCAGCATGGCCGCCGCCTGTTTTTCACCGCCCGGCATCCGGTAATATCCGGGCCAGTCGACATATACCACCTTCCCGGCGGCATGACCCGAAGCCCGGTCGGTCACCCTGACCAAGTATCGGCCCCATTCGTTGTACCCCACCTGGAATGGGAAGGTGCCCTTTCCGTTGACGGTTTTAACCGTAGCCGAATCGAAGGGCCTGATGTAGGAGGTGGAGATAAAGTCGGCCGACCCGGCCTCCGAATCGTCCCACCACCACCGCCATTCGAGTTTGAACACCTCCACCTTCAACCGGTTCGAAGGGATTAGCTGCCCGCGGGCATTGACATTCAGCAGGCTGATATCGTAGGTTTTATCGGTATAGAGCACCCGGTCGCCGGAGGATGCCAACGGTACGCTGATGCCGGCATAGGACTGGTAAGGATAATAGGGGATGGTAAAACGGTCTATGCTGAAATCACCGCCATCTTCAAAGACGGTTGTTTCAAAACTCGCCTTGAGCGCACCGGGAGCGATGTTGGTCACATGGATCTTCGGGGTCACCAGGGTCTTGCCACCTGCATCGAGCCGGCCATCGAACACCGTGATGTTCTCGGCGGCAAACCCGGCGGTTGGATTGTCGAACACGTAACCGGGATAATTTTTAAATGCAGTCACCGATTTCGAAAGGGTCAGCATCACCTTTGCACGCAGGTTGTGCGCCGTGGCTCCTGTGAGCCAGGTGGCCTGCAGCATGGCAGCCGGGACTTCATCCTTTACCAGCACCTCTGTCTTGAAATCGAAATTGATCTTCAGCCGGTTCGGCTTGACCGTTTCTATCTTCAGCGTTTTCTGGAAATCGACCCCTCCTACGCCTACCTTTGCAAGCCAGTTTCCCGTTGTTGCATCCGGCGGCGTTGCCACGCTGAACCTGTAAAATCCATTCAGGGGGTTGGTCCTTACCAGCCGGGTGATCATCTGCCCCGAAGGATTGTACAGCGAGAAGGAGACCGGGTGGTGTTCGGGGAGCTTGCGGGTTTTATCCTCCAGGATAAAGCTGAGAAAAATGGAGTCTCCCGGCCTCCAAACGCCCCGTTCACCGTAGATGAAACCCTTGATCCCCTTCTGCACCGGTTCCCCGCTTACATCGAACATGCTGAGCGAAAGCGCATTGCCATCGGCGAGTTTAAGGTATCCCGATTCCTTCGCGTTCCTCGCCACGAGCACAAAGGGTCGTTTGGTCACGGCAACCACCGCCTTCCCGTCAGCGTCGGTCGTGGCTTTTGCGAGTACCTGCAGCTGGTAATTGTAGAATTCGATTTCCACCCCCGAAAGTGGTTTGGTTGTGGCAATATCGGTTACAAATACGTGATAATTCCCGTCGCTTCCGCATTTGGCAATGATCCCAAGATTGGAGGCAAGCACGTTCCGGCTGATGGTCCTGTTGAAATAGTAGGATGCTTTGCAGGGGTCGTTGCGCTCATTCCAGACATAACGCTGCCAGCCTTCGCCATTGTCCTCATCTTCGGAATAGCTGCTGTAATATCGCCAGTTTGTCTCATTTTCTGCCTCCGGGTCCCCGATGGTCATCATGCCGGATTCGCCCGACTTCACCGAATCGGCCCTGCAGCCCGGGTAGGTTGAATAATTTTTCCGGAATCCAAGGAAGACCGAATAGATAGCCCCCGGTTCCGTCTGCATCAGTTTTGAAAGATCGATGGAATAACGGTTCCATTTCGCGTAATCGGTCACCCCCGAAAGCGGGATGGTCTTTTTCAGCACTACCCTTCCAACCCGCGTCAGTTCGGAAGTACCGTTGAGTTCATTAACCTGCAGGAACTGGAGAATGTTCTTTTCAAAAATCCGGATCACCTTTACATCAACGCTGTTGAGATTCACCGCCTCGAAGGGAAGCAGCATGCCGTTGGTCCCCGGCAGGATCACACCATCACCCGTAAACCTGACGCCGGGTTTGGTATTGTCGACCAGGATGTCCTCCTCCACCCTTTTCCCGAGTTCGAGGCGGCCGATGTTCCTGATTGCCGGCTCGAGGGTGAGCCTCAATTTACGGTCCTGCGTTTCGGGAAGGTAAATCAGCAACAGGTTGTCTTCGATCGCATATCGGGGATAATGGAATTTGCCCACCCTGAAGAGACCTTCGAGCCCCTGGTCGGGTTTCAGCGGGTCGGAAAACTGCACCTGAACCGTTTGACCGGCATCCTGAAGACTCTTTACAGACAAGACCCGGAAATCTCCGAGTGCAGGGATGACTGTTACGAGACTTCCCGTGGTTTTTGAATCAATGGGAGCGCCGTCCCAATCCAGTTTTACCTCACCGGCATTGTTGTTCCTCCGAACCGAATCAACCTGGAAATTGTGCACCCTGGTTTTTGGGTCATGGTTCCAAAGAATTGGAAGGGACCGTCCGTCCTGCTTTGCCGTGAGCACCTTTTCAACCAGCGCATCATCCGCAACATCAGAGGTTCGGAGCATGCCGTTCAGGTGCTCCCGCGATAGGTTTGCATGTGAATAGGCCTTATGGTTGTCCACCTCCACCTCTGTTTCCTGCAGCATGGTCCGGAACTGGAAAAGCATGTTTTTCAGGGAGTCGGGAACCGGAAGGAGGCGTGATAATGCAAAAGTGGCGGTATATAGCTGCCCCTGGGGCAGTTTTTCATCAGGCCTGAATTCAATCGTCCGGCTGTCGCTCCATGTGGTTTTACCTTTGATGGCGGGGCTGAAGTTGAAAAAGTTCTCCTTAACAGCCACATTGAACGATACCGTGTCGGCAAAATCGTCAGCAAGCCTCACCCGGATGACCGACCTGGTGGACACGATCCCCGAGGTGAAAGCCTGCACATAGGCACGGTACGCCGGGCTTACAACCATCATCCCCTGCCGGCTGCCACCGCGATGCGCAAGGAAAACCATCGTGCCACTGAATACCAGCATGGTTGTGAGAACGATAAAGAAAGGGAGCTTTTTCATGGGGAAAGGAGGTTTTAAAATATTATACTTTGTAACAGATCTTGTGAAAATGACGAATGACAAGTGACAATAGGCCGGCAGCAAGGTCCGTATCGGCTTCCGGCCAATCCTCCCTCACTTCACCGGGATCCCCATCCAGGTGTATTTTCTGAAGAGGGAGGGCCTGTAAGCTTTTGAGGTTGCAAAATAATCCCTGAGAAAGGCCTCCTGATCATCCACATGTTTCTGGTTTTCCCTGAGCGATTTCTGAAGCATCTCCTTATTTTGCCTCAGGGATTCCTCCTGCGGAACAAGTTCATCGAGTATCTTCCTGCAGGATGCAAGATGGTAGTTGCAGGTATCGATCATATTCCGGATCCTGGCATCGGGACGGGGCGGTCTGAACTGGTGGTTCCAGTAATCGATATATTCGTTGAACAGCAGTGAAGCGGCATTGAAATGGTTCACCGCCTCATTGAACCTGTTTACCTTTTGGTTTTGCAGCTCATTTTGGAGATTTGCCCGGTCGATTTCGACATTTTGATGCAAATACCGGAGGTATTCGAATATGGAGTTGTTGGTGACCCCGTTTTGCTGAACGCGACGGAGGGTGGCGGCAGATTTGCCGCTCCGGGGAAGGGTCTCATATGCCGCGATGGTGTCGGGGAAGGAAAAGAACCTGCAGGTATCGGTTTTCGGCATGACTCCCCGGGCGAAGTTGGCGGAATTCAACGGACAGTACAAACATTGCCATACCGGGTCGAAGGGCATGTGCGTCCTGATGAAGATCGCCGGCTTAACCATAAAATATTCGCCGGTGAATTTACGGGTGAAATTCCCGTTGATGATCGCTCCGCTGGCCCAGGTGGGGTCGAAAAAATACCAGCCGCTATCAATGCGGGCAACCACCCAGGCATGGTTGATCGCTACCACCTGGCCGTTCTGTCTTGTATAGCCGAGCACGACATAGCTTTCGATGCCTGCACTTTCGCACAGTTCGTGAAAAAGATCCGAATAGCCCTCGCAAACTGCTTTCCGCCCTGTGAGCGTGCGCATGATTATTTTACCCGGGTCATTATCGGACCTGAAGGTAAACATGTTCTCGACATCATAGGAAATATTGGTGGCGGTCCAGTAATAGAATGCCCTGACCAGGTCGCGGCTGGTCGTGAGGTTTGCGTTGAAATAACCTGACAGGGAAAGGATGGAATTGCCGGCCGAGTCGGGCGCAGCATGGGCTACCGCATCTGCATGGATGTCGTCGGGGCGTGTCTGGGAAAAAGCGGGTGGGAGAAAAAAACAGGCAAGAAAAAGGAAGAAAATATGCTTATTCATAAGTGCCTGGTTTTTCCATAACAATATTATGAAAAAATCCGGAGGCACCTACGAATTCAGGATGGAAAAAGCTAATCCCTGGTTAAAATCTTTTTTTGAAACCGCCGCGTGACTTGTCGCCATAACCGCCGCCGCTACCCCCGCGGGAGTCGCTGCCGCCGCCACGTGAATCGCCAAATCCGCCGGGTTTACGGTCGGTTTTCGGACGTGCTTCCGAAACAGTCATCACTTTGCCATCGAATTCGGCATTGTTCAATTCCTCAATGGCCTTTAAAGCCTCTTCATCGTTGGTCATTTCCACGAAACCGAATCCTCTGGACCTTCCTGAAAAATTGTCTTTGATAACTTTCGCAGAAGTGACGGCTCCATAGTCGGTAAAAGCCTGTTTCAGATCTTCATCGTTGATCCTGAAACTCAAATTTGATACAAAAATGTTTTTCATATGATAAAATTAATTTTTAATAATTTGGACATATGGAATATCCGTTAATTACCCTCACCATTTGCATGATCCCGTAACGAAGGATAATTCATGCTGTTTCAGTGAATAAAGATTGTATTCTGGTGATTTTAAGTTTCAATCACGTGAAGGAACCGGCGGCGATACAACTTCGAGGAGGTAATAACGACAGAAAGGCTTGCCTTGTGGATCTATGAATACTCAAAAGCCGCTGCAAAGATAGGAAAATAAAACGAGTGGTTTACGTATCTACGTAAATAATAAGTAAATGGAACATATCCGGGGGATCTCGCCGGGGGGTCAGCCAGGCACCCGGACACGATTTGCAGATTGGTTTCCCCTTTATGGAAATAATAAGTAACTTTGATCATCGGCTCCCGGAGGGCCGGTCGGTCAACCTGAAAGATCCGGCAATGGATAAACCTTATATGCAGCAGAAAATATACAATCTTGATCTTATCTTCGAGGGAACACCAACCTCCTTTGTCATCAAGGCTATGGAAGAGATGGTTGACGAACAGGGCGGGATCGTGGAAGAGCCGCACAGGCACAACTATTACTCGGTGATATGGTCCTTCACGGCGACGGGTTCGCACATCATCGATTTCAAAGAATACCCGATCCTCCCGCAGCATGTCTTCTTTGTCAGCCCGAGCCAGGTCCACCAGCTCCTGGCCGATCCGGACCCGACCGGTATCATTATCCTCTTCACCCCTGAATTTCTCAGGAAGAACAGTATCCGGGAAGATTTCATTTCCAACCTGAAGTTGTTCCGCGACAGCGATGAAACCCCGCCGCTCCCCGTCAGTGAAGCCATGGACGGCAGGCTCCGTGAATATGCAGGCAACATGAAAGCGGCGTTTGAGGGTGACGACGAGATGAAATTCGAGACCATCGGCGCCTGGCTGAAACTTTTCCTGATCGAATGCAATGGCAGCTGCACCCTCCCGCCTCCCGGCATCAGCCAGGAGGCTGAGGTGGGGCGAACCCTGGTGCAGCGTTTCAAACAGTCAGTCGAATCGCACTTCCACGAATGGCACCAGGTGAAAAATTACGCCATGGCGCTCAATGTTTCTCCCAATTACCTGAACGAAGTCATAAAATCGACCATCAACACCCCGGCCAAGGATTACATCCAGCACCGGCTGATCCTCGAAGCTAAAAGAATGTCGCTCTTTACCGTCAAAAGCGGCAAGGAGATCGGGTTTGACCTGGGGTTCGACGATCCGTCGCATTTCAGCAAATTCTTTAAAAGCACCACCGGCCAGTCGCTGGTTCAGTTCAGGGAAACGCATCCTTTCTGACCCTATCCTTCATTTTTACCATGAATGCCATGATTTTGCCATTTGGGGGCAACCATCACGGGGATACCTTTGCAACTCAAAATTCAAAGAAAAAACCCAGAACGGAATTTCTAATTTTAATCTTTTACAGTAATGGAATCAACAGCAAAAACAACCTGGGTCATCGACCCGATGCACAGTGAAATTCACTTCAAGGTAAAGCACCTTGTAATCTCAAGCGTAACCGGGGCATTCGACCGTTTCGAAGGCAAGGTCATCTCTGCCGGGGATGATTTCACCGGGGCCACTGTTGAGTTTTCAGCAGATGTCGATAGCATCAGCACGAACCAGCCCGACCGCGATGGCCACCTGAAATCGGCTGATTTTTTCGACGCTGCCAACCATCCGAAACTCACCTTCGTTTCAACCGGTTTCAAACAGGGCGGCCGTCTGGGGTTTATCGTGTCAGGAGATCTTACCATCAGGGGCATTACCAGGATTGTGGAACTCGATGTTGAATTCGGGGGAATTGCCGGCGACCCGTATGGCAATACCAAGGCAGGATTTGAACTCACCGGGAAGATCAACCGCAAGGAGTTCGGACTTCACTGGAATGCATTAACCGAAGCCGGCGGCATGGTCGTAGGCGACGAGGTGAAACTCCTGATGAACGTTGAACTTGCAAAACAAGCATAATGACCCGGATTGTCACAAATCAACCGGCTTCAGGCATGCCGCTAATTCTGGCCTGATACAATCCAAGCTTCATGCTTCGGAATTTACCAGAACCCGGAGCGCATCCAAACCGGAATGCTCCGGGTTTTGCTTTTTGAACAGATGGTTGTCAGTGGTGGTAAGCGGAATTAAAATACCTATTTTAGCCGGGCAATGCTGATGGTTTCCTGTAATTATCGTAGTTTTGATACCGAAACGCGTTTATGAAAACAGGAACCTCCCCTCTGGCCGTTACCAGGTTTATTGCGCTGCTTGTCCTGGTATTATCCCTGACCTGCGGGGGAGGCATGGGCCAGAGGTACCAGGCGATGACCTATACCGAGACCGACGGTCTGGCCAGTTCCATGGCATTCGGCATGGTCCAGGATACTGCGGGCGTTATATGGATCGGACGCCGGTCGGGAATTTCGTCCTATAACGGCTCCGGTTTTTCAAATTACAATGTTACCGATGGTTTGCGTTCATCAAGCTATGCCTGCCTTTTCATCGACGAAAAACAAACGTTGTGGGCTCTTCCCGAAAGCGGAACGATTTTTTTCTCCAAACTCGTCGGTACAAAGTGGAAGAATATTGCTCCATCCACCAATTTAACCGCAGAATTCAAAGCGACTTACACCTCCCTCGATGTTTTCTACGACCATGGAGCACCGGTCATGCTGGCCGGGACTGAAGACCAGGGGTTCATTGTTTGCAGGGAAAACCGGTGGACCCAGTATACAAAATTGAATGGGCTCCAGGACAACATGGTCAATAGCATCAGGGAATTTGAAGGACTCGTTTATATAGCGACTGAAAAGGGTCTTGCCATGCTCGATAAAGGCGTTATCAAACCTGTTCATGATCCGGCTTCCCCCCAGCTAACAGGGAATATAGTTGCCATGGAACGTAAAGGAAAAACACTCTGGCTGCTTGGTGACGGCTGGCTTGGGTCCCTCACGGGCGGCAAATTTTCCATCGTCACCTCCGGATTCATATTACCGGTAAATGGATTGGGGCGTCACTGTTTCATGCATGCCGGACGGAACGGAAAGATATATTTCGGCAACTCGTTCAAGGTATTTTCATATACGCCATCTGCCAACACCATGGACGAGCTTACCCGGAACAACGGGCTTATCTCCGAAGGGGGTACATCCGTGCTGGTTGACCGGGAAATGAATGTTTGGATAACCGGTTATCGCGGTATCACGAAGATACCTTCGCAGCGTTTTGCCAGTTATACCGATAAGGACGGGCTCTGCAGCAACGAGGTAGCATCAGCCATCGAAATGAGTCCGGGAAGGTATGTTTTCGGTCACGACGGGGCCCTTACCTTTTTTGACGGGAAGACCATGACCCCGCTGGTGGTGAACCAGGTCAGGCATGAAGGCAATTACGAGACCAGGGTGCTCGATCTGCAAAAGGATGGAAAAGGCATGCTCTGGATGGCGGTCAGTTCGCTGGGCATCGCCAGCATCGACAAAAACCGGCATGTCACCTGGTATCGTGAAAAAGAGGGGCTTACCGGGACCGCCTACACGGTAGCTGTCATGCCTTCGGGAGATCTGTATGCAGGGACAACCCACGGGTTGTTCCGTTACGGCAACGGGCGGTTTAATAAAATGGACCTGGGAACCAAATACAACCATACCGTTCGCAAAATAATATCTGACAAAGACGGAACCCTTTTCATGGCCACCATCACCTCCGGACTGATCATCCTTAAAGGCAATGAACTTTCATCTGCGACGGCGGCGGACAATCCGCTGGCCAACAACGTTTTTGCATTTTTCACCGATTCAAAGAACAGGCAATGGACAGGAACTGCAGCCGGCCTCTACCTTCTGACCGGAAAGGAACTCAAACGGGTTGACCATAAAGGGCTCATGATCAACCGGCCGGTATACCTCATTATGGAAGACCACGGCGGGAACCTCTGGTTCGGGGCTGATAACGGGGTATACCGCTGGAACGGCAACACACTGGACCATTTTACCGTAAACGACGGTCTTTCAGGGCAGGACATTAACCGGGCTGCCGGCATCATCGATGCAAGGAACCATGTCTGGTTCGGGACAAACAACGGTGTTACCGTTTTCCGCCCTGAATTGGACTACAAACCCGGCGAGGTCCCTCCACCCAAGGTCTGCATGCAGCAGATCATGGTGGGCAAAGACACCCTTGACCGCCTTTCGGGAGCCGTTCTGAACTATGATCTGAACGATCTCTCCTTTCACGCCCGTGTCATCTCCCTAATCAACGAACGGCAGGTCCTGATCAGGTATTACCTGGCAGGTTTCGACACGGGCTGGTCAAACCCCGTACCTTACATCAACAATCTGTTCATCTACAACAACCTCAGCCCGGGTTCCTACCGTTTTTACCTGAAGGCTGCAAACTCGCTTGGAATCTGGAGCGATCCCGTTGCCTCGGGAACCATTACCATACTGCCACCCTTCTGGCTTCGCTGGTGGTTCCTTACGCTTAGCGCCCTCATCATCGCGGGGATGATCATCATCTCCGGCAGGTTTATCCTGATCAGCCGGTACAAGAATCAATTGCAGGAACAGGTCAGGTTGCAGACTGAAGAACTGCGGAAATCGGAAATGCAGCTGAAGGAAAGCAACGCAGCCAAAGACAGCTTTTTTTCCATCATTGCCCACGATCTGCGAAACCCTTTCAACGCCATCCTTGGCTTCCTTGACCTGCTTACAAGCGATGATTCTGACTTCACCGAACAGGAACGGCTGAATATGCTGCTGCAATTGAAATCGGCCTCCCTGAGAACAATCAACCTGCTTGAAAACCTGTTAACATGGGCCAGGGCTCAGCGTGGCAGCCTCCCCTTTGAACCGGCTATTTTTAACATAGCAGATGTCATTGCCGATAATGTCGCCCTCTATGATACCGCAGCGCGCACCAAGAATATATCCCTGGTAAACCGGGTTACCGGGAACCACCGTGTGTTTGCCGACCGCAACATGATCAGTACCGTTATCAGGAACCTGATATCCAATGCACTTAAATTTACCTTCGCCGAGGGGACAATCACCGTCGGGCTGAAACAGCAGGACCATGAAACCATCCAGGTTTATGTCCAGGACAATGGCATGGGCATTACCCCGTCCGTTCAGAAACACCTGTTCAACATCGAACAGCGGACCATAGGGAAAGGGACTGCAAATGAAACCGGAACCGGGCTGGGACTGATTCTTTGCCACGAGTTTGTTATCAAGAACAAGGGCACCATCCATGTCACCAGCACCCCGGGCTTCGGCAGCACATTTACATTCACGCTGCCATACAGGGAGTGACGAATGACGAGTGACGAATGACGAATGAGGGGTTTTGAAATATGGAACAAATTCGTGACCTTTGCCCGGCAAACCAAACACAGACTTATGAAAAAATGTTTTCTTCCGG